>CAXUIM010000134.1:0-531 GCA_964250885.1 uncultured Acidobacteriaceae bacterium | reverse complement strand
GGTACCCCGCGCAGCGCTCTCCAGGTAATCGTAACGGGTGGCGGCGTGAGGGGCAGGGGTACTGGATAAACCGTAGGCGGCGCGGCCAATGGCGGCGGCCGCGATGATCCAGGGAAGGGCTTTCATTCGAATCTCCTCGGCAAAGTAGGATGCGGCCGTGCCGGGCATGGTTGGGCTTGCATACAATCGGCAAGAGGCGGAAGCGGTTCCCGGATCGCAACTGCATCCCAGCCCCAGGGGTGTGAACAGGCCCTGGGCCGCAGGAGTCACAGCTGCGAATGACGACCCAGCCAGCCAGTTGCGCCAGTTGGAACAGATGCTGCTGGATCCCGCTGTACGCCGGGATCCCGAGAAGCTCAGCGCGCTGCTCGCGGAGGATTTTCGCGAATTCGGCAGCTCCGGCCGGGTATATTCCAGGGCGGAGATCATTGCCGAGCTGCTCCAGACGGGGCTGGATGAGCGGCCGATCACGATGCGGGATTTCGCCTGCGTCAGGGTGGCCGAAGACGTGGCGCTGGTCACGTTTTGCAG
>CAXUIM010000133.1:0-10992 GCA_964250885.1 uncultured Acidobacteriaceae bacterium | reverse complement strand
GTCCGGCCCCCACTCCAAGGCCGGCGCCTCCGCCTCCACGACCCAAATAGCGCCGGTGAGTTTGCGGAAGGCGGGCTGCAAAGCGCGCTTTAGGAACGGGCTTGAAGAAGGGCCGAAAGAGCGGCCTGCGGCCCGGCTCGCTGATAATGAGCGAATGGATAGTCTTTCGGCGGCGCCGATGGAGGAGTACCGGCGACGGCTGCAGGGTCACGAGGCGCGCGCCGCGGAGTGGAAGGCCCGGCACTTCGCTCTGGGATACGTTCGTCTGCTGCTGATTACCTTGTTTTTGCTTAGCGTCTGGCTGTGCTTCTTCGATCGATATGGGTCGCGCTGGTGGATTGCGGCCCCGGCCCTGTTATTCGCGGCGGTTGCCGTGTATCACGCCCGCGTGCTGCGGCGCGAGGCCGTGGCGCAGAGATCGGCGGAGGTCTACCGCAAGGGCATCGCCCGGATTGAGGATCGCTGGGCTGGAAGCAATCCGCGCGCCGTGCCGGTCGATCTGTCCGCGCACCTGTACGCGGCGGACCTGGACATCGTCGGGAGCGACGGACTTTTCGAGCTGTTATGCACGGCGCGTACGGCGATGGGCGAGGCGGCGCTGTTGCACTGGCTTCTGGAGCCGGCGTCGCCGGATGGAATTCGGGAGCGCCAGCAGGCGATTGTGGAGCTGCGGACCCGGCTCGACTTCCGCGAGCGGATGGCCCTCGCCGGCGATGCCGTGATGGCCGGCGGCAAAGCGGAACCGCTGCTGGCGTGGGTGGAGGCGCCCGATATCCTGCGTCGGGGCGGGTGGCCCTGGCTTGCCGGTGCGCTGGCGATGCTTGCCGTGGCCGCGCTGGGGATGTGGATCGGAAAAGGAATCTTCGCTCCGCTCTTCTTTGTGCTGGTGATTGAGGCCACCCTCCGGCTGCCGCTGAAGCGCGAAATCGGCGCCGTGCTGGACGGCCTGGATGAGACTCTGCAGCCGATGCGAGTGATGGCGGCGCTGCTGGAGCAGATCGAGGGCGAGATCTTCGCGGCCCCGCTGCTGGTGGCGATTCAGAAAAAGCTCTCCTCTCGTACTTTGACCGCGTCCGCTGCCATCGCCCAGCTGGCCGCCCTGGGGCGGTATCGGGATTCTCTCGATAACCCGGTCGTGCGGGCGCTCAACCTGCCCTTGATGTATTCAGTTCAGCTGGCGTTTGCGATCCAGCGCTGGCGGCGGCGGCATGGATCGACGGCCCGGCTCTGGCTGGAGGCGCTGGGTGAAATGGAGGCGCTGCTCTCTCTGGCGGGTTACAGCTATGAACATCCGGCGGACCCCTTCCCGGGGATCGCCGGTCCGGAGGGCTGTTTCGAGGCGGAAGGACTCGGCCATCCCCTGTTGCCCGCCAGCCGTTGCGTGCGCAATGACGTCTGTCTCGGTGGGGAGACGCGGGTGCTGCTGGTCAGCGGATCGAACATGTCGGGCAAGAGCACGCTGATGCGGGCCGTGGGTGTTAATACGGTGCTGGCGATGTGCGGTGCGCCGGTGCGGGCGCGAAGTCTGCGTCTGACATCTCTGCGGATCGGGGCCAGCCTGCTGCTGAATGACTCGCTGAAAAGTGGACAGTCGCGCTTTTATGCGGAGATCGAGAGGCTCAGCCGGATCTGCCGTCAGGCGGAGGAGATCCAGCCGCCCTTCCGGGTGCTGTTCCTGCTGGATGAGTTGCTGCAGGGCACGAACTCCAGGGACCGGCTGATTGGAGCCAGGGGAGTCATCGGAGCGCTGGTTCACGCCGGCGCCCTGGGCATTGTGACGACCCATGATCTGACCCTGACCGGTATGGACGGTCTGGGGAGCGGAACCCTGAAGAACATGCATTTCCAGGAACAGATTGAGGACGGAACGATGCGCTTCGATTTCAAGATGCGCGACGGTGTCGTGGCGACGACCAACGGCTCTGAGCTGATGCGGTTGATCGGGTTGAAGGTTTAACACCGACAGGCTCCGGGTTGAAGCAGTACAGGGCCGTCCTTGTGGCGGAACGGAACCTTAGATTCCTCGCTTCCGGGCGCACCCGCGGCAGTGAAGCTCATGCCCCCGGACGGTGAACGGAAGCGCTCCCGAGTACACTATTGGAGCTACGCAATCCTGAGAGCGCATCTATTAGTAAGCGCAATATTTTAAGTAGTAAGCGCAATATTTCAAGCGCGACATTTTTCTTTGAGGGCTGAGATGATTGAACAACAGCAGCAGGACGCAGTCGAGGAGCGGCAGCAGGCCGATCTGGATCAACTGTCGATCAATACGTTACGGTTTTTGGCCGTTGACCAGGTAGAGAAGGCCGATAGCGGCCATCCTGGAGCGCCGCTGGGGTGTGCTCCCATCGCCTACCTGCTGTTCCATAAGCTGATGAAGTACAACCCGGGCGATCCGCTGTGGTCCGACCGTGACCGCTTCATCCTCTCCAACGGACATGCATCCGCGCTGCTGTATGGGGTGCTGCACCTTACCGGATACGATCTGCCCATCTCGCAGTTGGAGCAGTTTCGGCAATGGGGATCGCATACCCCGGGACATCCCGAGTACGGCGAGACTCCGGGCGTCGAGGTCACCACGGGCCCGCTGGGGCAGGGGCTGGCAGAGGCTGTGGGGCTGGCTATCGCGGAGAAGCATCTCGCGGCCGTTTACAACCACGAGAACCATACGCCGGTCGACCACTTCACGTATGTGCTGTGCGGCGATGGCGACCTGATGGAAGGCATCTCGCATGAATCGTGCTCCCTGGCCGGTACGTTGAACCTGGGTAAGCTGATCGTGCTCTACGACGACAATCTGATCTCCCTCGATGGACCTACGGAGCTCAGTTTTTCCGAGAATGTAACCGGGCGCTTCGAGGCGTATCACTGGCATGTGCAGATGGTCGAGGATGGCAACGACCTGGCAGGTATCGAGAAAGCCATTCTCAATGCCAAGGCGGAGACGACGCGGCCCTCGCTGATTCGCGTGCGCACCGTCATCGGTTATGGCAGCCCCAAGGCTGGAACCAACAAGGTGCACGGTGAGGCGCTGGGGCCGGAAGCCACCAAGGCCACCAAGCGAAATCTCGGCTTCCCGGAGGATAAGAGCTTCTACGTGCCGGAAGAAGCGGCCAAGAACTGGTTGCAGGCCAAGGACAAGGGCGCCAAGGAGCAGGCCGCGTGGGATGCGAAATTCGAGGAGTACAAGAAGGCGTACCCCCAGCTGTCCGGGCAGTACAGCCGGACGACGTCTATGAAGCTCGCCGAGGGTTGGGAGAAGTCGCTGCCGAGCTTTCCGACAGACAAGCCGATTGCAACCCGCAATGCCGGCCAGACGGTGATGAATGCGATTGCCAAGGTGGTGCCGGAACTGTTTGGCGGCGCGGCCGACTTGACCTCGTCCACCAAGACGATCTTCAAAGACTCGCCGAGCTTTCACGTGGACCCGGCGGGGCGCAATGTCTTCTTCGGTGTACGCGAGTTTGGCATGATGGCGGCGGTGAATGGGATCGCCGCTCATGGAGGCCTGATACCGTTTGGCTCGACGTTCTTCACCTTCAGCGATTACTGCCGCTCCGCCCTGCGTATGGGAGCGCTGCAGAGCTCGCACTCGCTGTACATCTTCACGCATGACTCGGTGGGCCTCGGTCAAGACGGGCCGACGCATCAGCCGGTGGAGCACCTGATGGCGCTGCGTGCGATCCCGCAGCTCACCGACTTCCGGCCGGCGGATGCCAACGAGACGGCGGCCTGCTGGAGCTTGGCGCTCCAGCGCAGGTCGGCCAGCTTCATGGCGTTGTCGCGGCAGGACCTTCCAGTGCTCGACGCGGCCAAATACAAGGTGTCCGAAGGAGTCGCCAAGGGCGCTTATATCCTGCAGCAGGATGGCAAGGATCTGGTGCTGGTAGCCACCGGCTCGGAGGTCTCGGTCATCCTGAAGGCCGCCGGGGAGCTGAAGGGCGCCGGCATCAACGCCACGGTTGTTTCCATGCCGAGTTTCAAGATATTTGAAGAGCAGGATGAGGACTACAAGATGTCCATCTTCCCGCATGGGGTGCCCAAGATCTCGGTTGAAGCGGGCGCGACGATGGGGTGGTGGAAGTACATCGGGCGAGAAGGGATGGCCATCGGAATCGATCGGTTTGGCGCCTCGGCGCCCGGCGCGATCGCGCTGGAGAAGCTGGGCATCTCCGTCGCTCATGTTGTAGAAGAGGCCAAAAAGCTTTGCAAGAAGTAAACGGGCTGGGTCGAGAGATGGTGTTTTTAATATCGGCAGTCAGGGGCGGCGTCTTGAAGGCGTCGCCCCTGCTGCCTTATAGCGGCTCGCCGCTGTAACGTAAGTCCATGCAGGTGAGACGATGACGCAGGATGAGGCGAAAGCGCTGGTCGGCAGGCGTGCCGCGGAGTTGGTGGAGGACGGCATGGCCGTGGGCCTGGGAACCGGCACAACGGCTACCCTCTTTATCCGGGCGCTGGGAGAGCGCGTTCGGCAGGGCCTGCGGATCCGTTGCGTTGCCTCCAGCAATGCCAGTCACGATCTTGGGCTTTCGCTCGGCATGGATGTGGTCGGCCTGCGGGATTTGCCCGAGCTGGATCTCTATATCGACGGCGCCGATGAGGTTGGGCCCGGGTTGGCGCTGATCAAGGGCGGTGGTGGGGCGCTGCTGCGCGAGAAGATCGTGGCCAGCGCGGCCCAGAGATTCATCGTGGTGGTGGACTCTACCAAGGTGGTGAAGCATCTGGGCAAATTTCCGCTGCCGGTTGAGGTGATCAAGATGGCGCTGCCGCTGGTGGAGCCCAGGCTGGCTGCGCTGGGGCTGAATCCCGGGCAGCGGGTGGCGACGAGTGGAAGCGGCCCCTACCTGACCGATGAGGGCAATTTCATCCTGGACTGCGCCTGTGGCGTAATCGCCGACCCGGAGCAGACGGCGGCGGAGATCCGCCGCATCGTCGGTGTTGTCGAGCACGGACTCTTTCTTCATATGGGCCGCCTGGCCCTGGTTGCAGGTGAGGGTGGAATTGAAGAGCTCTGGCCCTGAACAGCAGAGCCGAGCCTGAATATCGACCCGCAAGGGACCTCCACTCCAGCCAGAGCAAGTTCAGGCGCTTTGCATCGCGTCAGCGTTTGTGGGCGTCTGATTGTGTATGGAAAATGCGGGTATCGTTCGGCACAGGACAGACAGGCTGCGGCACAGGACAGAGGGTGAGTCGCAGCGCGAAAAGGTCTGGTTTATCACGGGCGCCTCTTCAGGGTTGGGATTGGCGCTTACAGAGTATCTGCTGGAGCAGGGTGCGTACGTCGTGGGCGCGGCACGCAAGCCGGACCAGCTCAAGGCCCTGGAGGGCCGGTATCCCGCGAACTTGCAGAGGGTAACGCTCGACGTCACCGTGGCCTCGCAGATTGAACAGGCCATGTCGGATGCATTGGCGCGCTTCGGCCATATCGATGTTCTGGTGAACAACGCTGGCTACGGCGTGACCGGCGCCGTCGAAGAAGTCTCGGTCGGCGAATACATGCCGATGTTCGAGACCAACTTGTTCGGTCTTGTGAACGTGACCAAGGCTCTGCTGCCGCAGTTTCGTAAACAGATGCAAGGTAGCATAGTGAATCTTTCATCCATCGGCGGCCTGATCGGAAGCGCGGGGTGGGGATATTACAACGCCACCAAGTTTGCGATTGAGGGTCTGTCCGAAGCGCTGGCGGCCGAGCTGGCGCCTTTGGGAATATATGTCACGGTGGTGGAGCCGGGGCCGTTCCGCACCGATTTTCTGGGCCGCTCGGGAGTCGAGGCGAAGCAGCGTATTCCCGATTATGAGCCCAGCGCCGGCAAGGCCCGCGAGTACTTCGCGACCCAGTCGGGCAAGCAGGCCGGTGATCCACAGCGAGCCGCCGCGGCGATCGTGGCGGCGGTGAGTTCGCCCGAACCCCCGAAACACCTGTTGCTGGGCAAGATTGCGCTACAGCGATATCGTACCCGTCTGGAGCAATGGACCGCGGATCTGGACCGGTGGCAGCAGACCACCGTGGAATCGGATTATCCTGACGCTCCGTGAGGCGAACGGAAGCCGCGCAGGCAATGTGCTTCTCTGGTTATTGAGTGAGCGCGCTTGTGAGAAGAAGGGAATTTAGCGGGTTACCTTTGCGCGAACTCAGCTTTGACAGCGATTGGGGTTAGTCTCTAAGGGCGTCTTCTGGACAAAGGATGGAGCACATGGAACTCGGACTGATTGGGCTTGGAAAAATGGGCGGCAACATGGCGGAGCGGCTGCACCGGGCCGGTCACAAAGTGGTGGGCTTTGACTTCTCCGCGGATGCGGTGAAGCGGCTCACGGAGGCGGGCTCAGCCGGCGCCAACTCGCTGGAAGACCTGGTAAAGAATCTGCAGGCTCCGCGAGCGATCTGGATCATGGTTCCGGCGGGCGATCCGGTGGACCAGACCATTGCGAAGCTGAAGCCGATGATGCAGAAGGGTGACATCTTCATCGATGGCGGAAACTCGAACTACAAAGACACGCAGCGCCGTCACGCGGAACTCAAGCCGCAGGGCTTCGAGTTCGTCGACGTAGGCACCTCGGGCGGCATCTGGGGCATCACCGAAGGCTACAGCATGATGGTGGGCGGGGATGAAGACGTTGTGGAACATCTACGGCCCATCTTCGAGGCGCTGGCTCCGGCCGCGGACAAGGGATGGGGTCGCGTGGGCCCGTCCGGCGCGGGACATTTCGTCAAGATGGTTCATAACGGAATCGAGTACGGCATGATGGAGTCCTATGCGGAAGGATTCTCGATTATGAAGGCGAAGACCCCGCTCGATCTGGATCTGCCCCAAATCTCGCAGATCTGGCGCTTTGGATCCGTAGTTCGCTCCTGGCTGTTGGACCTGACCGCAGACGCGCTCAAGAAAAATCCGGAACTGGACGGTTTGGAGCCATACGTCCCGGACTCCGGCGAAGGCCGCTGGACCGTGTATGAGGCGATCGACCTGAATGTGTCCGCGCCGGTAATTACCGAATCGTTGATCCGGCGGGTCCGTTCTCGCGAGGAGAACAACTTCACCGATCGCATGCTGTCTGTCATGCGCAATGAGTTCGGCGGCCATGCGGTAAAGAAGACCGAGTAAGCTGGCGAGAAGAGAGACGGTTCGGTTCCAGACTGCCGATACACTTGGCAGTCACACAGTTGAGTCAACGCCCATGAAGAGGAACAAACGGCGGGGCCGGGCGAACGCTTTGCGGCCCGGTCCGTGCGGTTCGCGAGCGCGTTGACACTCGCCTGGGGCTGAACGCCTGGAGAGCAGTTGGACGCTTGGAGAGCAGACGATCCGACGAGAGCGGCTTGCACCTGGTGCTCACTCGATTTGTCTACAGCAGGGCAGGGCAGGAGACGGCACGACGCGGTTGAGTCCGCGGCGAGAATCGGAGCAAGGAGAGTTTATGTCAACGACGCAGGTAAATATCAGTCCCGAGGCCATGGCGGCGAGCCAGCATCTTGAGCGCCGCCCCGATCCGTGCATCGTGGTTATCTTCGGCGCCTCCGGCGACCTGACCAAACGTAAGCTCCTGCCGGCGCTCTATCATCTGGAGCAGGCCGGATTTTTGCCTGAGGATTTCGCCGTTCTCGGGGTTGCGCGCCGGTCGCTGGAGAGCACCTTTCCCGCGGACATGAAGGATGGCATCGTGAAGGGCGGGGGTGTGGACGAGCATGAGGGCAAGCTGGAACCGTTCATTGACCGCGTGCAGTATCTCGCTATGAACTTCGACGAGGACCAGGGATATACCGCCCTCAATGAAAAGCTTACGCAAATGGACGAGAAGTTCGGCACACGCGGCAATCGGCTCTTCTATCTCGCGGTCGCGCCGGAGTACTTTTCAGACATCGTTGCTTCTCTGGGCAAGCATGGAATGGCCAAGCCTGGCGGGGAGCATCAATGGGTGCGCACGGTTATCGAGAAGCCCTTCGGTCATGATCTGGACTCGGCGCGGCAGCTCAACGACGAGGTCAACAAGGTCTTCGCCGAAGACCAGATCTTCCGCATCGATCACTACCTGGGTAAGGAGACGGTGCAGAACATTCTCGTCTTCCGCTTTGCCAATGGCATCTTTGAGCATGTCTGGAATCGCAACTACATCGACCACGTGGAAATTACCGCGGCCGAGTCGATCGGCATTGAGGGTCGCGGCCCGTTCTATGAACAGGCGGGAGCGCTGCGCGATGTTGTACAAAACCACGTGATGGAGCTGCTGAGCTTTGTTGCGATGGAGCCGCCGGTCAGCTTCGATGCTTCCGCGGTGCGCAGTGAAAAGGTGAAGGTGTGGCGCGCCATCCGGCCGATCCACCCCGCCGACACCATCCGCGGACAGTATGGCCCGGGAACCGTGGATGGCAAGCGCGTCTTAGGGTATCGCGAAGAGGATCGCGTGCACCCGCGATCTCAGACCGAGACCTATGCGGCCTTGCGCCTGGAGATTGAGAACTGGCGCTGGGCCGGCGTTCCGTTTTACATTCGCGCGGGCAAGCGCCTCGCCAAGCGCGTTACCGAGATCACGATTGAGTTCAAGCAGCCTCCGCTGCTGCTGTTCAAAGGACACGCAGGCACCGGTGCGGAAGGAATCAAGCCCAATGTGATCTCGATGCGCATACAGCCGGACGAGGGAATCGCTCTCCGTTTCTCCGCCAAGGTCCCCGGTCCGAGCATGAGCATGAGCTCGGTGAACATGAACTTCAGCTATGCGGACGCCTTCGGCGCCAGCTCGGCCAACGGGTATGAGCGCCTGCTGCTGGACGCCATGCTCGGCGATGGAACACTGTTTGCCCATCGTGACGGCGTGGAAGCGACCTGGGCGCTGATGACACCGCTGTTGGAAGCCTGGGCGAAGAATCCGTCCAAGGATTTCCCCAATTACCCGGCGGGCACGTGGGGACCGGCGATCTCGGACGCCATGCTCAAATCGGACGGGCGAAGGTGGCGTAAGCTCTAAAGCCCGCGATCCGCTGCAGTATTTCTCCTGCAGGGGTAAGGGAGCTTCGAGGCCGTTGGCCCGAAGTTTCCCTGAGGGAAGCGCCACTCGCCCGGTTACCCCGTCCGCCGCAACAGGAGCGATGCTTCAGGATCGCTCTGCACAGTTCACCCTCTAAGCAGCCAACTGCGAACGGAGCAATCGTAATGCCGCGTCCTGTCAACGTAACCTATCAGGTTTGGACCACCCCCGAAGCGATGGCGCTGGCCGCGGCGCGGCTGTTTGCCGCGACGGTGGAGAAGGCGTCTGCCTCGCGTGGCGTCGCCCGCCTGGCGATCTCCGGCGGGTCGACGCCCAAGGCAGTTTTCAAGCTCCTGGCGGATCCGAATCAACCCTTCCTGGCAACGGTTCCGTGGGACAAGCTGCAACTGTTCTGGGTGGACGAGCGCTGCGTGGGGCCTGACGATCCGGAGTCGAACTACGGCGTATGCCGGGATCTGCTGCTCCGCAAGGTACCCATTCCGGAAGGCAACGTCTTCCGGATGGAGGGTGAGATCAATCCGGAAGAAGCGGCCTCTCGCTACGAGAGCACCTTGCGCAACACGATGAAGCTGGAGGGCGCCGAGTCGCCGGCTTTCGACCTGGTCATGCTCGGCATGGGACCGGATGGACATACGGCCTCGCTCTTTCCCCACACGGAGGCGCTCCACGAGATGAGCCGGCTGGCGGTTGCCAACCACGTGGCGCAGAAGGATACATGGCGTATTACGCTGACCTGGCCTGTAATCAACCAGGCTGCCGAGGTCGTCTTCGAGATTGAAGGGCCGGAGAAGACACAGGTCCTTGCGGAAGTTCTGACTGGACCTCGGGACCCGGAAAACCTGCCCTCGCAGCTCATTCGGCCCGCGAATGGTAAGCTGCTCTTTCTGCTGGACGAAGCTGCCGCGGCCCGGCTGCCGGCAGCAACGGAGGTCTTCAATACCTCTGACGACAGCCGTAAGGTAGGCACTCTGGAGATCTGAATTGCCCGGAATCCAGTTCCGGGCATCTGATGGCCGGAGATCTGATTCGGGGAGATCGAGCAGCAATGATCCTTGCAGGCGACGTTGGCGGTACGAAAGTACATCTGGCTCTTTACAACTTCAAGAACGGGAGACTCGCTCCCGTGCGTGACCAAAAGTTTCCGGCGCACGAATATCCGACCCTCGACGCTGTGGTGAACAAATTTCTGGAGCAGCACGAAGACGAGAAGTCCCAGATCATCGCGGCCTGCTTTGGCTGTCCCGGGCCGGTGCGGGACGGGCGCTTAAAGCTGACGAACCTGCCTTGGACGCTCGACGCACGCGAGATGCAGCAACTGGTAGGCATTGAACACATCTTCCTGATAAACGATCTGGAAGCCAATGGCTTCGGTATCCCCGAGCTGGCGCCGGAGAGCATCTTCACGCTGCACGAGGGCGATCGGCAGGCGGTCGGCCATCGTGGCTTGGTATCGGCGGGTACAGGCCTGGGCGAGTGCCTGCTCATCTGGGATCCCAAGATGCGCCAGCATGTCCCCCTGCCCTCAGAGGGCGGTCACTGCGACTTCGCGCCGCGTGACGACCGCGAGGTGGCGCTGCTGCAATATTTGCGCCGTTCTCTCAACGGGCGCGTCAGCTTCGAGCGCGTCGTCTCGGGCATTGGCATCAAGAACGTCTATTCTTTTATGCGCGACGACCAGAAGATGGAGGAGCCGGCATGGCTGCACGACCGAATGTCCGCCGAAGACCCGAATGCCGTGATCGGGCAGTGCGCGGAGGACGGCTCGAGCGAAATCTGTCTGGAGACGCTGCAGATCTTCACCTCGGCCTATGGAGCCGAGGCGGGCAATGTCGCTTTGAAGGTGCTGGCGACGGGCGGCATCTATCTAGGCGGCGGCATTGCGCCGAAGATTCTGAAGACCATGCAGGAGGGACAGTTTCTGCAGGCCTTCCTTGATAAAGGCCGTCTTTCGCCACTGCTCGAGACGATTCCGGTGCACGTCATTCTGGATGACACATGCGCGCTGCTGGG
>CAXUIM010000132.1:0-11030 GCA_964250885.1 uncultured Acidobacteriaceae bacterium | reverse complement strand
AGTGCGGCTGGTGACGCACCGCGACGTCAGCCGCGCGCAGTGCGAGCAGGCCGCGGAACTGCTGGTGCGCCTGCTGGATCCCGTTCCCGCGTAGCGGCAGGGTCCTCAAGCGCTGGATGCTACGCGGGCTGTTTGGAGAGCTTCGCTACCGCCTCCAGCAACGGAAAGGTGTCCCCGGTCGCAGTCTGCCAGGCCGCGATCATGTGGTCGAATCGATCCATAAGAGCTTCCTGCGCTGGGTCCGTGGCCAGGTTCTTCTGCTGGTAGGGGTCAGCGACATTGTCGTAGAGTAGCCACCGGCCATCTATGGCAACGGCATAGGTGTGGGTCAGCGTGCGTATACCCCGAAAGCCGATGGCCTCCGGGTTGTTGCCGTCCCCGTTTGACTCGTTCATGAGGATGACTGCTTCGCTCGCGGGCATGCGCTCACCCCGCATCACCCGCGAAAGATCACGCCCGGCGCAGTGCTCCGGCGCCGGAATCCCGGCTAGCCCGCATAGAGTGGGGTAGATGTCGATTGAGCCCATCAGGTCCTTGGCCGCGTGTCCAGGATTGCTCTCAGGATCGGCTGCAGGATCGCTTCCGGGCTTGCTTCCTTTATCGTGTCCAGAATCGCCCTCGGGGGCGCTGGCATGACTGCGTGGGTGGGGGAGGCGAACGTAGAAGGGCACGTGGCAGCTTTCCTCCCACGGCACCTGCTTGGCCATGCGGCAGTGCGTGCCCATCATCTCGCCGTGGTCGGAGGTGTAAACAACAATCGTGTTCTCGGCCTGGCCGGTAGTGTCGAGCGCATCGAGCAGGCGTTGGAATTGCTTGTCGATGCCGGTGATGCCGCCATAGTAGCCTCGTTCGGCTTCGCGCAGGGCCGCCTCACTTTGCAATGGCGGCGGTGCGGATTTGGTGCCGTCGCCGCGGGTCAATGCGACTTTCGGCCGCAGCGGAAGCGAGGCTTGCGGATACGGCTGGGCATCCTCTGCCGGCGGATTGAACGGCGGATGCGGCGGGTTCCAGGAGACGACCATCATCCACGGCTTGTCCTTTGTCTGCTGGCCGATGAACTCGATTGCTTGGTCGGTCATGGGGACTGGCGCCCACCCGGCGTCTACCTCCTTCACGCCGGTCTCCGGGTTCCAGGTGAAATCGTCATAGTGTTTGTTCGTGTTGCCCCACACGCGCCAATGGTCAAAGCCGAAGCGCAGAGGGCCCGGAGGCACAAAGTGGTTCTCGCCGTTATACAGGTGCCACTTGCCGACATACGCGGTGCTGTAGCCGGCGTCCTTGAAGGCTTGCCCGAGGCCATACTCGCGTGCGGGTAGAGCGATGTCCGGCCCGTTTCGTATCACCCCGGTCTGCTGTGGCCAGCGGCCGCTCACCAGAATCCCGCGGTGTGGGCTGCACAGCGGGTAGTTCGAAATGCAGTTCTCCATCACGAAGTTCTGCCTGGCGAAGGCTTCGAAGGTGGGCGCCACCACCGGCGAGTAGGGCTTGCCCGGCATCGAACAGGCCCGGTGCTGATCTCCGAAGACGTAAAGCAGGTTCCGGCGCGGCGCCGGTACTTCTGCTTCGGTCACGTGGGAAAGCTTGGCAGCCACGGAGAGCGCCACCGTGCGGCGCACAAAGTCTCGACGGTTCATGCATTGCTCCCGCAGATCAAGAGATTGCTTGCTTTGTAAAAACGTTCAACGCCAGCCGAGCGCCGGGGCGACGGTAGTCAGAATGGCTTCCAACAAGTGCGCGTTGTAGGCAACGCCAAGCTGATTCGGGACCGTGAGCAAAAGCGTGTCCGCCTCCGCGATCGCCTCGTCCTCCCTCAGTTGCTCGATCAGGACATCCGGCTCCGCCGCATAGCTGCGGCCGAAGATGGCCCGGGTCGCTCCGCCGAGGAAGCCAATCTTGTCCTCGTCCTGACCTTCTCCTCCGAAGTACGCACGATCGAGATCGTTCACCAGGGCGAAGATACTGCGGCTCACGGAGACGCGCGGCATGCGGGTGTGACCCGCTTCCTTCCAGGCGGCGCGGAAGGCGCGGATCTGGGCGGCTTGTTGGATGTGGAACGGCTCACCGCTTTCATCGTTTTTGAGGGTGGAGCTTTGCAGGTTCATCCCGAGTCTGGCGGCCCAGACTGCTGTCGCATTGGAACCTGCGCCCCACCAGATGCGGTCACGCAAACCTGCGGAGTACGGCTCAAGGCGCAACAGGCCCGGCGGGTTGGCGAACATGGGACGCGGGTTCGGCGTCGCAAAACCGTTGCCACGGAGTAGCTCGAGAAATTGTTCCGCATGCTGCCGACCCATACCGGCGCCGTCTTCGCCAGCAGCCGGATGGTAGCCGAAGTAGCGCCAACCATCGATTACCTGCTCGGGTGAACCGCGGCTGATTCCCAGCTGCAGGCGCGAGCCAGCGATGAGGTCCGCGGCGCCAGCGTCCTCGGCCATGTAATGAGGGTTCTCGTACCGCATATCGATGATCCCGGTGCCGATCTCGATCTTCCGCGTTCGTGCGCCCACTGCCGCGAGCAGGGGAAAGGGCGATGCCAGTTGTTGCGCGAAGTGATGGACGCGAAAGTACGCTCCATCCATGCCCAGGCGCTCGGCTTCCACGGCGAGGTCAATCGACTGGAGCAGCACGTCCGCTGCCGTACGCGTCTGCGACCGCGGTGACGGCGTCCAATGACCGAAGGATAGAAAGCCGATCTTCTTCATGCACGATCAGTGTACTGATCCAGCGCGAAGCCGGTCTCAAAATATCGAGAGGCACACGACCGCGCTGACCCGATTGTTACCGCGCGCCAAACGATGAGAGTGAATTTGGGTTGTCCTTGTCGCCAGGGCGAGTCCTAATAGCCGGGACGCTGGAAGCTTTGCAGATGAGCAATGGCTTCGTCAGCTCGTGCGCGCAGTTGCACCAGCTCCTGCGGAGATTTTTTGCGTAGTGCGTTATACGGCATTTGCAAGCGGAAGTTGTTCTCAAGAATGGACTGGTTGCGTTCGAGGAATGTCCAGTAGAGCGCGGTGAAAGGGCAGGAATCCGGGCCGATGGATTTTTTCGGATTGTATTGGCAGTGACCGCAGAAGTTCGACATGCGATTGATGTAGGCAGCGCCCGAGACATATGGTTTCGTCGCGGTAAGGCCGCCGTCCGCATAGGTGGCCATGCCGAGAACATTCGGCTCGACGACCCAATCGTAGGCGTCGACGTACGCAAACCAGAACCAGTCGGTGAGCTCGCGTGGGGAGAATCCGCACAGTGTCGCGAGGTTGGACAGAACCATGAGTCGGGTGATGTGGTGGGACCAGCCTTCTTCTATAACCTGCGCGACAACGGTGTCCATACAGTGCAGGCCGGACGGTACGCCCCAGTAGACGGCGGGTAGCGGGAGAGAAGCGTGAAGGGCCGAGGGCGTGGCTCCGGCATAGGGGTCGCCAGAGGCGGTGGATTGGTACGCCTGGGCCGCGGTCTTGGTTTGGTCGGGCGATTTCTCCTGGGGACGTGGATGTCCCTCTTGTGCAACGTGACCGTCGAGACGACGATAGCCATCCGTCTGCTCATGGAGGTGGCGCATGAACTCACGCCAGCCGAGTAGCTGGCGGATAAAGCCCTCACAGGAGGCCAAGGGTGCTGTACCTTTTTCAGCGCGGTCGGCTACGTCACGGATAAGGTCTGAAGCGAGCAGACGGCCAAGGTTGAGCAGCACCGAGGTCTGGGAGTGGAAGAGTTGGGCGTGATCGTCGCGCATGGCATCTTCAAATCGGCCAAAGTGTTCCAGGAAATGGTCGAGGAAAAAGCGCCACATGAGATCGCAGTCGGCTTGCGTACAAGGCAAGTCGAAGTTGTTGGCGCTGCCGAAGTGGTGTGCATAGGTGGACTCCACCAGGGCGATCACCTCCTGCGTGATGGCATCGGGCGGATAGGCAGGTAGTGTGGGGACGGGAACTTCGCCCTTGTATGGATTGCGATTGTCGGCGTCGAACGAGAACTGGCCGCCGATGGGTCTGGCGTTTTGCATCAGAATTCCAGTCTGCTGACGCATACGCCGGTAGAAGCGATCCATGACATACGCTTTGCCGGGCTTGAACGAACCGTAGGTGTCGAGGAAGTCTTTGGGTGTGGAGACCCATGTGTCGTCTTGCACGAGATTCAAGGCGAGGCCGCTCTGCTGTGCCGTGGAGAGGTCGAGCCGCAGTTCTCGCTCGGCCGGTGTCATGCAGGTAAGCGGTTGCAGATGTTGTTCCTGCTGAAGGTTCAGGAGCGCCTGACCATGGCTCAAGGGTGAGAAGTGATAGAGGACTGAGACACCCCTGTCTCGTTGCTCCAGGGCAAAGTGCCGCATGTTTGAGATCAGGACGATGAGCTTCTTCTTGTGGTACGGACGACGGAACCCTTTCGCCGTGGATTCGACGATTACGATGCCTGTGTCGGAGGGTGGCTGCTCCGTGAGTGGACCGACACGATCGGTGTAGCGGTCATAAGGAACGTAGATCCAGCGGCGGTTTGCGATGTCCCCTGCGGTAGGATGAGCGGCGTTGACCTGTTCCGCGAAAGCAAGCATGCCTCACTCTAGTCTGGCTCAAGCGCAAGCGAAAGCTTCGGATTGATGGGCTGAAAGTTCAACGCGCCATGACCCAGGCAGGTTGAAACGGCGGGTGCGATCCAGAGCCGTACCGGGTGACCGTGCCCTCGGAGGCGGTGTGCAGGGTGGCTCTTCCTGCAAACGCTACATGAAGTCCGCGGCCTGAGTACAGCAACCCTGAAAGTGCCCTATCGCGGCCCGCTTACAGCGTCTCTCCGCGCCGGCATGCGGGAGAAGGCGCCAGCGACCGGTGCGACTCGAGCGCAGGATTGCGCATTAGTCCTGTAGTCCGGAATCAGTCCTGTAGTACGGAATCAGTCCTGTAGTCCGGAACTAAACGCTGGCCGCGACAGCCGCACTGATCGAGAGAGGTGTTTCGCCGCAGGGCAGAAAGACGGTTACGGCCGTACCGTGAGCCGTGGCCTCCGTGCTGGTCTTCACTTTGATGGAGCCGCCATGTTTGTGAACGATGGCCTGGCTGACCCAGAGTCCGAGGCCGCTACCCGGTTCGTCTTTGGTGGTGAAGAAGGGCCGGAACAGGAGTTCCCGGTTGCGGGGTGCGATACCGCGGCCATGATCGGTGATGGTGACAACCACACCTGATTCCGCGGAGGGGATGTCGCTGTTGGCGGCCGGCTCGGGGGCGGAAGAGCAGCTGGAGGCGCGCACCTCGATCGTCCCGCCGGAGTGCGAGGCCTCCGCGGCGTTGGTGAGCAGATTGAGGAACACCTCGCGAATTTCAGCGGGGAAGCCTTGCGCCACGGCGTTCGGGGCAAGCTCAAACTCGACGGAAAGTCCAGCTTGAGCGATCTCGTAGTCGAGCAGCACCAGAATGTCCTGCAGAATATCCGAGATGTTCAGCGCGACCGGAAGCTGAGATTCGCGGTACAGGCTCAGCATGGCGCGGCTGATGCGGGTGACGCGCTTCAATTCCGCCTGCGCGATGTCGATGAACTCCTGTCGCTCTGGCTCGTTGGAGCCCTGCTTCATCAGGTAGAGCAGATTGACCACGGAGTCCAGAGGGTTGTGAATCTCATGCGCGATACTGGCGGCCAGGCGACCGCCGACCGCGAGCTTTTCGCTGGCGAGCAGGGCAGCCTGGGTACGGCGCTGGTCGTCCATGGTGGCCCGGTAGGCGTCCCGGACCATTCCGAGACGATTGCGGGCGAAGACACCGATCATCAGACCGATCACCAGACCCAGCCCCACGACAGCGGCCAGGGTGTCGAGCACCTCGGTATGCCAGTGGTCGATGAGGCGCTTGCGCTGCGCCTCCTGGCTTATGAAGATGCGGGCTTCGATCTCACGGATGTGATCCATGTAAGCCTTGCCGCGGAGGTCGACCGCCGGGTCCCGAGCATTGCCGCCGTAGGTGACCGTAGCAATCATCGGTATGGCGATCTGGTGCAGCCAGCTCCGCTGCGCCCGCTGCAATGCGTCCACGGAGTCCATGCCTCCGTTCTGGCTGGCAACGCCGGCGCGCAGCTTTTGCACACTCTGCTGCAGCGGAGTCGCCGAAGCTTCATATGGCTGCAGGAAGATCGGGTTGGAGGTGCTCTGGTATCCGCGAACGCCAGTCTCCTGATCGGCGATGAGCGCGGAGATGAGATTGATGCTGGCGATGTTCTGGTCGGCGATCTCCAGATGGGCGACCGTCCGCTCCGCCTTCAGGATCTGCCAGACCAGCACGCCCGAGACGCAAAGCAGCGCAAACACCGGAACGAACAGTGTCTGCAGAAGTATGCGGTTGAACTGACTCAGTTTCACGTGCGCTCTCAGTCGGACAGCGTCAGAGCAATTTTACGGCGGTCGAATCCGGCAGAACGCTTTGCAGTTTCGCGAGCAGCGCCGGTGCTCCCTCACCCTTGGTCATATAAGCATCCACGAGGTTCGTCACCTCAGGCGGAAGGCCGACGTAGGCCGACAGCATCAGGATGGGTACATCCGGCTTGCTCTGGCGCATGTGGGCGGCGACATCGCCGCCATGCATCCCTGGCATGGAGTAGTCGAGCACCACCGCCTCTACCGGATGAGTCTCGAACAGCTCCAGACCGGACGGTCCGTCCGGCGCGGTGAGCACCCGATAGCCCGAGCGCTCGAGCAGCATCTTGCGGACGTTGAGGCCCACTTTTTCGTCGTCCACGCAAAGCACAAGATGTCCGTTTGGAAACATCGGGGTTGACGGTCCTCGGAAGACGTGCAAATACCATTCTAGAACCTAGAACGGAGAATAGCACTGCCGCTCTGTTCTGTTGCGGGTTCCATCGTTGCGGGTTCCATCGTGGGAATCGCTGCGCCGGAGAGCCAGTGCAGCAGGCGCGGAACAAGCGGGTAGAAGAGACCCAGCCGGATGGGGTGATTGCCATCGGGAAGCGAGCGGCGGATGGCGGCATAGGCCTCGAGCTGGGCCGTGTACCTGGCGATTTCGGCCGCGGCGAAGCGGTCCTCGGGGCGCGCGCCCGGCTCCGTGGTTTTGAAGTCGATGATCCAGATGCAGCCGTCGTCCGCTGTACGCGGAGCGTCGCCGGCAACAAAGGTGCGGTCTACCCGGAAGCTTTGCAGGCAAGCGGTGGTCAGGGTGCGTTCGCTGGCGGCGCGCGGATGCGGAGCCAGGATCCAGCGGCCGATCGGATCGCTCAGAGTGAGTTGCAAGGCGCGCAAAGCCCGTGCCGCTTCACGCACCACCGCCGAGGGCGGAAGGCCCTCGGCGCGCAGACTGGCCTGCAGGCGCGGCTCCCACGTATTCAGTTCGGCGGCGTCCAGCTCACCGGCCATGGCGCCGGGGGAGGCCTGGGCCGCCAGACGTCCGGCCATCGCCTGCAGATAGCGATGGACGACATTGCCAAAGGCGCGCGCGGCCAGCGAGCCCTCCGGCCGTTCAAAAGCGGGAGCGTGCGAAAGCGACGAGCCTTGAGTGTAGGGCAGGCGCTGCGCGGCGGCGCGGCGGAAGCGTTCGGCAGGATCGAAGCTGAGCGGAAGCCTCTGAATCAGAGGCGGCGGCGCGGCCGATTCCGGCTCCAGTCCGGGGGCTGGTTCGGCCTCCGGGTCTGCAGGAAGGTCTGGGTCCGCGACAAGCTCCGGCCCCAGCGCCGCCGGCGGCGATGCCGCACCGCTTTCGGGGGGGGCCATGTACTGGGTGAAGTGCGTTTCCGCCGCGGGCCAGCAGGCTTTGAGCAGCGTGCCGGGGGCGGGATCTCCGCGCATTCCACTTGTGCGGCGTCCCACCGCGCCGAAAAGGTGAAGCTGCTCCCGCGCGCGCGTGGCCGCCACGTAGAACAGGCGTTTCTCTTCGGCGCGTTCGCGCTCGGCGCGGATGCTTCGCAGGCAACTATTCAGCGCACCCGAGATGTCGCCTTTACGCCAGATCGGGGCCAGCAGGAGAGCAGCCTCCTCTGGACCGCTTCCGGCGTCATCGAACTCCAGCCAGTCCAGCAGGCTGGGGCGGTCGCGGCCGGTTCCGCGCTCCAGGCCGGGAATCAGGACCATGTCCCATTCCAGGCCCTTGGCGTTGTGGATGGTCATCAGCTCGACCTGGCCCGTCGGGCTGGCTTGACCCCCCTGTGGGTCGTCCGGGAGGAGATTGCCGGGCTCGGCATAGAGATCCTGGAGCTTGGCGGTGAGCTCGTTGAGGAGATCGCGGCCGGCCAGCCCACTCTCGCGCTCCACCTTGCGAAGCAGCTCCAGGAACCGGAAGACGTTGCCGCGCTGTCCAGCGGACAAGGGAGCGTCGCCACCCAGGGAGCGCCAGGTCCGCTCGATATGCACGGCCAGGGGAGCGCAGCCGCGGGTGGCCGCGGCGGTCTCGAGTACGGGCCAGGAACGGTCGAGCAGGCGCTGGCCCAGCGGGCTGAGGTGCTGGCGCCGCGTGCGCACCAGCTCGGCGACGCTGGCGTAGGAATCGGAGGGGCCGGCATGGCTATCGGGAGAGATGGATATTTCGAGGCTCTCGCCGCCGGACCCGTCTGCGCCGGCGGTTTCGCCGCGGCCTTGCACCGCGCCTTCGCCGGTCAGGGCGAGCAGGTCCGCCAGGCCCAGGCCGCACCAGGGCGCGTGCAGCACGGCGAGCCAGGCGACGCGGTCGCCGGGATGCAGCACGGCTCGCGTGAGCGCCAGCACGTCGAGCACTTCGGGCAGCTCGCTGAGCGGATCGAGGTTGACGGCCCGGAAGGCAACGGCCGGCTTGCCCGCGTGCGCCTTCAGCTCCTGGATGATGGCGGACAGATGGCGCCGCGCGCGGGCCAGAATGGCGATGCGCCAGGGCTTCAGATTCCGCGGTTTGTCGCGGCCTTCGGGCAGCGGCAGCGCCAGCTGCTGCTCGATGAGGCGGCGGATCTCCAGAGCTTCCTGTGCGGCATGGTCCTGGGCGTTGTTCGCGGTGGGCCGGATCGAGGGATCGTAGTTCTCTTCTCCGAGTACGGCGGTGTGCCAGACAATTGCATCGGGCACGGTCCGGGGCCGGCTGGCGGTGGCGGGCGAGAAGGGAACGTCGGCGGCGCCGCCGCCGCGCAGGGAGGAATCGCCGGGCGGCGGGAAGATCCGGCCGGTATCCTCCGATCCTCCGAAGGTGTCGTTGAAGCCGGCGACCAGCGCGGCCTGAGAGCGGAAATTGGCCGTGAGACGAAGCGCGCTGAGCTGGATTTCGCCGAGGCGCTCCTCGCGCATGATGCGGAGGAAACGCTCTACGCGGGCCTGGCGGAAGAGATAGATCGATTGTTTGGGATCGCCGACCAGGAAGATGGTCTGCGAGTGGCCGTCCCAGGAGCTGGTGAGTCGCTTGATGAGCTCGAATTGCGAGGCGGAGGTGTCCTGCAGCTCATCCACCAGGAGGTGGCGAAGCCGCCCGCCGGCGGAGAGCGTTATATCGGGCGCGGCCTCGCCAGAGCTGAGGGCTTCGCGTGCGGCGAGCGCCAGCTCGACGTAGTCGCACTCGCCGCGGGCGGCGAAGAGGATTTTGAGCTCGGCCAGCGCATGCCGCAGAACGTGGAACAGGCTCTTGGCCACTATCCATTGGTCGTCCGGGTAGCGCGCGGGGGGAAGCGCCCGCACGGCGCGGAGCGCTTCGCGCAGGCGATCGTTCTGGATCTCCTCGATGAAGAGCCTGAGCAGAACTCTGTCGTCGCGCGAGATGTCGAAGCCGAGGTGATTGCGATTGAGGCTGGTGCGCCATTTGCCCTCGCTGGTCAGGAGCAGCCCCACAAGGGCGACCCAGTGGTCCAGGTGGGCGGCAACGGCTTCAGGGGGCTCGTGCCGTTGAGCGCACAAGGCGATCGGGGACTCGCCCTTGTACGCGGGTTGCAGACTGAGGCGGGCCGCCAGCGCGGTCAGCTCCCGGAGCGTCCGCGGCGGCATGGCCTCGAGCGCCCGCGTGAGGCCGGCGCAGACGATGTTCTCGAGCGCCCGCTCGAGCTTGGGGCGGACCTCCCGGTCGAGGGTCGCGTCGTCCAGTGCACCGGGATCGAGGGGAACAAGTTCCGCCCATTGATCGCGGCTCTCCAGCATCTGCGCCAGCAGGGTCTCGCAGTCGCTCAGATTGCCGTCGCGGTGCAGCAGCACCGTGCGCAGCGCGTGATGCAGAGCCTGGTTCGGTCCGCCCAGCTGCAGCAGAGTGCGGCGCGCGGCCTGACGGTAGAGCGGCTTGGGGTCATCGCTGGGCTGGAGCCGCGCTCCGCCGCCCGAGAGCAGCGGCAGCGAGCTGGCGATCTCCAGACACACGGAAAGGATGCTGCGGATGTTGAGCCGCTGCGGCTGGGCCAGCAGGTTCCAGCCCATTTGCTCGCTGCGGGACAGCACGGCTGCGGCCAGGTCGCGCGTTTCGCGTTCGAAGCCGCCTGTCCCCGCGGACTCTTTGCCCAGCGGAACGCCTTCCGCGGCGGCCTGAAGCTGCTCCAGCACCCGCTGCCGCAACTCCGAGGTGGCTTTGCGGGTGAAGGTCATGGCCAGAACTTCTTCGGGCTGCTCCGGGCCGGCCAGGGCCGGGTCCGCGTCGTTGCCGGCCAGCAGCTTCAAAAACCGCTGCACCAGCAGGCCGGTCTTGCCGGAGCCCGCCGGAGCTTCCACGATGCAGGAGCGGCGGATGTCGAGCGCGGCGGCGCGCGCCCCGGCATCGGCGGGCGCACTCCGGGCCGGCTCGCCGGCAGTAGCGCGTCCGGGGCGTTCCGGACAGGCAGCCCACTCGGCAAATGGAAGGATCTCAGCCATGAGCCGTCTGGTCCTCCTCCGGCGCATCATCCTTCGCCGCATCGTCATCATTCTCGCGCAGCGTCGAAGGATCGAGCCGGCAAAGCACACGCTGGGCGCAGTGCACGCAGTTCACGGCCATGCTCTTGGGGCGAACACCGGCGCGTCCATTGTGAAAGTCCTCGGCGAGATGGGTGAGCGTCGCCCTCCAGCCCTCCACCCTCTCGGTCAGGTCGATCTGTGGATCGCGCCCGGAGCGTCTTTGACCGCGCGCCGGCGGCAG
>CAXUIM010000131.1:0-11049 GCA_964250885.1 uncultured Acidobacteriaceae bacterium | reverse complement strand
AGATGCTCACCGTATCCGGCTACGACCACGACACCGAAAGCTTCATCACCGAGTGGATCTACCGCGCTCCTAACCGCCGCCCAACATAAACCCAGAGGAATACCATGCCACTTCCACTTGATCCAGAAGACCACCCTATCCTGTGCACCGGCTGCGGTCAGCCGGCACTCGCCAGATGCAAGACAGACGCCGGTCGCCGCGAAGTTCTGATCTCCAAACTCTGCGAGCCATGCTTTTTTGAGTGGTGCGGTGTCCCCGACGACCACCTGCCCGATGACGACGAGGACGGTGACGAGGACGACGAGGACGACGACGAGGCAACCAGCTACACCACCCCGGTACGCATTCCCCAACGCTTCGAAACCATCAACTGACCGCTTCACACACCGCACAGGAGACATCATGCCCACGCTCAAAATTGTCGCCAGCAAGAAGATAACCGCCATCGTCACCATTGAGGAGGCCACCGCCCAACAGATCGATCTCTATGCGGCTATGACCAAGGTCACCGCCGATGACGTGGTGCAGGCTGCGCTCGACTATGTGTTCTCGGGTGACAAGGATTTCGCCAAGTTCCGCGACGAACACGCTACGGCTAAGCCCACCTTCCCGCTCCGGTTGAAGAAGCCCGCCAGCACGCCAGCGAAGCCAGAGGAAGCATTGTCCAGCACCAAGACCAGCACGTCGGCAGCACGGTAATGCATCAGTCCACGCACAAATCCGTGCAGGGATGGAGACGGTGCTGCGCACCGGATTACTGGAGACACTCCACCCCTCTTAGGGTGCCGCCGCGCTTACAAAGTGAAAGCAATTGCTTGCCGCTGAAAACAAACGGCTTATAGCCACACGACCAATCCGCCACCCAACAAATGAAAGCAATTGCTTTCACTACACACGGAGCCACAAATGACAACCACCGACATCGCCAAGGATCTTGGCATCGCATCGCGCATGACACGCTCGCGAGGGCGTACCGGCCGCAACGAGAACGCGAACGCACGCCTTACCAGAGTAGAGCTGGACGAGCTCAAAGCTGCAGCCAAAGCTCAAGGCAAAGCCCTTGGAGAATGGAACCGCGAGGTCCTTCTCCGAGAAGCGCGCCAAGGATTCAGCGACCGAGCCATCTTTACAGAGCTGATCGCGATGCGCATGTTCCTGAACATGTCCCTGAGAGCTATCGCTGTCAAAACGGCAGCACTCACCGACATCTCCTTCTCCCAGATTCTCGCTGAAGCGAAGAAGGAAAAGCACCAAGGGGCTGCCGACGTGCTCACGCAATACCAGAACCACAACGGAGGCAACTGATCATGGCGCAATGGGGCAGAGACGAGCGGGCGGCCTGGCCGCCCTACATGCCGATCTACAGTTACACGGGAGTCGCGGTCGGACTCCTGTGCACGCTGTTCTTCCTCTGGCAGAACTTCCATCTCTGGCAAACCCCCCTCCAGCGCTCCTACGCGACCGAGTACGTTCGGTCTGACTTCGGCACCCAGTTTCACCAGCACGGGAAGTACCGGCTGATCTACCTTAGCGGTAGCACACGGCCAACCCGGCTCGCCATTTCGACCGACTTCGTCGACGGCCTCACGCTGCTACCAGGCGGCAAGAGTGTTCCCGTCATGCTGTCGCCGATCGCACGCGCTCAGGGATACCGCTTTTTCTATCGCGCTCCCTCCGTGAGCTACGGCGACGCCTCTCTCTATCGCTGGCTTCGCCTCGCAATCTTCGGCGGCCAGGGAATGTTTCGACTCTACGAGGCCAGCTTGGCCGAGGGCCTGCTCCTGCTCGTGGCCATTCTCTGCTACACCGGGCGACTGGACTACTCTCGTATCAAAGAACTTAAGTATGGCCGGCGGCTCAAGGGGCCCGAGATGGTCTCGCCGAAGCAGTTCAACAAGATCCTGAAGGGGACTGGCCTGGGCATCACGACAGACGAGCGGAACGTCACGCTCCGCATTCCTGAGATGGCGGAAGCGAAGCATATTCAGGTCATGGGAGACACTGGCGCCGGGAAGACGACCCTCCTATTCCAGATGCTCAAGCAGATCGAAGCCCGCGGCGAGTCCGCCATCGTGTACGACCCGGCCGGCGAGTTCATCCAGCACTTCTACCGCGAGGACCGCGGCGACGTCATCCTGAATCCCATGGACGCTCGCTGTCCCTACTGGAGCCCGTCCAGTGAGCTCCGGACGCCAGCAGAAGCCAGGACCATCGCCGCATCGCTTTATCAGCCCAACAGCAAGAACAAGGGCGAGTTCTTCACTGAAACACCGCAGAAAATCTTCGCTCGTCTCCTGCTGTACAAGCCCACACCGCACCAGCTCGCCGACTGGATGGCCAACGAAGAGGAGATCGACAAGCGCGTCGAAGGGACGCCCATGAAGTCCATGATCGCCAAGGGCGCGCAGCAGCAACGCAGCGGCGTCCTCGGTTCGCTTGGTTTGATTGCCGACGGCCTGCTCCTTCTTCCGACCCGGGAACAAGCGCAAACAGAGTGGAGCGCTACCCAGTGGGCTGAGAAGCGGCAGGGCTGGATTTTCCTGAGCGGGAAGAAGTCCGAGCGCGAGGCCCTGCGCCCCCTGCATTCCCTATGGATCGATCTGCTCATCCTGCGCCTGCTCGAATTGCCGGAACCTGGCCAGAAGCGGGCATGGTTTGTCCTGGACGAGGTTGCCAGCCTGCAGCGGCTCCCGCAGTTCCACACCGCACTGACCGAGGGCCGCAAGAGCAACAACCCGATTATCTTCGGCTACCAGGGTAAGGCCCAGGTCGAAGACACTTATGCCCAGCTCGCCGAGGTGATGCTCTCGCAACCGGCGACCAAGTTCATCCTCAAGACAGCCGAGCCGAAAGCCGCGAAGTGGGCGTCGGAGCTCCTCGGTGAAGTGGAGATCGAGCGCGTGAAGGAGACGCACGTGCACGGCAATCGCCACGGCAGGAGCTTTACGGTCGACCGCCAGATCGAGCCTCTCGTCATGGGTTCCGAGATCGAGGGGCTCGCCGACCTTCATAGCTTCGTGAAGCTGGGCAACTACGTCTCGCGCTTCTCATTTCCCCGCATGGCGCTCCCGCCGATAGCGCCGGCTTTCGTACCGCGCACCGCCGAAACCGAGCCGATGTGGCTCGATACTCCCGGACCAGTCATCCTGCCTGATGCCGTTGAGCTCCTCCAGGATCCGGAGGACGAACCCGCCACTCTTGCCGAGCAAGAGCCAGCAGCCGCTCCCGATCCCACGGTTGAGAATAAACAAGCAGCCAAAGAACAGCAGAGTGTGGGGCCGGACCTAACGCTCAGCCCGGAGCTTGAGCAGAAGTTTCAGGCATTCCGGGAACGCTATGAGGCGCACCAGCGGAACCGCGACACAGCTCTCCCGGAGCCGAACCAGGAACCGACAGAGGCAGCGGCCACGACCGACCACCAAACACCACAGCCAGCGGAACCGGTTCCAGCCGGTTTCGCCCGCGCGGAGCTCTAGTCACCCATGCTGACCATCTCCAAACCACTGAACGCTGGCCAGGCTCAGACGTACCACTCCAAGGAGTTCACGTCTCCTGACCAGAATTACTGGAAGCAGGGCGACGTCAACCTGGGCGAGTGGCAGGGCAAGCTCGCCGAGTCCTTCGGCCTGTCCGGCCACGTCGACGCTGCGCATTTCGCCCGACTCTCCGAAGGCCAGCATCCCATCACCGGCAAGCAGCTCGTGAAGCATCGCGCGTCCCAGGAGTACACCACGGCAGACGGGTCAACGGTGAAGCCGGTTGAGCACCGTGCCGGCTGGGACGCTACCTTTTCAGCACCCAAGTCCGTTTCGGTCACTGCCCTGGTAGGTGGCGATGAGCGGGTGAGAGAAGCGCATAACCGAGCCGTGAGGATCGCGCTCTCCGTTGCCCTGGAGCCGTACACCCAGGCCCGCATGGGCGGGAACAACGCAGCCGAAATGACCGGGAAGTTCCTCGTCGCCAAGTTCGAACACGACACCGCCCGCCCGGTTGACGGCTATGCTGCGCCCCAGCTCCACACCCATGCTGTTGTCTTCAACATGACCGAGACCAGCAACGGCCAGACCCGAGCTCTCCAGCCCCGCTCCCTGTTCGACACCCAACAGCTTGCGACTGCGATCTATCAATCCGAGCTCACCTACCAGCTTCGCAATCTTGGCTATGAGATTGAGGCCGGACGCAGCGGCGCCCCAGAAATCAAGGGTTACACCCGCGAGTATCTGGAAGCTTCCAGCCCGCGCTCCCAACAGATTCGTGAGTACCTTGAAAAGACTGGCCACCAGGGACCGGCCGCCGCGCAGATTGCAGCGCATGAGACACGAGACAACAAGGAGATCCGCTCCACGGCTGAAGTCATGGCCGCGCATTACAAAGTAGCCGAAGCGCACGGCAACCAGGCCCAGGCGGTTATTGCCCAGGCGAAAGAGCGCCAGCTCACCCAGCCGCTTGAAAGGGTCACCGATATTCAGAACCGCGCTCAGGAGGCCGTCAGCTACGCCAAGAGCCGTGGCTTCGAGCGCGAGGCTGTCTCGGACGAACGCCTGCTGATGCGTGATGCGCTGCGGCGTGGCATGGGCGACCTCACGTATCCCGAAATCCGCCGCAATTTCGATCAGCGTGTTGACGCCGGCGAGTTCCAAACGGTCGAGGCAAAGAAGCACGCCACGGGCCGCAGCTTCACAACGCCGGAAACCATCGCTATGGAGCGCAGCGCTGTTGCCAGCCTCAGGCTTGGCCAGGAGACGGCCGATCCCATCATGGAAGCCACAGCGGCCCAGGCGCAGGCCAGCTCACGCCCTCAGCTCAACGACGGCCAGCGCAAAGCTATCGAGGAGATCTTGACCTCACGCGACCGCGTCCAAGGCCTTCAGGGCCTTGCAGGAACCGGGAAGACGACAACCTTGGCCGCCATCCGCGAGGGTGCGGAACTCGGCGGCTACGCCGTGGAGGGCTTCGCTCCCACCTCCAAGGCCGCCAACCAACTGCGGGAAGCCGGGATCTCCGCCGACACGCTCCAAGGCTTCCTCGCCCGGGGCAGCACCGGCCAGGCAGATCCTGTCAGCCGGCATCTCTACATGCTCGATGAGTCCAGTCTGGCCAGCACCCGGCAAATGCGCGATTTCCTCGACAAGATTGCTCCTCAAGATCGCGTGCTCGTCATCGGCGACACCAGGCAGCACCAGGGCGTAGACGCCGGCAAGCCGTTCGAGCAAATGCAGGATGCCGGAATGCGTACAGCACAACTGGACAAGATCGTGCGCCAGCAAGATCCCGCGCTGCTCGCCGCCGTCGAGAAACTTTCCCGAAATGAAACTCGCGCTGGAGTTTCTATGCTTCAGCAGCAAGGACGGGTTCGCCAGATCGATGAACGGCAGGACCGCATCAAGGCCATTGCGGTCGACTATGCCGCCAAGCCTGCAGGAACCATCATCGTCAGTCCGGATAATGCCAGCCGACGCGAGATCAACCGCGCAGTACGGGCTGAGCTGCAGGAAACCGGCCACGTCGCCCGAGACAGCCATTTCCTGCCCACCCTCATTCCGCGCTCCGAACTCACCGGTGCCGATCGACAATGGGCAGCGCAGTACCGGGAAGGCGAC
Organism: uncultured Acidobacteriaceae bacterium; assembly: GCA_964250885.1. Classification (GTDB taxonomy): domain Bacteria; phylum Acidobacteriota; class Terriglobia; order Terriglobales; family Acidobacteriaceae; genus Granulicella. Next base: position 5,449 of record CAXUIM010000131.1, on the reverse strand, counting down.
GTGGTCCGCTACAGCAAAGGCAGCAAGGACCTGGGCCTCGCGAAGGGTAGCTACTCGAGCATCACTCGAGTAGACCCGGAAACAAACCGGCTCACCGTCCGTACCGAGGACGGGCGCGACATCACTTATGACCCGAAACGGCTGCACGGTATCAGCACCTTCCAGGAGATCGGCCGCGATTTCTCGAAGGGCGACCGCATCCAGTTCACCGCGCCGTCACGTGAACTCGGCGTTGCGAATCGAGATCTTGCCACCGTAGAGAAAATTACGGACGGCATCGTTACCGTTCGCCTAGATGGCAAACCGGACCGCACTGTCAGCTTCGATTCCCAGAAGATGAAGCACTTCGACCATGGTTATGCTGTGACCTCGCACAGCTCCCAAGGTGTCACCGCAGAGCGTGTGCTCGTAAATATGGACACGCGGGCACACCCCGAACTGATCAACACCCGCTTTGCGTACGTCAGCGTCTCCCGCGCCTCGCTTGACGCCCAGATCTACACCAACGACGCCGCAGCGCTCGGCCAGCGCCTCAGTCACGACGCCTCGAAGTCTTCAGCCGTCGATTTCCGCCAACAACCACCACCGCAACCCCAAAAGGAGCGACACATGGACAACCAATACGAGCACATTTTAGCCGAGCAGGAACGTCGCTATGCACCCCTGAAACGAGAGCTCCACCCCGAAGATGCCAAGCAGTTCGACTGGAGAGCCGAGAACGGCACCGTACACACCTATCAGCACGGCGAGACGCACCGGCATATCCACATCGACGGCCCGAGCGGGCAGTTCTATGACCAGCAGAAGAACCCAATCACTCAACAGGCCGCGCTCGACCGTGCCATGGGAGCCGGAAACCACCACGCCAGCGAGATCACCCGCAAGCAAGAGCCGTTTCAGCGTCGGCAGGAAGACAACAGCATCGGTTTCGGCCTGTGACGAATCACCAAGGGAGGTGAACCTAGGCATTTCGCTTTTCCAACTACATAGGCGGCCCTTGTCTAGCAGTAATCGCCTTGTGAGCGGCATCTTCCTTCTGCTTCTGTGCGGTGGCCAATTGTTCAATGACAGGGTAGAGCGGGGTCGGGTCGTAAAGGCGGAACTCTACGTGGTCTATGGCCTCAGGAGGAGTGTAACTTGACGTCCTCTCAAGAAGCACATCGAAGTGAATGTGACAACCAGGGTAGTCAGTATGTTTCGGTGAGTAAGTGGTGACCATCATGAAAGAGTTGATTTCGTATTTTCTGCTCGGATCAAAAAGGGCCACTCCGCCGACTTGCGGGAAATACGGTCGTATTGGGCAGTCAGTTTCAGGTATTTGCCTTCCAGAACCATCAAATTGCCAACCCATATTGCCCACTCGCAGGCCCTTCGGGTCTGGAATGAAGTTCCCACTCCCATTGCCGTGTGACATGTCTATCCCGGGGCTTTGTGGTCCATACTTAGCCAGAACCTGCTCTCCGTAGACATGCTGATCAGGCTCACTGCCCTTTGGTAAAAAGATCTGACGGTCGATAAAGACCAACTTGCCGTGGACTGTTTCGAGGGCATAAAACTCGGATCCTTTATTCGCGTAGACAAGTTGAAAGTCCGCCGGGTATGGCAACTTTTGCGGCGCAAGTATGAAGCCGGGCAGGTGGGACTCGGCTTCGCTAACGGTCATGCCAAGCGAGATACCAGTGACGGTCACATTTTGGGTGTAAGCAGGACCGCACAGTACCGCAGTTGCCAGCAGGGCAAATACCGATTTCCGCATGGGGCCTATCTCCTTTGTGCGAGCAAGCTTACCACGGACCAGATCATGCCGGCGCTCACGCAACGGTAGATCAGGCGTTTCGCGCAAAGCAAGGTAACCAGGCCTTCCTAAGGGAAGTTTTACCCCTCGCGCCTGCAGGCCACTCCCCAATCTTCCGCGCTCCGCTTGTGCAGACCTCCGCCGCTTTGCGGTGGGGATACCCCTCGGCTTGCACTTGCTATCCCCCACCTTCGCCAGGAGGCATTCAAGGCAACGCCACAGATTGTGCGCCTAACGGAGGCGCACACAGGAGCCATTTCCCGCATTGCCGAGATCAAATTGACAAAGGGCTCAATCGGAAGGCAAAAGTTAGGTCGTCCGAGTTTGGATGATCGAGTTGCGAGAAGGTCAGCTGTGCAACTCCATAGGAGCGCGGCATCTTATGATCACCCTTCACTTCAAATAAGCGCGGCGACAGTTCCATCGTCATATACGTGAAATCAGTAGCATGGATCAGTATGGGGTACGAGAGTGGTTCCCTTGGTGGCTGTTCTCCCATCGAGCTCCAGCGTTCTGGAAAAATCAAGCGTACCGTTGTCTGCCGTAAAGATAGCTGGTCCTCCTCGGAGAGGCTGGCCGCAATCGAGATTGATTCAACAAAAATCCCACTTCGCTCCACGTTTGTAAGCTTCAGTTCCACAGTGTGACCGTTTATGTTGGTGCTAGTGTCCAGAACATCTACTTGTAGGCTCTCGCTTCTTCGTAATGCAATCCAGCCGTCATGCGTTACATCCTTGATCGTCTTTGCTGCACCCGCTACCTTGACCATGGCGGCCATCGCGGGAATCAGGTGTGGCAAGAACATCATTGGTGTGGAGGCAGGATCGGCGTTGCCGACTTGATTTCGTGACGCCTCACGAGAATCATTGCCAGGCTCAGGAGCAACAAAATGTCCCACAAACTGATAGAGAGTTTGCCCGTCTTCCAGGCTTTTTACGGCGCTGACTGTCACTCCTGCGGGGCTGGAACTCCACGCAGGATCATTGTCACTCTTCATGCCGCACCTCGTGTAGGTGACTGTGGAATAGCTCCGCGAGTTTAGCAGATCATGTGCCGAGCGCGTCTGAGCCAACCATGGTCTTCAGCTGCTCAAGCGTCAGACCCGTGAGAAACGGCCGGCCATCTTCATTCTCTTCTGCCATACCGCCGTTCCCCTGTCCTGATGCGGTCCGCCAGCGCGTTACTGAGCAGAGACGATCTTGTACTCCGATTCCCGCTTCCCGACCTTGATGTAGATGTTCCCACCGTCAGAACGCATCCTGATTACTGTGCCGGGAAACGCGCCCTCCATCGATGGTGACCGTACAAGAAATCTCGCCAAGCCGGTGGGAGCATATTGCCCCAATACGGCTGGCGTGAGCACGTAGACGTGTTCTCCCATGACCACCGTGTAATAAGTGATCTCCCGAAACCCGCACGATGACGAGCCGCTCGACGTGGCTCTGGTCGTTCCAGTCGTATTGCCTTGCCCATCGGTATTTGCATTTAGGCTTCCGTTGCTATCGCCAGTACTGGAGCAGTGCATACCGCTGCGCGCAGTCCGGAAGTCCCTGAGCACTGCATCCTGATAACTCGGTGCCGGTTTAGCAGCGTAGGCAATGGAGGACGAGACGAGGATTACGGCGGCGCAGCGTTTGAGCATCATTCTTCCCCGGCGAGCGAAAGCTTAGCACCGGCCAGGTTCGTCAACAAGTAGCAGGAAAGTAACGATCCCGCCATCCCAACGTTTCCGTTGGCTCCTCAGCGCGTTTGGCAGATCCACTCCAGAGCTTCCACCATCGTCAGGCCTCGCGACTTTGCCTCAGATAACGCCCGGTTGAGGGACGCCCGGTTTTCCGCCGAGCTGCCTGTTGCCTCCAGTGCACGCCGGTAAGCACACCAGAGGCGCTTCGAGAACTGTTGCGGCGTTTCCGAATCAGACATGCGCTACAGGTTAGCAGCCTTCGCGCTCGGAAGAACACCGCGACTATCGGCCGATTCCAGTAATTTCCGATGGGGTCACATTATCTTCCCTGGTCCACATCTCCTGAAATTCCTTCTCGAATCGCTCCACATCCGCCGGCGAAGACCCGTACAGCAGATCGTTGTCCTGGCGCTTCAGGCCGGTCGGAGACCAGTTCGCGGAGCCTGTGCGGATCAGGCGCCCATCGATCGCATAGCTCTTCAAGTGCATCAGGTCGCTCGCGCCCTTGACACGGACCTGTACGCCGGCAGCCAGCAGGATTCCTGTCGTTGTAATCCCGCCCCAGCGCATTTCCTGCTCAAACTGCTCGCGATCCCGATATACCCGGACATGAACTCCTTTGCGGGCGAGGCTGGCCAACTCCTCAGCCAGCTCACGATCAGTGAAGCTGTACATCGCCACATCGACGGAGGTCGTCGCAGTCTGAAGCTGGGAAAGCTCAGCGCGCTCCAGGTTCGTTCCAGGCGAGTACAGATGCAAGTCCGCTTGCGCCCAGACGGGAACAGCGGCCAATACCAGGCCGAGCAAAGCGGGAGCCGTCCAACTTGTCAAGACGCGCTCCCTTTGTAGTTTTTGAACAACTCGGGATCGAGACGCTCTCCCACCCAAATTCTCGTCTCTATTTGAAGTTTGAGGCGAGCTCGCTCAGACTTTGGGGTTGCCGGATTATTTCGGTGCGCTCGGAGTTCCTCAACTTCTTTTTTGAGTTGCTTTGCCTTCTCTTTATCTTTTTCGCTGGGCATGTCACCAACGATACCAAGCGCTAAGCGTTTACAGAATGTCTTCATGCAGCAACGGAAAGCAGTAAACCGGATCCAACGGCTCGAGCGAGCACCCTTCGCACTTGGACGGCGGACCACTCACCGCCACGGGGCGTTTCAATTCCCCGAGAGTTGAGTTGAGCAGCAATCGTTCGCAGTGACATCGCACCCTCTTCGCGGATGTGCGCCAAGACCGGAACCAGATCCTCGACACGCTTCGCAGCTTTGGCCTTCCGCACAGCCGCGCCAGCAGCACTTCCCTTCTTGCTGAGGGCTGCGAACTGCGCAGCAGGCAAACGAAGGCCGCCGAGCTTCACTCCGCGGGCTTTCGCTGCACCAAGGGCAGCCTTTGTCCGCTCAGAGATAGCCTTGGCCTCACTCTGAGCCACAGCCGCGAGAATGTGAACCGTCAGCTCATTGGCAGAGGGATTGTCGACGGCGATGAAGCGGATCCCCGCCTCCATCAGCCCAGAGATGAAATGCAAGTTACGAGCCAGACGATCCAGTTTGGCGATGATGAGCGTCGCGCGATGCACGCGACAGAGGCGGACGGCCTCGGCAATCTTCGGCCGATCGTTCTTTTTGCCGGACTCGACCTCAATCACTTCCTGCACAAGGTGTGAGCTGGCGCCGAGGTAGCGCGACACGGCTTCTCGCTGTGCTTCCAGGCCGAGACCGCTGATGCCCTGCCGCACTGTGGAAACCCGAAGGTAGCTCACAAACTTGCTATTTGCCATGTCCTCAGCCTCCGTTACATTTTCCTCTACGGTCGATGAGGATAACGTAACAGACCCAATTGAGGCGGTCAAGAACTCATTTCGGCGTGGAATATGGCTAATATTCATCTACGGCGCCGTCCCCACTGCGGCGTCCTATTCTGCTGCTGCCATCTCAGGTTGGCCATGTGGACTGATGTAAGGTCCCCGGTCG
>CAXUIM010000130.1:0-11111 GCA_964250885.1 uncultured Acidobacteriaceae bacterium | reverse complement strand
TTCCTATCCCTGGCCATTCCTATCCCTGGCCATTCCTATCCACGATGAGCTGCTTCGTTTCGCCAACAGCACCGGACAAGGCAATGGACGCATCCACGAGTGTCCATGATGTCTTACGCTGACCTTCGATCACGACGATCGTGTCACCCGGAAGGATGTTCTGCTTCGTCAAGGGAGCCGCGGTTGTCGCGATGGCGCGCACGAAGAGTGCGTTGGGCCGATCCACGTCGAGCACCAGGCCTACCGAGTCCATATCGTTACCAAGCCTCTCTCCGGCTGGTGTACAACGAAGCCGCAGAGTCGATAGCCATTCTCCGATGAATACGGCAAGCGCACGATCTCTCCGTTGTGCCGCAACAGAAGAATGCTCTAGGAGCTTGTTGAAAAAGCACCTCGGATGTCCGCGAGGCAAGTACGAAACCCGCAATCAAAGCGGGTTTCGCGAAGTTAGCGAAGCACAAAAGCTGATTTTCAACAAGCTCTTAGAACTGGAAGGACGCCTGCAGTGTGATGCGCCGCAGAGCGGCGTTCGTGGTGTAAGGTGCGCCTTGCAGCTGCGTGTGGAGCCCAAAGTCCAAAGAAGACAAGGCGCCCTGGGGGACGGCTAGATCCGCATTGTTGAACAGGTTCTGCACCTGAAGACCGAAGGCGACGTTGTAGCGCTTGTTGGTGCGGGCGCCGCCGCCGCCAAAGGGTCCGCCGCCGCCGCCGCCGCCGCGGCGACCGCCCCCGGGAGGAGGTGGACCGCCCTGAGGACCGCCCTGAGGACCGCCGTTTCCTGCCTGCACGTGATTGGAGGGACCAAAGCCGATCGTCTTGGTGAGCCGGAAGTTGAACGTGAACAGCGGCGGGCCGGTGCAGTCATTTATCGGCGTCACCCGAGCTCCCGCGACCACACCCGGCTGCGCAAAGGTTCCGCAACCCGCAATCGATTTGATGGTGCCGCCGTTGGGTGTCACCCCGGTCACCAGGTCCGGCCGGTCATTGAAGAACGTATCGTCGTTGTTATCGCTACCGGTCGTGATGTTATAGGGATCGCCACTCTGCGCAATCATGAACGGGCTGAACTGAATGTACTTCGGCAGGACGATGAAGCCGCCAAGAAAGAGCCGGTTTCGTATATCGAAGGTGGTACGGCCATAGTCCGCCGCAATGTCGCCCGGTGTGGAGATGTCAGTGCCCGCGCCGGAACTGTCCCCATGGGCCGAGTTCAGCGAGTAATAGCCAAACAGCGAGAGCTTTCGGCCGGCCTGCATGCGCCCGTTGACGATCAGCTGGTTCTGCTTGAACACGCCTTCGCTGAAGTATTGATAATGGGGGGTGCTCTGTGCGGGGTCCGCGAAGTCATACCCGATATTCTGCGTGGCCAGTGCATGCACGCCCTGCGAGTGCAGGTAGTTCACGGACATGGTTGCAATGCGGCCGAGCTGCTGGTCGGCTCCCCCGGCAAACTCCGTATAGTAGGGGGAACGCAGATTCGATGTCGCCGTGTAGACGGTCTGCGCACTTGCCGTGGCGCCACAGGCGGCGATCAGGTTGGCTGCAAGCCCACCCGCTCCGGAGCTGGCCGCGGCGGGCGTGCAGGCGGGCGTCAGATTCGTCTCGTCGGTGTACACCGTCTCGTTGATCCCATTCTCCTGCTCCAGGGTGAGAACGTTGGCCTGCAGGAAACGATCGTAGAAGATGCCGAAGCCGCCACGCAGAACCGTTTTGGGTGCACCTTTGCCGCTGAACAAGCCGTAGTTGAAGGAGACGCGCGGCGCGATGTCGTGATGATCCGACAGATGGTTCTGGGTTTCATAGCGGAAACCATAACTGATGGTCAGGTTCTGCCGCGCCTTCCAATCCGTCTCCAGGTACATCCCCAGGTCGGTATCGGTGTCGCCGATCTTGTGATTGTTGACGACCGTGATCGCAAACTGGTTGGGGACGCCGGCCATATACTGCCCCGAGCTGGCGTAGGTGAAGCTTCCGTTGGTATTGTTTCCGGTATCCTGCGCCTCGCGCGTGGCCCGCAGACGGCCTCCGAAACGGATGAAGTTCTTCTTCAACTGCAGCGAGGTATAGTTTTGCAGCTCATAGTGGTCCTGATGGTCGGTAAGGTTCTGCTCCGTGTAGCCGCCCGCCACAAAGTCGCCGGAGACAGTGAGGCTTGGCGTGTTGGTCAGGGCGGTGTCCTCGAGATGCTCGCGCTCGTATTCGAAACGGGTTTCGTTGATCAGGCGCGTGCTGTAGGTCTGGGTATCGCTCAGCTGGATAATATTGCTCGTCGTGCTGGTGTCATAGCCCGCCGAGGGGAGCGTGAGATTGCCCACACCGTCGTTGGTCGCCGTATTCTTCACGAATTGATAGCGCGTCGTGAGTACGTTCTTTTGCCCCAGCGCCAGATCGAGCCGCGGGTTGATATCCGCGCGAATCTGGGGATAGTAGGTGGACTGCTGAATTTTGCTGAGGCCGCACGTTAAATCGCCTGGCAGGCAAAGCACATCCGGTGCGGATGGGGACGCGAGAAGCGTCGCATTCGTGAACTCATCATCCTGAATCTGGCGAAACGTTCCACCCAGGTTGTAGGACGCACTCTTGTTCAGCGGCCCGGTCAGATTCCCAAACATGAAGAGGGTATGGTAGGGCGGCTGATAGGTGTTCGTCAGGGGATCGGACGAGTTGAACTGCGATGGATTTCCGTTGATCTGGAAGTTGCCGTGAAGCTTGTCCGTTCCCGGCTTGGTGAAGATCTCAATCCGGCCGTAGCCCAGCCTGTCGTACTGCGCGGAAAAAGGGTTCTGGTTGATCCGGATCTCGCGGATCGATGACTTGGGCGGAAGCTGACCGCCGGTAAAGCCGTCGACATATATCTGGCCGCCGTTCGGTCCGACCGACGGCCCCGCCAACGCTGTCAACTCGCTGGAGAGCTCATCCGGATCATCCGAGAGCTGGTCGAGAGCCGCGCCGCTCAGAACCACGGCGCTCTGGTTGGCCTCCGGATCCACGCTAAGCTGGATGGCGTTGGCCTCCACGTTGATCACCTGGGACTGCGTGCCGACCTGCATCTTCACGTTGACCGTCGTGCCGCTTACCGCCGGGATCTTCACGTTCAGCGCCGAATACGTTGCAAAACCCGGCATCGACACCACCAGGGTGATGGTCCCCGGGGCCACCGCAGCGTTATAGGTTCCATCGCTGCCGGACTTCACCACGATTCCCGCGCCCTTGGCCGGCGTCAGCGTGACCGTGGCTCCTGGAATCAGCTCTCCGTCCGGATCGGTAATCGTTCCATGCACCCGGGTCACCCCGGGCGTCGGCGCCGCCGTGATCTGCGCCGGGGCGGGGGCCCCTGCGGCAGGCGCCGCGTTCTGCGCTCCGCTGGCCGCGGGAGAAGGGGTCGCATCAGTCTGGGTTCCGGTCGTAACCCCAGATCCGGTCTGGATGCCGCTCTGGGCTCCGGCGGGTGGAGAGGCAGAAGCTGGGCGGGTCTGCGCCCCGGCTGGTGCTGTAGCCGTCGCGGGGGCCGGCGTCGCCATCTGCGCGCGTACCGCTACGGTTGCCACCAGGCACACAAAACCCACCCTCAGCATCTTGCGTAAAGCCATTTTCACTCCTCGAAAGCTATACAGAACTACTACACGGAGCCGCTTGCCAGATCACCCTGTGCACGGAACCTTCGGCTGCCCGGATTCTGCTAGCTGCTTCGCTCGACCGCACGCAACCCGGATCGTTTTTGAATTCATCCTGACAGAGCCTCTCTCTACAAGTGTAGAGGGGAGCTTCGGGTTCATGGCCGCTTTCCTGCAAAGAAACGGCACTCGCACGATCTGTCCGCTCTACCAGGAACAGAGGAAAGGCTCCATTTCACTGCGGCGTAGAGCCCGCTTCGGAGGGTTCGGCGCTGCCCACGCCCCAAGGCTCCAAGGTTGTCGATGCCCCACTGGGGGCGGTAAGGATTGGATCGACGCCGGCCAGAAGGGTCACAGCTGTGGAATGGGACGAGTCCTGCCCGGAAGTCGCCACAATCATCACCGCGTCGCCCGGTTTTAGGTCCGCCAGCGTCTCCAGCGGCAGGCGGGATAACATCTGCGAAAGGTTCATGCCAGCACGGCCTGCCCGATGAGTATCGCTCTCGCCTGCGGGCGAGGCTGCTCCACCGGCATGCGCTGGAACGCCGTGAGACTCCTCGGCTCCGGGCTGCCGCGCTCCCGTTTCACTCGGTCCCTGCTGCCCGGCCTTCATCTGCGCCGCGACTCTCTGCGCCACCATGGGAGGAAGCAGACGCATATCGCTGCTGGCGGTCACCGCCACGGTGACGGTGCGCTTGGTCGCCAGATCCTTCAAAGTCAGCGTTCCCGCGGCGGGATCCACAGACGAGATCAAGCCGGAAAAGTTCCGGAATGTACCTGCCACGATCTCATCGGCGGTGATCGTGCTCCCGTCCTCGGACCTGGCTCCGCGCACACGCAATTGGTCGCCCGGGTGGATCTCCGCCAGCGAGCTGCTCTGTGCGTCGGCGAAACGCACCGAACCGGCAGCATAGTGCCGGATGATGGTTGACGGGCTCGTTCGGATCGTGACGGTACGCAGACCGTTCGAGACGACAATCTGCCCGCTCGCCGGATCGATCGATTTCACAATCCCGCCACCACCTTGCGCCCAGGCCGCATCCTCGGCCGCGTGGGTTTGCTCGATAGCGGCTGACTTCATCAGAATGACACGCACCGCCGTCAGCGACGTTCCCGTGTCCCCGGCAGTGCCGGTCACGATGACCTTATCGGAGGGAGCAATCTCGCTCAGCGTGCCTGCGGTGGCAGACTTCAGATCCTTGCTGCCCGGGGCAACCACCAGGACCTTTGCCGTGTCCGGAACCGCGACCGTTATCTGCTGTCCCGCAGTGTTGGTCAGGGTCAGACCTGTCCCGCTGGTCTGAGTTACCGTACCGGCCTGATGCGGCGCCGGAACAGCCTGTGCCGTAGCCACCGACAACGTCGCTCCCAGCACCGCACCCGTCAAGCAAGCTCTTACCAGTTTCATACCATTCACTCTGAGTTGCGCATGCAACAGCTCGTCTGAGGCTAGTCCACCGGATCGTCCGAGGTTGGTCCACCCGAGATACGATCTGATACGATCCAGCCCGCAAAAAGTTTCTCTCCCTGTGCGCTCTCCGCCAGCAGGTTGGGGCATGTTGCGCCCCCGGCAACGCGCGCCGCGTTTACCTAACCTGGCCAGAACCAACGTGGAGCGCCGGTACGATCTATCGCGGCCCGGCGGCGCTTACTGTCCGGTCAGGTTGCCTGGGCTCGCCATGCACTGCCAGTTCTGCCGCGCGTGCGAGCCATCGCAGAACGGCCGTTTCTCGCTCAATCCACAGCGGCACAGGCTGACCGCCGGTTTGCCCGCCAGGTCCCACTGCTTGCCATCGGCATCCTGTAACAGGATGTGGCCCTCCACCCGCAGCGGGCCATTGGGCCGTACCGTGATCCGAACCGCTTCCTCTGCCATCGTGAATCCTCCGTTTGCGCTCAGGATATCAGTTGGAGCCGGTTTACCAGGGTGGCTACGGATGCGCCAGAGCTCGAAGAGAACTGTACTCGCAGCTGCACAGCAACAGGAGATCGTCAGCCTGACGCTCTGGGAGCTTTTTGAAAATCGGCTTTTGTGGCTTCGCTAGCTTCGCGAAACCCGCTTTGATTGCGGGTTACGTACTTGCCTCGCGGACATCCGAGGTGCTTTTTCGACAAGCCTCTAGACCGGGTTTTTCATGACCTCGTCCACATAGCACCAGCCCCAGTTCTCCCCCGGCTCCACGGAGCGCATCACCGCATGATCCGTCTCGTGAAAGTGCCGGGTACCATGCTTGTGCGGAGACGAATCGCAACAGCCGACATGACCGCAGATCAGACATTCCCGGAGGTGGACCCAGGCGCTGCCGAGTCGGACACACTCTTCGCAACCCTTGGCATGACTGGCGGAAGCGCTGAGTACGGGCTTCAGCCCATTGAAGTGGTGGCACACAGTTGATTTGCCGGCGTTCGCTTGGGTCACGGTTCCTCCACAGTTCGCTCCCTCCGGGGGCGTTTGCACAGCATGAGCTCGTGGGAGGGCACGCTCAACCTATACAGGCAGTCAGACTATTCGGCAGTCAGACAGGCCGTCTGCGCTCTCAGGAGATCGTTAATGCCTCGTTCTGCCACATCCAGCATCTCGTCCAGCCGCTGCCGCGAATACGTTCCCTTCTCGGCGGTGGCCTGCGTTTCAACAAGACCGCCGTCCGAGGTCATGACTACATTCATATCCACTTCGGCGCGCGAGTCCTCCTCATAAGCCAGATCCAGCAGGACACGTCCGTCGACAACGCCCACTGAGGTTGCGGCTACCATCTGCCGCAGCGGCGAAGTCTTAAGAGTTCCCGCCTGCACCAGCCGGTCCAGGGCCAGCGCGAGGGCGGTGCACGCGCCCGTGATGGCCGCCGTACGCGTTCCGCCGTCCGCCTGCAGTACATCGCAGTCCAGGATAATAGTCCGCTCGCCCATCAACTTCATGTCCACAACGCTACGCAGGCTGCGCCCGATCAGCCGCTGAATCTCATGGGTTCGCCCGCCGATCTTGCCTTTCTCCGCTTCGCGCGGCGATCGCGTCAGGGTGGCCCTGGGCAACATGCCGTACTCCGCCGTCACCCAGCCGCGCCCGGAGTTGCGCATCCATCCCGGAACACCGTTCTCCACGGTCGCATTGCACAAAACGCGTGTGTAGCCCACCTCAATCAGCACCGAGCCCTCGGCTGTGGCCACGAAGCCCGGGGTCAGGCGCAGCGCCCGGGCCTCATCCGCGGCACGGCCTGCACTGCGATACAGCGTCGGCTCGGAGTTCACGTCCTTCATCTCTTCCACCTTATTCATAGCTCGCATTATAGAAACTCCGCGCTCCGCCCGATAAACACTATGTGTGTCGTCCGCCGGACGGGCGCTGGACGGGAGAGGAGGCGAAGGGTAAAGTGTGTACAAAATGTCTCACTACGACTCAGGTTGAGGTTGCCTACACTATCAAAAATATTTGGTGGAAAATAATTGCCAACCTGAACCAGAGATGCTAACCTTCTTTTCAAACGTTCCGAAATGAAACGCGATCCCCAATACGGGAAGGAAGAAGGTCTCCCGCTCTTTCAACGAGTTAGCCCGCTTTCGAAAGAGCATGTATTCCATTCAGGGAATCACGCAGTGCTTTGCTCCACCTTGTAGATGTTGCATTAGTTCCATCTTATGTATAACTTGCATTCAATCTGAACTTTGGCACCGTACGTGATTATGGAAGAGGTAGAAAAGTACCACTTCCAATTCGGAGATCTACCAATGCAGGCCCACCCGCAGAGCAGTTCAGCCGCACGCCTAGTACCTTCACCAGCCATCTCTTCCCTAGCCCCGCAACTCTCACCCACCGGGCCCCAAGGCGGCCTCGAACCAGCGGGCATACTCTCGCCGGTGGCTGGAAGCCAACCCGCACCGGGGCAGGATTCCTGCCCGCTTTCCGAAGGCGCCGGGTTGGCGCATGACGCCGGCAATCTGCTGCATGCGCTGGGTCTCTACTGCGACCTCCTGCAACGGCCCGGCGTCCTTCAACCCGAACACATGCACTATGCGACCGAGCTGCGCCAGATTTCCGCTCGCAGCTCCACGATGCTTCTGCGGCTGCTGAAGGACTTTGTCCCGGCACAGGCGGCGGCTGTCTCATCCGCTCCGTCCCGTTTTGCGCCCCAGCCCGAGAGGCAGGTTGAGACGCAGAGCCTTGGCACGCGAAATCAGATGCTGCCGCCGTCACAGCCGGCCGCTGCACGGCCCTGCGTGAACCCCGCCGAGGTGCTGCATGGCCAGTCTGCTCTGCTGCAGCGCCTGGCCACGCCCTGGGCCACCATATCGGTCGCGACCCAGGACCCGCTGCCCGGCCTGGAGTTCAGTGCCGAGATCCTCGAACGCATCACGGTAAACCTGGTGCTCAATGCGGCTGAGGCTTTGCGCAGTGCCGCCGAAGCCCGGGAAGGTTCCAATGCGCCACGCCTGCTTAGCCCCGCGGAACCGGAAGCGGCAAAGGTCGTCAAGCGGGGCCGGATTCGCGTCTCCCTGCGTATGACGGATGGACGTCTGCGCTTATCTGTGGAGGACAACGGACCGGGAATGCCGGCCGCAGTCGCCGCGGCATTTCTTCGCCCCACGCCTCTCCCGGCGGGCGCCGCTCGCGGCCTCGGTCATCGCATCGTGCATGAACTGGCTGGAGCGACCGGCGGCCAGATCTCGGTGCACGTGCGCCCCGGGACCGGGACCACTCTCAGCCTGGATTGGCCAGTCAAGCTTGCAACCACATCTCCCCGCTCGAACGGACCCGCGCTGCGTCTGGTTTCGACTCAACGTCCTTCTGCGGATATCGCTGCACGCAGCCAGCGGAGCCGCACCCACCACGGAGGTTCAGAAGCATGCTGAGTCCCAGAAGTGCAGTTGGTCCGTCGCAGTCTCGCAATCTTCCGCCGTCGCTCGCTGCGGGCGCCGGTTCGGCCCCCGTTTCAAAGACGGCCAGCAGCGCAATGCTGTCCTCCCCGCCCGCCGCTGCGCCGCCCGCCATCTCCTCGCTGGCCAGCAAAGTGGAGCCCCGGCCGTCCATGCATGTCCTGATCGTTGACGACGATGCGTCGGTCCGCAAGGCCTGCGCGGAGATTGCCTCCAGCCTGGGTTATGCCACCCAGGTTGCCGACTCGGTTCCGGCCGCACGCTCGGCGCTCGCCCGCGGACCCATCGATATGGTGCTGCTCGACCTCAAGCTCCCCGGCGGCGGCGGTATCGTCCTGCTGGAAGAGGTGCGGGCGCAGCTTCCCGAGACGGTAGTGGTCGTCATGACGGCCTTCGCCACCGTGAACTCCGCCGTTGAAGCGATGCGCATCGGCGCGGGGGACTATCTGACCAAGCCCTTCACACTCGAGGAGCTCTCCACGGTTCTGGACCGCGCCGCACAGCGCCGGGTCTTCGATGCCGAGGCGCGCGCGCTCCGCGACCGCCTGCGCACCGGAAAAGGCATGGGCCACATGATCGGCCGCTCTCCCGCCATGGAGAAGCTCTACCGCATCCTCTCCAAGGTCGCCTTCAGTACTCATCCGGTATTGATCCTGGGTGAGTCGGGCACCGGCAAGGAACTGGTGGCCCGTTCCATCCATTCCAACGGGCCCAACGGCGAGAAACCGTTCATCCCAGTGGACTGTGGGTCGCTGGTGCCCACCCTGATCGAAAGCGAGCTGTTCGGCTACGTCAAAGGTGCGTTCACCGGCGCCAACCGGTCCAAGACCGGCCTGCTGGCCTCGGCCGATGGCGGCACGGTGTTCCTCGATGAGATCGGCGAGCTTCCCCTCGACCTGCAAGGCCGTCTGCTGCGCGCGCTGCAGGAGAAGGAGGTGCGTCCGGTCGGAGCCAACTTCGCGGTTCCCATCGCCGCCCGCATTCTTGCGGCCACCAATCGCGACCTCGTCGCCATGGTCGAGAGTGGCCGGTTTCGCAAGGATCTGTACTTCCGCCTGAACGTCGTCAACCTGCGTATTCCGCCCTTGCGCGAGCGCAAGGCGGATATTCCGCTGCTGGCGGCCTGCGCACTGGACAAGGTGCGCCGCGAGGGCGGCCGCGGCTACACCTTCGCTGACGACGCCCTGCGCCTGATGATGGATTATGATTGGCCCGGAAACGTGCGTGAGCTCGAGCACAGCATCGAACGTGCCTGTGCGTTGTCGAGCGGTCCGGTCCTGCACATGAATGATTTCCCTACGCAGCTTCAAGAGCATCGGATGAACACCCTGCGGCAGCAGGAGGCCGGGGCACAAGCCTTGATTGTGAGTTCGACCGCCGAGCAGAACCAGGTGCTTCCCATCGCTGAGATCGAGAAGCAGGCCATCCTGAACACTATCCGCCAGATGAAGGGCGATAAATTGATGGCGGCCCGGCTGCTTGGGATCGGCAAAACCACTTTATATCGCAAGTTGAAGGAGTATGGTCTGGCCAACGACGAGAGCCTCGCCTGAAGCCGCAGACCCGGGCCCATGTAGCACGCAAAACTGCCTAATTTTGAACCTGGGCCGGGCCCATCCGGCATGCCTTGTTGAGGAGATCGTTTGATGCTGTCACCGATTTTGCTGCTTACCCCGGCCTCCGCGGCGGATCCCATCGCCACTGCCCTGCGCAGCGGCCTGGATATTGAAGTTGAAGCTACAACCAGCCGCTACACGGCGCTGGCTTGCCTTCGTCAACGCGAGTACTCGCTGGTGCTCTTGGATGAGAGCATGGCTGCCGAAGATCTGGAGGAGCTCGATCTGCTTTACCGCAGCGCTGGCAGCGCTCCCGTGCTGGAGATCAACTTCGCTCTCTCCGGGGCTCCCCGGATTGTTCGCCAGGTCCGTTCGGCCCTGACCCGCCGCGCCTTCGACCGGGCCCAGGCCCAAACCGCCGCTGCGTTGACGTTGCACAGTCAACTGAACACGACCTTGACCGGCCTGCTGTTGGAGTCGCAGCTGCTGCTGCGCGACGCGACGCCGCAATTGGAGCCGAAGCTTCGCCACGTTGTGGAGCTGGCCGGCAATCTGCGCGACCGTTTGCGGGCCTGAACGAGGGTGTGACAAGACTCTGTTCAGGAGATCGTAGACGCACGCAAAGGCTCTCGGTGGCGCTCTCAGAATTTGGGATCGTTCACTTCGTCGCTTTGCTCCATCAGGCGTGATGAAGCGCTTCCGTGGGCTTGTTGCCGAGCACATCTCTGATGCGCTGGATGTTGTGTGGCATCGTCGCGAGCCCGATTTCGACCCGTGCTCCGGACACCCCGCGCCTCAGCAAGCGCGGATGCGGTACTCGATCGGGCGAATGGACGCTCAACAGTACGTCAGTATGTCGACGCAGTCTTATCGCTTTCTGTGCTGGCCGCTCTTGCCTCCGGCTCACGCTTTCTTCATACAGGTGGCGAGCCAAGCCACGTCTCGGGGTCTCCCTCCAGCATGGCTTCAGCAAACAGGTGCCGCAGTGTCCGGTGGGCGGCTAGGTCTTTGACCGTATGATTTCGTGTTTCTTGTATCCGAACTTCTTGCGTGCCTTTTTGCGTGTGAACTG
>CAXUIM010000129.1:0-11128 GCA_964250885.1 uncultured Acidobacteriaceae bacterium | reverse complement strand
GAAGGATCGTTGGTGGATGCGGAGATGGGTGCGTTGTACACCTGGATCAATCTCTTGCGTATCTCATCGGAGGACAAGGCCACATTCATCGCCTGGTTCGAGGAAGGAACCCAGGCTGTGGTCATCGCGCCGGGGATGCCGCGGGCGACCGTCTCCACCCAGCCCTGCACCGTGAAGCAGATGCTGCAGTGGATCGCCTGAACGCAGGCGCCCAGCCAAAGAGGCCGCGTTTAGAGGCATGATTGGTGCCATGGCTTCAGATCGCCCTATTGCATCTTCACCAGCAGCGTGGTGATCTGCTGCATGCGGGCGTTCAGATCGTTGCGTTGCTGCTGCACCTCGCTGCGGTCCAGCACCATCTCCTTTTCGGCATCCTGCCTGCGGCCGGTTCGGCTGTAGGCGAGGCCCAGACGGTAGTGCGCCCGCGCATAGTTTGGATCTTCCGCGAGCGCGGCTTGCAAGGGCTGGATGCTCTCTGCCCACTTGCTCTTCTGCTGCAGCAGCACACCAAGCTCGTAGTGTGCATCGGGCAGCGTGGGATCGCTCTTCAGCGCATTCTGCAGCAGCTGCTGCGCGACCTCCTGGTTTTGCGCGTCGCCCGGCCGGTGCAGGATGGCCGTGGCCGCATACAGATTCAGGTTGGCGTTGTGGGGATGCTTCTGCGCCAGCGCGGTGAGGTCCTTGCAGAGGGGATCCTCGCTGTCCGTAAGCACCGTGCACGAGCGTCCATAGATTTCGCTGTAGAGAAAATTTTCAGGGTCCGTACTTAACAGCTGGGAGAAGGTACGAATCGCGTCGTTGTAGCGGGCGGCCCCGTAGTACGCGATGCCCAGACCGGAGAGCAGGCGTTGACTGGACGGATAGGCCTGGAGCCCCGTCGAGAAGGTCTTGATCGCAGGATCAAATGACCAGTGACGAAGCAGGTCAAGGCCGAAGGCATACACATTGGTCTCCGTGGGAGAGATCTGCGTGGCCCGCAGATAGTGATCCGCGGCCTCCTTGTAGTTCTTTTCCTTCTCGTTGATGTCGCCCAACAGCGATTGCCCGGGGCTGGAGCTGTCCACGCCGGGCATGGCGCTGAGTTGCTGGCGAGCGAGCTCCGGTTTGCCACAGTCGTAGTAGGCTAGCGCCGTGTTGTAGGCAAGGTCGGCATCGGGTGCGGCTGCCTCGGGTGCGGCTCCCGCAGGTACGGCTTCCCGCTGCGCCTCCGCGAACGCATCGGCAGCCTTGCAGGGCTGCTTCGTGAGCATCAGCGCCTGCCCCAGCGCGTTCTGGGTCTGCGTATCGGCCGCACTCAGCGCAGCCGCTCGTTGCAGCTCGGAGACCGCCTCCGGCGCCTTCCCCAGCTTCAGATAAGCCGTGCCGAGATTAGCGTGGACTCCAGCAACGGCCGGCGCCGACCGCGCCGCGGACTGCAGCAGCGGCAGCGCGGCCCCGAGATCGCCTGCGGAAGCGTAGAGCAGGCCCAGGGATTCGCTCACCTCATAGTTACCGGGAAGCCGCCGGTGCAGGGCTTCGAGCAGCGGCTTCGCCTCCGCGCTGTTTCCCGCATCGAGCAGGCGCATCGCCTTTTCGAACGAGGCTTCTTCCTCAGCGGTAATTGCGTGTTGCGGCCTGGGCTGCTGCGCGGCTCTGCCACGCTCGGTGACAGCGGAGCACAGCGCCACGGCGCAGAGTCCCGCAGCCATTCGGAACCGCATCGTCCAGTGTGAAGGAGAAAGCATAGGTGTTGCCGGCGGTCACGAGACAGTTCAATTTTACTAAAGCGCAAAGGGTACACGCGGGGTGCAACGGGGTATGTCTCTCGTCGGCACGTGACTTAAATGGCAAGGGGAGGACCCAGAGGCCCTCCTCTTGCCGTTCGCGCCTCCTTCAGAACTGGTACTTCAATGAGAGCTGGAAGAATCTCGCATCGGGGGTAAAGTTCTGGAAGGAACGTGGAGCCGTGATTTGACCGCCGTTTGAAGCATCCGTCGTTACGTTCGGCTCGCCGTATGCCGGTGTATTCAGCACGTTGAAGATGTCTCCACGGAACTGCAGGAACTGCTCCCGGAAGGTATGGAAGTTCTTGAAGAGCGACATGTTGATCCGCTCGTATCCAGGCCCGTAGACGTTATCGCGAACGCCGCCCAGGAACGCCTCAACGTCAACCGGGTTGGTGACATAAGCCGGATAGGAATATCCGGGCTGCGGTGTGGTGTAACTGGTTCCGTTGGGGCCGGGGCTGATCAGGGAACCAGGCAGAGGATTGGCGAACCGGCATGGGTTATACCAGTTGACCAGATTCCGAGTCTTGGTGGCACACGTGATTCCGGGATTGCTCGGATCCGGAGTTCCGCCTGGGGCATAGGGATTGCCTTTCACAATCGCCCGGGCGCCACCGCCGTTGGCGGTTGTGAGGTCCGGGCTCACGGTGAAGGGGTTTCCGGTCTGCGCGAAGAAGGTGAGGTTAGTGGCCCATCCCCCCACAACTTCATCCAGAACGCCGCCGTGGTTCAGATATTTGCGTCCTTTGCCAACCGGTATTTCATAGAATCCGTTGAAGGTAAACCGGTGGCGTTGATCGAACGGTGAGCTCGCATAATCCTGGCTGATTGGAATCAGGTTGGTGTTCCTGTAGCCGGAATCGCCGGTGCTGCCCAGGGGTGTGGGGGCATCGTCCAGGGCATGGGAGTAGGTGTAGCTTGCCAGCATGCTGGATCCCCCGCCAAAGCGCTTTTCGAGCTTGGCCTGCAGCGAGTTATAGCTGCTGGAGCCGGTGTAGCTCGTGTAGGACGTCCCACCGAAACCCGGGAAGGGTCGCGTGGGCTGGTCGCTGGTGGAGGGATTAGTGAGTGCTTCGGGATTATTGGGATCCGGAAAGACGATCAGATGCCGTGAAACGTCGCCGACGTAACTCACATTGGCTATGATGCTGTTGCTGAGCGAACGCTCGACGGCCAGGTTGAACCCCTGAGTATAGGGAGTTTTGACGTTGTGATCGCTGCCGCGCAGTGCGGGAGTCGAGACGAAGTTCTGCAACCCCGCCGTGAGAGCCTGGCTGAATCCGGTCTCCAGATTGATGCCGGAGGAGCCAGCCAGGCTGGGGCAGTTGTTGGGTGCGCAATTCACCGCGGTAAAGGTGTCGGTGAACTGGAAGGGATAGTTTTCGCCCAGGTTCGGGTAGTACCCTGCACTCTCCAGGCCGCCGTAGAAGAGTCCGTATCCTCCGCGGACCACATCCTTGGCGTCCAGCTTGTAGGCAAAACCCAGGCGTGGAGCGAAGTTCAGGTCCTGGGCGTTGATCAGCGATGGATTGTTCTTCACATACTCCAGCTGGATGTGGTTTGAGGCCAGCAGGCTGGTGAACGAGGGCGAAAGCGGAATGTTGAGGTCTGCATACGGCAACTGGAATACAGCGGAACCGGTGCCGATACCCGTCGGGCCCGTAACGTAGTAGGTTGCTTGGGCGTTCCCGACTTCTTTATAAGGTTGGTAGAAGTCATAACGCAGACCCAGGTTCAGGGTGAGTTTCGGCGTGACCCGCCAGTCGTCCTCCACGTAAGCCGCCCTATACCAGCGTGAGTCCTGATCCTTGTAGGCGTTGGAAACCTGGGCGAAGTTGATCTGGTCCGCTTCGAAGTCCGCAAGTGCAAACCCCGTATAGCTGGCTCCGAGATCGCTGGTATACAGGCCGTTCTCGGTGTAGTTGCCCTTCGGATACGGCGGCTGCAAGGTGGCAAACCGGATGCTTTGGAAAGAGACTCCCATGCGGAGCGAGTGGTTACCCACTTCCTTGGTGACGTTGTCGATGATCTGGTACACGTTCTCGTGCTCGTCTGTAACTACGAAGCCGGGGACGCCAAAACCCGAGGTGGCGGCTATGTTGCTGTTGGAGAAACTCGTCAGCGGCGTACCCCCGTTGTCCGGGAACCCGGCCCCATACGGAATGCCGCCGAGACCCAGCGTGGCCGAGATGTCGGTATTCTCTTCGGGTGAACTGTAGCCGGTATGCAGGTAGTTATAGCCGACGCGGAACTCATTGGTGAGGCTCGGCGTGAAGATGTGCGATTCGCTGAACATGAAGTTTTCGGATTTGTCGAAGTCGTTTCCGGTGTCTCCGAAGCTGCCTCCGTCCAGCACCGGACCCAGCGGCGGCGGATGATAGCCGTTGATATGAGCGTAGCTGAAGCGTGCGTAGGCCTGGTCGTGCGCGGTCGCGTTCCAATCGATTCGAGCGTCATACTGAGCCGTGTTGCTGTCGGAATCGCGGTTGACCTTGTAATTGTTGTAAGTCAATCCGTTATTGGTGTTGGGCAGTGGATACAGGTTGACGAGCCTCAGCGCGACGGCATCGAGCTGGTTAGGGCAGAAGACATTCTGCTGTCCGTTGCAGGTCAGCAGCGCCGTTCCGCCAGAGTTCGGCTGGTACAGCACCACCGGCTGCGAACCTCCCGTAAGCGCCGGGTTGAGCAGCTCTGAGAAGTTGCCGGTGCGCATCAGCGGTGTTGGTACGGTCTCCGTGCTGGTTTCGCCAAAGATGATGCGATTCGCCTGACCATCGCCGAAGAAGAAGAGCTTGTCTTTGATGATGGGACCGCCGATCGTGGCGCCGAACTGGTTCTCGCGATATTTGGGAATCGTCAGGGCGTCGAAGTCGCGCGCGTCCAGGACGTTATTGCGGAAGTACTCCCAAAAGTCGCCATGGAAGGCGTTGGTGCCGGCCTTGATGCTGGCGTTGACCACGGCGCCGGCCGAGTGACCGTACTCCGCGCTGTAGTCGCTGGTCTGAACGCTGAACTCCGCCAGGGCATCCGGTGGCGGCTGAACGTTAAAGCTGGAGCCATTCACGAAGTCCACGACGTTGACATTGTTGTCGACGCCGTCAAGGATGAAGTTGTTCTCCTCAGCCCGCTGGCCGTTGGCTTCGAAGTCGCCCGCGCCCCCACCGCGCGACCCATTGGCGGGTGCGGTGCCGACGGCAAGCTGCGCAATGTACACCCAGTTGCGGCCGTTCAGCGGTACATCATTGATCGTCTGCGCACTGATCACCTGGGCTACGGAGCTGTCCTGGGACTGCAGAAGAGGCGGAGCGGTGGAGACGGTGACCGACTCCGTCTGACCTCCGACGGACAACGAGAGAGGAACGGCGATGCGCGACCCGATATCTACGTGCACGTTCTCCTGTTTGATTGACGTAAAACCCGGGGCCGTAGCCAGAATCGTGTACGTACCGATTTTGATGGGAGAGAACGTATAGACGCCGCTGCCGTCGGTCTTCCCATTCAACTTTAATCCCGTGTCATTGTCGGTAAGCGTAACGGCAGCATTGGGGATAGCTGCGCCTGTGGTATCCGTGATCAGGCCAGTGATGGAACCCTGGTCTACCTGGGACCAGGCACGGCTCACGGTTAGTAAAAGTAGAATCACAAGCCAGTGGAGCGTTTTCTGCTTAAGCATGCCGGAGGCACTCCTTCTTCAGATGCATCGGGGCTTCACCCTTTTGGTGGAGACTGAAATCAACTTTTCGATGCGACAAGAAGTAAAGCCTGTAGGTCACAAGCTGTCAAGACAGAAAAGCTCAACATTTTTGGAAAGATAAACTTTCTCGCCCAAATGTGCACGAGCCAGCGCGCTTGTGCAGTGAGCGGTTATTGCATGGCGTGCTGGAGCAAGAACTTGTCCGGCTGGAAAACCCGCTCGCAGACAGCGTTTTACACGTCGCCCCGCTGGTAATTTCGTTGCGTGCCTGGTTATGGCAAACGCTGCAGCACGATCGCCGTGCTGTCATAGTCTCCCGTGAGCCGTAGGTTTAAACCGACCTGCATGAGAGCGCTTCCCGTCATCATCGGCGGCAGTCCGGGTGCTTTGTCCGGATCGAGCGCGGTGAGCCGATAGGTCGCACCACGATCCAGACCTTCGGCGCGCAACGTGGGGAACGGCGATCCCAGACGCTGCGAGTGAAGGAAGGCAAAGAGCACGGCTTGCTGCCCATCCTGGTTCACGTATTCCAATGCGGCCTGCTCACTTTCCTCGGGCGCGATGATGCGATAGAGAGAGCCGGACTGCACCGTGGAGCGAATCGTCTTGTAGAAGGCGATGCGCCGGCTTGCGAGGGCGCTCTCTTCGGCGTTCCACTTGGTGATATCGCTGCCTACTCCCAGTGCGCCGGTCATGGCAACGTCAAAGCGGAAGCTCAGCGGAATGCTGCGCCGGTCGAGAAAGTTCGGCACATCGGTGACCCAGGCGACCATAATGCCGGGGGTGTACGCGTGTGAAAAGCCGTCCTGGATGGTCAGCCGATCGAGCGCATCGGTGTTATCGGAGGGCCAGACCTCGTCGGTGTAGCGCAGTATGCCGAGATCGACGCGGCCGCCGCCGCCAGAGCACGATTCGATCTCCAGTTTCGGATGACGGCGTCTCAGTTCCGCGAGTATGGCGTACAGATTGTTCACATAGCGGACATAGACTTCCTTCTGCTCGGCGAGGGGCACCGCGTCCCAACCCGGTTCGGACCAGTTGCGGTTGTAGTCCCACTTCAAAAATGCAATATCATCTTCGGTTACGAGCTTATCCAGGAACCCCAGGATGTACTGCTTCACATCGTCGCGCGCGAGGTTCAGCACTAACTGGTTGCGCGCCTCGGTGCGTGGCCGGCCCGGGAAACTCAGCACCCAATCAGGATGCTTCCGGTACAGATCGCTATCCGGGTTGACCATCTCCGGCTCAACCCAAAGGCCGAAATCCATGCCGAGTTGATGAACGCGATCAATTACAGGCTTCAGCCCGTGGGGAAACTTCTGCGGGTTCACGTACCAGTCCCCCAGGCCGGCGTGATCGTTCCGGCGCTGTCCGAACCAGCCGTCGTCGATCACCATGCGTTCGACACCCAGGCTTGCAGCCTTCTCAGCAAGAGCAATCTGGCCTGCTTCATTGACATCAAATGCGGTGGCCTCCCAGGAGTTGTAGATGATCGGCCGGGGCCGGGGCTGCGGCGCGCCCGGCAGGATGCTTCCCTGCTGCAGCCGATGCAGAATACGGGAGGCTCCGCCCTGTCCGTGATCTGTGTAGCCCGCATAAAACAAAGGGGTTTCAAGAGTCTGTCCGGGAGCGAGCGGATAGGAGAAATCGAACGGGTTATAGCCTCCGGTCACCTTCACCGCTCCAGCAAAGTTCTGCTCCACATCAATCTGCCAGCTGCCGCTCCAGCCAAGTTCCCCAAACCAGACCGGACCGTTTTCTTCTGTTGTCTTGCCAGCCTGGCCGATGGCGAGCCACGGATTGGTCTGGTGCGATGTGCTGCCCCGCCGGCTTTCGAGCACCGCGTGTCCGGGCTGGATGGGCTGGGTGTGCAGTTGCCACTCACCGCCCCAGCGGCCGGTAAGCCAGTTCATCGCATAGTGGGGGCCCGGCGCGAGATTCCAGGTAGCGGAAGCCGCCTGTTCCACGGTGAGAACGTTTCGGCTTTTGTTTTCTATCTTCGACCAGCGCGCCAGAACGCCTTCCGGGAAGAGCTTGTAGAAGAGATGTACATCGACGTCTGCCGTGTGGTCGCGCAGAACGATCTCCACGGTGTCGGCGCCGGGCGCTGGGGCCGGTTGTTGCGGGTCAACCTCCAGCAGCAGAGCACGATCGCCGTTGGGCGCGCTGATCTTCAGGGCTGGCTGCGATGGCAGGCCTCCGCCCCAACCCACATACTCCAGCGGCGTCACGGCGATGGAAGGATCGAACGAGGCGGCCTCGGGATAGGCCTTGGCGCGAGGCAGCGCTGTATCCGGGGAGAGACGCGCACCCCAGTACAGCGTCTGCAACTGTTTCACATCGTTGATGCCGAACCCATAGGTCATCTCACCCGTGGAGAGCTGCCAGACCTGAGTGGAGGGATCGTAGTGCACGCTAACCTGCGCGAACAGGCAGGAGCCAAACGACAGGAGCACGAGAGCCGCCACATGACTTACCGCAAAGAGCCGAACAGAACGCATAGACCTCCGCGCGGATACCGCTGCAGTTCGAGTAACGTCTGCACTGGTCCTGATACGCGGATTCATCTTAGAGCATGATCCTGCACGGGGCTCAGGTTGCGGCGGACCAGTGCCGTTCTGGGAGTACACCGGCTCGAGGATGTACGGTCAGAGGAATGGACGAGGTGCGATGTAACGGATATGATTCCGCGAAGAGCGAAAGCACCTGAAGCGATTGCGTCTCTTCGAGCGTGGGCCCTCATACCAAACCTGCGCCCCGGACGGCTTTTCTGCTGATGTGCCGATGTATGGAGAAGGCCGGCCCAAGTACCAAGGGCAACATTTCAGGAAGGCCATCTAGCGCAGGGTCACCGGAGGTCTCTTGCATTTCCGTCAGATTTGTCGGTCCTTCATGGCCGTTGCTGCGGCCTTCACATTGGGTCTTCTCGGGTACGCCGCGACTTCGTCTGCGCAAACCTCGATGCCGCATCTGGAAACCTCGGGCGACCATCATGCGCTCATTGTCGATGGAGCTCCCTTCCTCATCCTGGGGGCGCAGATCAACAACTCCAGCTCATGGCCCAGCACGCTGCCGATGGCGTGGCCCGCTCTGAGCGATCTGCACGCGAACACCGTGGAGGCGCCGGTCTACTGGGAGCGTCTCGAGCCAACCGAAGGGCAATTTGAGTTCGCCGATGTCGATGCCCTGGTCAACGGCGCCCGGAGCCATGGATTGCGGCTGATTCTCTTATGGTTCGGCACCTGGAAAAATGGCCAGAACCACTACGTGCCGGAGTGGATCAAGAGCGATCCCAAACGCTTCCCTCGCGAGATCAGTGCCTCCGGTAAATTGCTGGATGTAATGTCGCCGCACTCGGACGGGAACCTGGACGCGGATAAACACGCCTTCTCCGCTCTGCTGCATCACCTGCGCGAGACCGACAGCACGCAACACACCGTGATCATGATCCAGGTGGAGAACGAGTCCGGGGCCATTGGCACCGTGCGGGACCACAGCGCGGCCGCGGATAAGGAGTTCGCGGCGCCCGTACCGGCTGCGCTGGCGCAGAGCCTGCATCTGCCCCATGCAGAAAGCTGGCAAGCTGCTTTCGGTGCGGATGCGGAGGAGCGCTTTGCCGCCTACAGCACGGCACACTACATCGGTCAGGTCGCCAGTGCCGGCAAGGCGGAATACCCGCTCCCGATGTACTGCAACGTGTGGATCACGTATCCGGTCGCAGCACTCGAAAACCGGGACCATCCCAGCCCGGGTCAGGAGTATCCCAGCGGTGGCCCGCAGCAGGGCAATATAGCCATCTGGAAGAGCGCGGCGCCGGCCATCGATATCCTCGGGCCAGACTTCTACTCCAGCGATTTCAGTTTGTTTCAGCAGGTCGTGGCCACTTATGCGCGGCCGGACAATGCGTTGTTCATCCCCGAGACAGCTTTAAGTCACGGCTTTGGACGCAATCTCTACTATGCGCTCGGAGCCGGCGCTATCGGCTTTTCGCCCTTCGGCGTGGACTACACGCATTGGACCTTGAAGGGTACCGAGATGCCGGAGTGGCTATCACGTGACTTCACCACACTGGCGCCCATGGAAGGCGTGCTGGCCAAGCTGAACTTTCAGAGCAAGCTGCGGACAGCCGTCGAAACCCCGGGAGAAGCGCGCGAATCTCTCTCCTTCGGTGATGTGGAGGCGGTCGCCTCGTTCGGATTCCCGCAGAAGGACGGGGAACAACCGCCCGGCACCACCGATACGAACGGCCGGGCCCTGGTCGCCCAGACTGGAGCCCTTGAGTTCTTGGTCACCGGAGACGATGCCAGCGTCAGCTTCCGGCTCAACGACAAGTATGCCGCGGCTCACAATCTGCAGCTTGAGATCCTCCGCGCGGAGGAGGGCCAGTACGTGAATGGGGTATGGCAGATGAGCCGCATCTGGAACGGAGACCAGACAGACCGCGGATTGAACTTCAGAGCCGATGCACCGCCGCAGGTGGTGCGCATCCAGCTGCACACGATTCCACTCATGACGCGCTGACTTATGACTTCTGACTCGACCACAAAACCTTTTAAGGAAGTACCTCTGCAAACATGGCGATGACGTCCACGCCCCACCTGCTGGCCGCACTGGACCAGGGCACAACCAGCACACGTTTCATGCTGTTCGATCGACGCGGGGAGATTCTCGCCTGTGCGCAGCGCGAGCATGCGCAGCACTTCCCGCAGCCCGGCTGGGTGGAGCATGATCCTCTCGAGATCTTGCGCAACACCCTCGCGGTGATCGAGGAGGGCCTGACAATCTCCGGCGCATCTCGCCATCAGATTGCCTGTCTGGGAATCGCGAATCAACGGGAGACAGTCGTAGTCTGGGACCGGAATACCGGGGAGCCGGCGTATCCCGCGATCGTGTGGCAGGATACGCGCGTGGCGGACGAAGTGGAGCGCCGCCGTCGTGAAGGTGTGGAGCAGCGGATACGGCAACGCTGTGGACTTCCCCTCTCCACCTACTTCAGCGCGTTCAAGCTTGCCTGGATTCTCGATCATGTGCCGGGGGCGCGGACGCGAGCCGAGCGCGGCGAGCTCCTCTTCGGCAACATCGACGCCTTTCTGCTCTGGAACCTCACCGGAGGACCCAACGGCGGCGTACACGCGACGGACGTCACCAACGCAAGCCGCACCCAGTTGATGCATCTGGAGACTTGCGACTGGGATGAAGAAGCTCTTTCGCTGTTCCACGTTCCCCGGGCGATGCTGCCGGCCATTCACTCCAGCAGCGAAATGTTTGGAGATCTGGCTTTGACGTCGCTCCAGGGCCTGCCAGTCGCTGGCCTCCTTGGAGATCAGCAGGCGGCCCTGGTGGGACAGACCTGCTTACGGCCCGGCGATTCGAAGAACACCTACGGGACAGGCTGCTTCCTGCTGATGAATACGGGAACGCAACCCATCTCATCCCGGGCCGGCTTGCTGACGACGGTAGCCTATCGATTCGGCAAGGACCGCCCGGTGTATGCGCTGGAAGGAAGCATCGCGGTCACGGGGGCGTTGGTTCAGTGGCTGCGCGACAACCTTGGGCTAATCGCAACCAGTAACGAGATCGAGTCGCTGGCTCAATCGGTGGAGAACAACGGGGGCGTGTACTTTGTGCCGGCGTTCTCCGGCTTGTATGCGCCGTACTGGAAGGACAC
>CAXUIM010000128.1:0-11179 GCA_964250885.1 uncultured Acidobacteriaceae bacterium | reverse complement strand
CTCTACCGCGCCGAGGACGACAGCGGATCCGCTATGATCGGCGGCCACACCTCCCGGCTGGGACTGGCTACAAGCATGGACGGCACGCACTTCAGCGAGCTGCCGGCGCCCGTCTTCTTTCCGGCAAAGGACGAGCAGGAAGGTAGAGAATGGCCCGGTGGGGTTGAGGATCCTCGCCTGGTGCAGGCGGAGGATGGCACCTTCGTGCTGGCCTACACGCAATGGAATCGCAAGACCTACACCGTCGGGATTGCCACCTCAAAAGATCTGCTGCATTGGCAGAAACATGGACCGGCCTTTGCGGACGCCGCAGGGGGCAGGTACAAAGATCTGGCGTATAAGTCCGCCGGCATTCTCACCAGGATTGTCGATGGCCGCTTAGTCGCCGCCCGGCTGAACGGACTCTACTGGATGTACTGGGGCGAGATCGAGGTCCGGCTGGCCACCTCGCCGGACCTGATCCATTGGAGCCCCGTGGAAGATGCGGCCGGCAGGCCCAGGGTGCTGCTTGCGGCCCGGCCCGGCTTATTCGACAGTGGCTTCCCCGAGGTCGGAGCGCCACCCCTGCTGCTGCCGGAAGGCATCGTGGTCTTCTATAACGGCAAGAATGCAACGACCGGCGGCGATCCGACCGTCAGCCCGAACGCGTACTCCGCCGGGCAGGCACTGTTTTCAAGCAAGGATCCTTCCCTCCTGCTTGCCCGCACAGACCATCCCTATCTGAAACCGGAACTGCCGTTTGAAAGGGCCGGACAGTATGCGTCCGGCACCGTCTTTACGGAGGGCCTGGTGCTTTTCAAGGACCGATGGTGGATGTATTACGGCACCGCGGATTCGTTCGTCGGAGTTGCCGATTCAGCAGTGCGTAACAACGATCTCGAACGAAAGACAGTGCCCTAAGCAATATCAGGGCGCTGTACCCAGGGCTGTGGACCTCAAGTGGCTTTTCTCAAGAAAAACCACCCTGCACATTTCTTCCGAGGGCGTCGTGCCCCTGTTATTGCTCTGATCGAGGCTGGCTCGCTGATACACCGCTCGTAGAGGAACGTGCCTCTCCTCCACCGCATCAAGCTGCCGGCGGCGAGCAAGTGAAGGGCAGCAACCAATGTGAGCGGGCCTGGAACGCAATCTCGGAAAACAACAGCGGAGGCCCTTGAGGGCCTGAGAGCGCTTATACGGGAACCGCCGGCGCGGCCGCCGGCATCGGCTTTGGCTTGGGTGGCGCGGGAGCTTCGGCCTTCTTGGTGGGAGCCAGAATCGCGTGCAGCGTGGTGCCCTCCATACGCGGCATGAACTCCACCGTACCGGAATCGCCGATGTCCATAATCAGTCGATTGATGATCTTGTAGCCGAGATCGCGGTGCGCCATCTGGCGGCCCTTGAAGCGCAGACTGGCCTTGACCTTGTCTCCCTCGCCGAGGAAGCGCACGGCCTGGTTCTTCTTGGTTTGATAATCGTGCTCGTCCACCGTGACCGAGAATTTAACTTCTTTGATCACGATGACCTTTTGCTTCTTGCGCGCGGCGCGCTCGCTCTTGTCCTTCTCGTACAGGTACTTGCCGTAGTCCTGGATTTTGCAAACAGGCGGTACGGCGTTGGGCGAGATCTCGACCAGATCGAGCGATCGCTCTCGGGCCATCTTCAGAGCTTCGAACGGGGGCATGACGCCGAGCTGCTCGCCGTTTTCGTCGATCACGCGCACCTCACGTGCGCGAATGCGTTCGTTGGTGCGGATGAAACTTTTCACGGAGCGTTTGTCTAATGGCGGGATAGGTGAACCTCCAGGGCACGCCGGTTGGACGGCCAGGTTTTCAAAGGGATTGTCGCGGCCGCCTGCGAAAACAGCGGAGACCGAAGCACTCGCGAGTATAGCATTGGCGGGACAAAGGACGTGCCTGTTCCGATGGGCGAATGGATCAAAGCTCGGGCGGTACGGGCGGCAGCGGCCGCAGCGGTCAAATCCAGGAAGGAAGAGCGCCGGCGGCCGTGAACGGAACGCGGAAGCCGATGTACCCGTCGGGACGAAGGAGCAGCAGTTTCGGCCGGATACCCAAGGCATGCCGGCCCGAATCATCGAGTTGGCGGGTGCGAACGACAACTCGCTTTGTCCTTGCAAGCACCTGGGAGAACGCAACTTCCTCGTCCGGCGTGGGCTCGAGCAGGAGGGCCAGGGGCCGGGCTTCCTGCCACCGATCGAGCAGAGTTGCGCCGTCCGGGGAGTTCAGGGAGGTCAGGGAATCCAGAGACTTCAAGGAGAGGTCGGGGAGACGGTCTCCGGCACGCAGGCTTCCGTCGCCTCCGTGGTCCACCACGATGGAGGACGAGCGGTAGTTGATGGAGCTCTCCGAGATGAAACCGGTCGCGGCGCTCTGAACGGGAGTCAAGCGGGTCACGATCGGCGCCAGCGCGTTGCGGATCGATTCGAGCACCGGATTGGCTGTGGTGGCCAGCTTGAGCGCGGCGCCGGTGAATCGAAGCAGGTCCTTTCCCACGGCCAGACGCTCTTCCTCATAGCTGTCCAGAAGCGCCGGATCCGCTCCGTTCGCCACGGCGGCCAGCTTCCACCCGAGATTGGCTGCATCCTGGATGCCGGTGTTCATTCCCTGCCCGCCGACCGGAGAGTGGATGTGCGAGGCATCGCCGGCAAGAAACGCATTGCCCACGCGATAATGCTGCGCCTGGCGGTCATTCACATTGAAGGGCGTCATCCACTGCGAAGATTTGATTTTGACCCGAATGCCGGCGCGATCCACAGCCGCCTGGAACTGCTGCAGGGTGAGCTCCTCCTGCAAATCCTGAGAGGGGGCCGGGCTCGAGGGCTGGTTGCTCGAGGCTTGGCCGGATGGCTTGCCCGGCTCGGAGTGCAACGCAACGATAAGCCGGACGAGCGTCTCGGAAAGCCGGCCCATGAAGACGACATTGCCTTCATGGAGGTGGACCGCAGCGTCGTTGGAGGGCGCGTCCGGCCCCTCGATCTCCAGGTCGCCCAGAAAGAACGAGAGGCCGATGCTCTCCCCCTCGAAGGGAATTTGAAGCAGAGACCGAACGGTGCTGTGGGCGCCGTCGCAGCCTGCAATCCAGCGCGCGCTGACCGTCTCTTCCACACCCTTCGACCGCAGCGTAGCCAGGATCCCGGACTCCGCGCCCGAGCCCTGCTGGGTGAAGGAGATCAACTCGGTTTCGCGCTCCATGGGAACGCCGAGCGACTCCATGTACCGGTTGAGCAGGGCCTCGGTCTCGCTCTGGGGGATGAAGAGCAGATAGGGATATCGGCTCGGGATGCGCTCCGTCGAGACGGAGATAATCTGCTTGCCGTCGCCGTAGATATGGGCGCCGGTGAGCTTTCGTCCCTGGGCGATCGCCTGTCGCGCGATGCCGTAGCGCTGAAACTGCTCCAGGGTGCGGGACTGCACGACCAGCGCCTGGGAGTGCTGCGCCGGGTGACTCGCTTTATCAATGATTCGAACATTGAGCCCGGCGCGGCGAAGCTCGATCGCCAGCGCCATACCGGTGGGACCGCCGCCAACGATCAATACAAGGGAAGCGCTCATACGCGCTAGGCTAAGCCCGCTTCGCGCCGCATGCAAGGGCCACCGCTCCCGGCTCGCGGCTCCCGGATCCGGTTCGCGGCTTCCGGCGTGGGGTGAAGATCGTGGCCGCCAGCAAGAGAGCCGCTCTGCGCTGGGCCGCATGCTGGTGAACCGCGCAGCGAGCCTGGATCATCGTGCCGCACCGCTTGCATGGCACCAGCCAAACTGCGAACATAGATCGGTTGCACGCGGGCGTAGAAGCGGGTAAAGCCTGACCGTCCCGCACAGCTATTCTTCAGGAGAGATTCCCTTGGCAAAACGCCGCGTGCTGCTGGTCGATGATGAAGTTACCGTACTGCTTACCATGAAGGCTGTGCTGGAGATCAGCGGCTTCGACGTGGATACGGCCGCCTCCGCGCGTGAGGGTAAATCGAAGATCAAGCTGCGCGAGTATCAGATGGTGATCACCGACATGCGCATGGAGTCCGATGCGGCAGGCCGGGAGGTGATTCAGGCGGCGCGTACAGCGGCGTATCACCCCGCGGTAGCCCTGCTGACCGCCTTCCCCGAGGACGACTGGCAGGATATGGGCGCCGACAAGATGCTGGTGAAACCCATGCAGACGGCCGTGCTGATCCGCCAGATTGAGAAGCTGCTGGAGACACATGCGGCCAAGCTGGCACGGCTCTCAAGCGCCGCGGCTCCCGACACCGCCGCCAAGGCTCCCGCCAAGAAGTCGGCCGCCAAGCGCCTCGCAACCAAGCGGCTGCCGGTCAAGAAGGCCGCTGCCAAGCGAAAGCCGGCCGCCCGCAAGTAATCTCGTCAGAACCTTTTCTGGCGAAGTCCGGGAGGGTTCACTGCGACTTAAAATTCCTGTGATGGACGGGGCCTTCGTACGTTTCGCTGCGCGGCAGCGGGCCTGTTCACTGATTCAGAGGCGGGTACACGACACCCGTGAGCCGCTCCGATGTAGTCCACAGCCGCAGGGCTGTCGCTTCATCGAGGGGCTGCATCGGCTGGACCACCGCCGGTGAACCTTTCATCTCCTTGAACCCACCCGGTCCGATGTACTCGCCCCCTTTGGCCTGCGGCGACGTGGCGGCATAGAGGGTCGGCAAAGCGCCAGCATCGTCCGGCTGCGTCAGAACCGGAGCCAGAATCTTCAGCGCGATATTCTTGAGATCCGTGGCGCCCGGGCCGTTGTCGAAAATGCTGGTCCTTGCGATGCCGGGATGCACCGGTATGCTCACCAGCCGGCTATGCACCGCCCGCGCCCGGCGATCCAGCTCGGTTGCGAACAGCAGGTTGGCCAGCTTGGAGCTGTTGTACGCATCCCACGGTATGTAGTGCTTCTCACTCTGCAGATTGTCCCACTCGATCTTTCCGTTGCGGTGCGCCAGCGACGCGACCGTCACCACGCGCGGAGCGGGGGAGGCGAGAAGCTGCGGGATCATGAGCCCGGTAAGCGCAAAATGTCCCAGATGATTGGTGCCGAACTGCCGCTCGAAGCCGTCCGGGGTGAGCTCGCGGCGTGGCAACGCCATCACCCCGGCGTTGTTGAGGAGCAAGTCGAGGACACGCCGGCTCGCGGCGAACTCCGCCGCAAAGGCGCGGATGGAAGCCAACGACGCGACGTCCAACTCCGCCAGCTCTGCGCTCGCGCCAGGGGCTTCGCCGCGCAGCCGTTGCAGCGCCGCCTCTCCCTTGGCCCGGTTTCGGCAGCCCAGCAGAACATACGCTCCGTGCTTTGCCAACTGCAGGGCCGCCTGATACCCGATGCCGCTGTTAGCCCCTGTGACCAGCGCAATCCTGCCTGCCTGTGAGGGAATCTGCTCCGCCGTCCACTGGGATACCGCCATTTACTTGCCTCCACCGTTCCTGATGCTTCGAACCCTGACGTTTTTCTTGCTGCTCAAAGACCTATTGATCTCCGACACCGGCAATTTTTAGCGTTACAATTCTGGGGCGGCTTCACATCCTGGCAACCGGCCGCAGATTGTCTGTAAGCGTTCCCTTGCCCGAGCTTGCTGCTTGTACGCCGCTCTGGTAAAACTTTCAGCCGTGCCGTTACAATCCTATTGCACGGCTACCATTTATGATTTGCGACCTGAAGCGCTCGCAGGGGCCGAGGGCGATTTAGTCGAAGGGGAAGGGTTCTCTGATGAAATACAGCGCACGAATCACTGCAAGCGCAGCACTTCTGCTGGTGCTCGCGAGCACGGTCGGTTGTTCCAAGCTGCGCGCGCGCGATCAACTGGTGAAGGGTGTGAATGCCTTCAAGGAAGGCCAGTACGAGCAGGCTGTGGACCACTTTCAGAACTCCATTCAGCTTGACCCCAACTACGATGCGGCGCGGCTGTATCTGGCGACGGCCTACAGCTATCAGGTTGTCCCCAACCTGGACACGCCGGACAACCTGAAGGTGGCTCAGAAGGCGCTGGATGGCTTCAACTTCGTGCTGTCCAAGAATCCCAACGACGTCGACGCCCTTCGCCAGGTCGCCTCGATTGATCGCAACATCAAGAAATACGATCAGGCGAAGGCCGACGAGATGAAGATTCTGGCCATCGATCCGCGCGATGCGGAAGCCGATTACACCCTCGGTGTCATCGACTGGACCCAGGCCTACAAGCATGCGACCGACATTCTGGGGGCAGCCGGCATGACGGACGATGGCAATGGCAATCCCAAAAAGTCCAAGGATGTCTGCGCCAAGCTGGTCGCAGCCAATGCCGACCTGATCAGTCAGGCGCTGAAGTATCTGCAGGCCGCTGTCGACACACGGACGAACTATGAGGATGCCATGCAGTACCTGAACCTGACCTATCGCCGGAAAGCCGACCTCGAGTGCGGCGACGATGCGGCTCGCAAGGCGGATATCGCTCAGGCCGACATGTGGGTGCAGAAAGCACTGGGCGCTCGGAAAGCCAACGAGGCCATTCAGGAGAAGCGGGCTCAGGGCGGCGTGACCGACTAGCCTCTCTCTCCGACGTCGTTCGGTCCGCGAAGGCCTCCCCAAGCGGGAGGCCTTCGCTTTTCGTGGCCAACCTAAAACCGCTGCAGGGACGAGGCGAGCTAACTCAGCAGCGCTACGCTGGCCTGCGGAAGACAGTCGAAGCCGATGAGCGGTTTGCACGTCGAAGGTACGTCCGCCCAGCTTGACGTAGGTCTCGTCGACTCGCCAGGACGTGGAGCCATAGCCTTTGGTAGGCTCGTACCCACTTCTCAAGCTCAGGCGCATAGCGCTGAACCCAGCGCATGATCGTGGTCGGGTCTATCTCCACGCCGCGCTCCTGGATCATCTCCGTCAAGTTCCGGTACGAGATCCCGTACTTGCATTACCAGCGAACACAAAGCAGGATGATCTCGACCGGGAAACGACGACGCCTGAACGTCCCTTATCGTAGCGCTCCGGATTCCGACCTCGGATGCAGATGGTCTCTTAATGCAACAGTGCCTGATTGAGAGTAGGAGAAATGTCGCGAAAAATACCGGGGATGCTGCACGAAATGTGTGTGCTGTTACATTGCGCTGTATGTGGAACCAGCCGAGGCTGTGGGCATTCCACACGAGGCTGTGAGCTTCCACACGCGCCATTGAGCCCAGCGATGCGGCTAGGATGAATGGTAGGGATCCAGTGGGATGGGGCAAACGAGGCGGGGTCTTAACCGAATGGCAGACCTGTAAAAGCACACGCAGCGCAGGAGCGACCCTGCCGGCGTTGTATCTGCCGCGAAAGGATCGGAAGTGTCAATGTTGAGTCCAGCTGCGTGCCCTGATGTTGATCTTCACGCACCTGGAAGACCTGGTGAATGTTCACCGCCTTCCAGGCTTTTGCATCTTGCTCTTCTAGTGACATGGCTGATCGCATCAGTCTGCCTCAGTACCGTGGCTCGCGCGCAGTACGGCTTCGACCATTGGATGGTCGAGGATGGCCTGCCGCAGAATCTGATCCGGGGCATCGCGCAAACGCCCGATGGCTATCTCTGGATCGCTACCCTCGACGGACTCGTCCGCTTCGACGGCGTTCGCTTCGTCCTCTTCAACAAGAGCAACACGCCGAGCATCACCTCGAACCAGTTCGGGTCGATGTATTCTGGCAAGGATGGCAGCCTCTGGCTTGACAATGGGGCCGAGGGCGGCCTCACGCGCTATCGTCACGGAGCTTTCCACGCGTATGGCGCCGTCGACCGCATTCCAGGCAGCCTCGTCAACGCCCTCACAGGCGATGACGCCGGCAACTTGTGGATCCTGTCGTCGAACCGCATCGCCCGTTGGGACGAGGCGGCGGCCCGGTTTTTCGACGTCACGCCTCATGGCGTGAGCCTTCGGTACCAATCCTTTCTCTGGGACAATGCGGGCTTTTGGGCGGTTGATACGACCAGTCTGCATTGCTTTATCGATGGCCACTTCCGCACCTATCCGCTGCCGCGCTGGCTGATTGCAGCAACCATCCAGAATGCGGCCCTGGACCAGAGCGGAGCCGTATGGCTCCAGGCCGCCGATGGCAGAGAGACCAGGATCACCGCCGATGGTGTGGACCATCCAGTCAAGGCCAACGCAAGTCCTACCGTTACCTATATCGGGCATCACGGACAGGTCTGGACCATGCGCCTCGATCGGTATCTGAACCGTACCCTGGAGTTCGTCTCGTCTGGGCGCACGATGAGCATTCCCGTACGCCGCTTCTATGAGGACCGCCAGCAGAATCTCTGGCTTGGCACCGAAGGCGAGGGACTATACCGTCTGCAAGGCCAATCCATTCATGTTTACTCGAAGGAACAGGGACTGGTCGACCGCGACGTCTACGCGATCTACCAGGATCGCGCTGGCGCAGTTTGGATTGGCGCATGGCATACCGGGGTCAGCCGCTTCGACGGTCGGCGTTTCGTCAACTACACGGCCGCCGACGGATTCTCGCTCCCGCTCGTGACCGCGCTTTATCAGGACCGCAGCGGCCGGTTCTGGGTCGGCTCGCATGGAGGGCTGCGGGTTTTTGAGCACGGACGATTTCGAGCTCCGCCGGAGCCAGCTTTACCCGCCGGTGCGCTCGTGCAAGCGATGTACCAGGATCGCGAAGGTGCGCTGTGGTTCGGGACTACCGAAGGATTGGTGCGCCTCAAGGACGGCGCCACACAGGTGTTCACCCCCAGAGACGGTATAGCGGCCAGAGACATCCACGTAATCGTCGAGGGCGCCTCGGGCGACCTCTGGATCGGCGGGTCCGGTGGCCTCACCCGGCTGCGCAACGGCCACTTCACGCGCTGGACCGAGCACGACGGATTGCCCAGCAACACCATCTGGTCACTTTATGAAGATAGCGCCGGGGTGCTGTGGATTGGCACTTACGACGGCGGGCTGGCGCGCTTTCAGAATGGAAGGTTTACTCGCTACAGCATACGCGACGGGCTGTTCAGCGAAGGCGTTTTCCAGATTCTCGAAGATGCCCACGGGTTTTTTTGGATAAGTTGCAACCGGGGCATCTATCGCGTAAGCAAGCGGGAGTTGAACGAGTTTGCGGCCGGAAAACGCGATAGGGTGACCTCCGTCGCTTATGGAAAGATCGACGGTCTTCTCGATCTCGAATGCAACGGCGGCATCTGGCCTGCGGGTACGAAGACCCGCGACGGAAGACTCTGGTTTCCTACTCAGGATGGTGCTGCCGTCATCGACCCGAACAATATCCTCATCGATCGGCAGCCGCCTCCTGTCGTAATCGAATCATCCCTGCTCGATCGTGTTCCCATGCCGGTGACGAGCCCCATGCGCATTCCTCCGGGCAAAGACAACCTGGAGATTCAATACACCGCGCTGAGCTTCATCAAGGCCGACCAAACTCGCTTCAGGTACAAGCTGACCGGATTGGACACGAATTGGGTGGACGCGGGATCGCGACGCACTGCGTATTATTCACATCTCCCGCCGGGGAAGTACGTATTCCAGGTCATCGCTGAAAACAGCGATTCCGTCTGGAACTTTCAAGGGCAGAGTCTGGCGATCACAGTAAATGCGCCGTACTATGAAACATGGTGGTTTGCCTTACTCGCGGCTTTTGTCTTCTTAGCGCTTCTGGCGCTCGCGTGGCGCTATCGTGTATCGCAACTCGAGCGTAAGCAGGCCCTCCAGCACGCCTTCTCGCAACAACTGATCGCCTCGCAAGAGGGCGAACGCAAGCGCATCGCGGCGGAACTCCACGACAGTCTCGGGCAGCGTCTTGTCGTAATAAACAATCTCGCCCTATTTTCCCTCCGAGCGCTGGCGAAAACGGGGTCCCCGGATACCCACGCACAAATGATCGAGGAGATCAGCTCTGAAGCGGGGTTGGCAATTCAGGAAACGCGGGAGATCTCTTACAATCTGCGCCCGTTTCAGCTGGATCGCTTGGGGCTCAGCAAAGCGATAGAAGGCATCATCCGGTCTGTTTCCAAATCATCTGGTATTCACTTCTACTCGGAACTGGATAACATCGACGACCTCTTTCCAGAAGAGATGAATATCAACCTCTATCGGATTGTGCAGGAATCGATAAACAACATCCTGAGGCACGCTGATGCAACAGAGGTGAGGATCCGCATCGAGCGGAGCAAAGAGCGTATGCTGCTTACTATCCACGACAATGGTCGAGGCTTCGCGCCGGGAGTTCGCTCCGCCAAGGCTGCGCTAGGCGGTTTCGGGTTGACTGGAATGGCGGAACGGGCGCACCTGCTAGGCGGCGAGTTCAAGGTCCGATCAGGCTTCGGCCACGGCACGATGATAGCTGTCGAGGTTCCGCTGGGAGGCAATGGTCTGACGGATTCTGGAACAGTGGTCGTCCCCGGTGACGATGACGATGCGGGCTAGTTGGGGAGCTGCGAAGATCTGCCCTGTTGCGGTAAGCTCATCCCCCCTTGGCATGCGAACCCTCCATCTCAGATTACAGAACAGAGCTGGTAGTTCCGTCCACCAAGCGCCGGCTATGAGCGGGCGGACCTGGTCACCTCGGGCGCACTGCGCCCGCCTTGTGAGATTGACTTGGTTCGGGCATGGAGGCGCCTGCCATACGGGAAGAACCGTGCGGCGCCGTGCCTGGGGGGAGTGTGTTTGTCGCATCACTTCTCTCTCCTGGAGGTCTCAAAGCCTTGCAGGCTAGAAATCCAGGACGCCGAAGCTATCCGCACCATCCGCACTTCGGCAACCGGCAACGATCGTTCGGAGATTTCGTTCTCCGGCCCGCCCCGGCACCAAGTTCAGTTACTCCTTCCCAGCGGGCGATCAACGAGTGCGCCCGAAAGCCCAGCTGGAACAGATCGAAGGATGGAGGAGATCGTTGAGCGAGAGAACTTGAAGGAAGCATTACGACGAGTCAAGGCGAATAAGGGTGCTCCGGGCATCGGATGGAACTACGTTCGACCAGCTCGGCGAGCACCTGAAACAGCCACGCCGTCGCCGGGCTGCGTTGCTGCAACTGGGAGTACGACCGCATCTGGCCGCTAACACGGCTGGCAGTGGCCGCGGCCCCTGGTACCTGGCCCGCGCCAAAGCTCTCTCCGTGGGAGCATCGAATGCTTACTTCCGCTCGCTCGGACTTCCCTCACTGTTCGAGAACTACTAGCGAAACGTCTCGAACCGCCGTGTACGGACCCGTTCGCACGGTGGTGTGGCAGGGGTCG
>CAXUIM010000127.1:0-11238 GCA_964250885.1 uncultured Acidobacteriaceae bacterium | reverse complement strand
GACGTTGAAGCCGGCAAGCAGGGTTCTGCGGCAAGATAGAGTCGGCTTGCTGAAGTCGATTAAGAGTTCTCGAAGGCCCGCGGCAGCTCGGGTGTGGCGGCGAGCAACCGCTGCGTGTAGGCCTGGCGGGGGGTCTCGCAGACCTCTTTCCAGGTACCGGTCTCCACGACCCGGCCGCGCTGCATCACCGCGACCCGGTGACAGAGATAGCGCACCAGCGGCATGGAGTGCGAGATGAACAGGAACGTTAGGCCGTAGCGAAGCTGAAGGCCGCGCAGCAGGTTGATGACCTGCGCGCCGACCGACACGTCGAGCGCGCTCACCGGCTCATCGAGGACCAGCAGGTCCGGGCGCAGGGCCAGCGCGCGTGCAATGTTGATGCGCTGGCGCTGGCCGCCGGAGAATTCATGCGGATAACGCGCCAGTGCGGACGGCTCCAGGCCCACCTCGGCGAGCATCTCGGTGAGGCGGCTGTTTCGCTCATGATGAATGGCAAAAGGCTCGGAGATAATCTGGCGCACCGTCATGCGTGGGTTCAGCGCGGCGTAAGGATCCTGGAAGACAATGGCGAGGCGGCGGCGTAGATGACCCAGCTCACGTGGCGAGACGTGCAGCAGGTCGAAGCTGCGGGTGCGGCCCTCAAGTGCAGGCCGGTAGGTGATCTGGCCGGAGGTGGGTTCGATGAGGCGGAGCAGCATGCGCGCCACGGTGCTCTTGCCAGAGCCGGATTCGCCGACCAGGCCCAGCGTTTCGCCGCGCCTGAGCTCGAGCGAGACATTGTCGACCACCCGCACCGGGCCGTACTCCTTGACCAGATTATGGGCTTCCAGCAGGGGCGTATCCGGCGCCGCTGTTTCCTGCAGGGAAGCATCTAGCGGGGCGGCCGGGGTCATGCACTCTCCTGAAAACAGCGTAGCGTATAGCCGCCGCCGGTGCTTTGCGTGGGGAACCTGACCGGAGTCGCATTGCGACTTCTTTCGCAGCCCAGGGCAAAAACAGGGGGAAACATGCCCCCGGGGTGCAGGGTGGCGTTTCTTGGGAAAAGCCACCGAGTTCAATACACTGGAGGTCGTGCCTTCTTCCGCGGGTTCCTCCAGCCTCTTCGGCGATGATTTCCCATCCACCTCCCCGTCTATCGGGTGGGTCACGGCCCATTGCGACGGTGGCGCCCGGGGAAATCCCGGGCCGGCCGGCTACGGTGCCGTCCTCCAGGATTCATCCGGCCGGCTGCTGGCGGAGCTGAGCGAGTTCCTTGGGATCCGCACGAACAATTACGCGGAGTACGCCGGTCTGCTGGCCTGCCTGCAGTGGGCGCTGGAGCAGCAGCAGCCCCGCCTGCGCGTGGTCTCCGATTCGCTGCTGATGGTGCGGCAGATCCAGGGCCGATACAAGGTCAACTCCCCCGACCTGCGCCCGCTCTGGGAGCAGGCCCGCGGCCGTATCGCTCAGCTCGACCGTTTTGAGATCACCCATGCGCTCCGGCACAAGAACAAAGACGCGGACCGGCTCGCCAATCAGGCCATGGATCGGGGTACCGGGCGCAACTCCGATGGGCCGCGTGCCGCCAGCGCGTTTGGGGAGGTCCCTGCGCGGGCCACGCTTTCTCCCGGTACGGCGGGTGCGTCGGGGGTGCAGAAGGCCGAATCGCAGAAGGCCGAAACGCAGAATATGGGGTCGGAGAAGAACCTGACTTCAGCCGGAGCGCCCCCACGGGTCGAGACGGCGGTACGGGCGCGAACTTCAGGTGCGTCCCCAACGGGGGCGCCGCCGGGGATGCTGCGTGGATTCACCCGCGATGGTGCGATTCACCTGCTGGGCGGACACACCCTGCCCGACGGCATCTTCGTGAAGGTCATTCCGGAGTGACGGGAAGGGGACTCCGGAGTAACCCCGACCAGCTATACTGGCGAGCCATGGGCCGGTGCTTCTATTTGCGTGCTCGCGGAACCGATGCGGCGCCTGCTCCTAGAGCATTTTTGCTTTAGGTGTGGACCGAAGCCGCCGACCTCAACGTCGTTTTTCCCCGAAGAAACCGACACTGCACGCCTGATTCCAGTTCACAGTAAAAGCAAAAATGCTCTAGCACTTGGCCGGAACTCAAAGGGCTTGTTCGGAACTCAAAGCAGGTCTCCAGGAGCATCCATTCGACTCATCCAGCAAATCCGGCGAAATCCCTCATCCGGTTCGATTCTCGCCGTCGCAGCGGCTTTGGTGCTTATGGCGCAGGCTCCCGGGTTCGCGCCTGCCGCTGCTGGCTCAGAGATCCGTACAGAGTTTGCGGCGCAGGGTGCGCAGCCCGAGGCTCAAGGCTCGCAGCCCGAGGCCCTGCAGGCGCTCCGGACCGCGATGGCCGCGGAGATCGAAGCCAATCGAACCGACAAAAGCATCTGGATGTACCGAGACAGCGACAAGACGTCCGATAAGGACGCCTTGTACGACACCGTGGAGACGCGGCAGGGCGTGCTGCGACGCATGATCGAACTCGACGGCAGGCCGCTCACCGACGGCGCGGAAGAGGCCGAAACCCGGCGCATCGACGACTACATCCACGACACCGCGGCCCAGCAGCGGGCCCGCCGAAACGCCAGCCACGACGATGCCCAGGCTGCTGAGTTGCTCCAGATGCTGCCGGAGGCGTTCATCTGGACGATGACCGGCCAGACTCCCGAGTTCACTACTCTCAAATTCGCTCCCAACTCGCGCTTCAACCCGCCCGACATGCAGTCGCGCGTCATGGGAGCCATGGAGGGCGAGGTGCTGATTGCGCGGGATGGCAATCGCATTCGCACTCTCCGCGGGGAGCTGAGCACCGACGTCCTGATCGGCTGGGGAATTCTCGGTAAGCTCAACAAGGGCGGGACCTTCGACGTGGAACGCCGCCTGGTCGGGGGAGGGCATTGGCAGATCACCCAGACGAACGTCCATATTGGCGGCCACGCTCTGCTCTTCAAGAATATAGGGCAGCAGGAGGACGAGCAGAAGACGGACTGGCGGCCGTCCTCTGCCGATACGCTGGAGCAAGCCGCCCGGATTCTCAATGCCGGCAAGTGAAATGGGGAGGGCCGTGGGAGGCGTCGAAAATTTTCCCGAGAATCTTCCCCGCGAGAATCTTTCCTTGGCGGCGACGATTTCGCATCTCGCCACCCTGCATGACAATCTAAATGGCAGTGATCAAGTCTGACCTCCATCGCCTCTCCAGAGGCTCGACCCCTTTCGCGCTCTCCGCAAGCCCGCGTACTCCGGCAAGGCCGCGGATTCCCACCCGGCCGCGCCTCAAGGAGGGCCGCCGCTGGACCCTGGCGACCCTGGCGGCATCCATCCTTTGGATCTCGCTGCCCGGGGCCGCCCAGCAGCCGCCCTCAACGCAGGCCGCAGCCCAGTCGCTGCCCTCGGCGCCCAGCGCCGTGCTGGCGGCCCGCGACGAGAAGTTGGGCCGGCCGGCCGGCTCCGGCGCGACCTTCATGGCAGCGTCCACCCTGCCGGGACCGGGCGGGGCCGTCATCGAGTTTCCCAAGGATGAGCCCCTGCGTCTTTCCCTGGACGATGCCATCTCGTATGGTCTGGAGCGCAATATCCGTCTGCGCTACGATCGCGGCAACGAGCGAGCCGTCAAGGGCTACACGCTGAATATCTTTGCAGCGCTGATCCCGAACCTCAGCGCAACGGGAGAGGCGAACGCGCAGGAGATCGACCTGTCCGCCCTGGGGTTCAAGCCCAGCCTCCTCTCGAAAGTGGCGGCTACCGGTTTGATTCCCGCCGGCTACACCATTGCCACGATCGTCAAGGTGAACACCGCCGAGGCGCAGATCAGCGCCAATCAGGTACTGTTCAACCTTCCCGACCTGGAGCTGTACCTAGGCGCGAAGCATGAGACAGCCGTCGTGGAATTGAACACTCTCACGGACCGAGGCGACGTTGTGCTGAACGTCGGCATGACCTATCTCCAGGTGCTTGCCGATCAGGCCAACCTGCGGAATGCGCACGCCCAGGAGCGTTCCGCGAAGACCGTGTTCGAGCAGGCCGCGGCCGAACACAACGCCGGAGTCGGAACCAATCTGGATGCGCTGCGCGGCCAGGTGGAGTACCAGCAGCGCCAGCAGCAGACCATCGCGGCGCAGACCCAGATCGAGAAGGACATGATCCAGCTCAACCGGATCATGGGCATCCCCGCCGGACAGCAGATCGAGCTGACCGATACCGCTCCGTTCTCCCAGCTGGCGGATGAGGATCTGGATACTGCCAGGCTGACGGCCTATGCTCACCGCAAAGACCTGCTCTCGCTCGAGCAGCAGATCGAGCTCGCGGTACGGGAGTCGCGCGCCGTCAAATATCAGCGCTTGCCCACCCTGGCATTCAACGGTTACTACGGTGTTCTGGGCGAGGTTGGCAGCTTCTATCACGGAGTCTTCAGTGCCGAGGGCACGCTCAACGTTCCCATCTTCCGCGAGGCCGGCCAGCGTGGCGAGGAGCAGGTTGTGGATTCCCAACTGGTGGCTCTGCATCAGCGCGAGGCCGATCTCCGGGTCGCCATCGATGGCCAGATTCGTTCCTCCATGCTGGATGTGGAAGCCGCGTCGGAGCTGGTCAAGGTCGCGCAAAGCAACGTAGGGCTGGCCCAGCAGGAGCTCTCCGACGCGCGGGCTCGC
Organism: uncultured Acidobacteriaceae bacterium; assembly: GCA_964250885.1. GTDB lineage: Bacteria > Acidobacteriota > Terriglobia > Terriglobales > Acidobacteriaceae > Granulicella. The sequence goes on along the minus strand of CAXUIM010000127.1, from coordinate 6,592 downwards.
TTCACCGCCGGTGTGGACGATAACCTCCCGGTGGTCGACGCCGAAGCCGACGTCGCCAGTGCCCAGGCCAACCTGGTTCGTTCTCTCTACCAGTACAATGTGGCCAAGCTGCAACTGGCGCGCAACACCGGTGTCGTGGAGACCCGCTATCGCAGCTACCTGGGCAAGTAATCCGCCTCTGCAAAGAATCGAACCAGCACCGCAAGAGACTGCACCACGAGGCAAAACCGATGAAACTCTTCACTGGACTGATGATGCTGGCTCTCGCAGCCGTGCCGGCCCTCTCCGCGCAGGGTCCCGCTGCTCCGCCGTCCGGGGCCACCACCAACCCCGTCGTCTGGAGCGCCAACCAGATGTATACCCGGCTGGCAAAGAACATGGTGGCGGCCGCCGAGGAGATGCCGGCGGACAAGTTCACCTATCGTCCCACCCCGGAGCAGATGACCTTCGGCAAGCTGGTCTCGCATGTGGCGCTGGCCAACGGCCATGTCTGCGGCATGCTCTCCGGCACGCCGGCTCCGGGGACCCTCACGATAAGCGAGACCGCCTCGAAGGAGGACCTGGTTGCGGCAATCAAGGCCTCTTTCGACTTCTGCGGTACGGCGCTGGCGAACCTGCAGGACGCGCAGCTGGGCGAGACGATCACATTCTTCGGCGGTTCCCGCGTGCCGCGCGCCCGAGCGCTGCTGGAGCTGACCGGGGATCTGGAAGACCACTACTCGCAAATGGCCGGGTATCTGCGCCTGAATGGCCTGGTGCCTCCCTCGGCCGCGCCCCGCAAATAACCCGAGCCGCGATGTGTGAAGAAGCCGCATTGGTTCGCTGGAAAGGTATGGCGGCGGGTCGCGTAACATCGAAGTGTCGCCGTGAAGTGCCCCCACATCGATTGCGCGGGCAGAGCGGCAGCCCTACGTATGCAAACTTCGATATTCCGAACTGTAAAGCGGCGCCTTGTTACCCAGGCATCGACTCTCCTGAACCAGGCTTCTGGGGACCGAGCAGGGAAGCCGGCCAGTGAAGGCCTGCGTCTTTCGTCTCGATTCGCCTCACCGGCTCTGGCGTTGATCCTGACCGCTCTGCTCAGCTCTTCGCTGTTCCTGGGCGCCGGCCGAACCGCTTCGGCGCAGGTTTTGGCGCGGCCCGGCTGGGCCGGCTCCGGAGTGACGCCGGAGCCGTGGTGGCACCGCGCGGTCTTTTACCGGATCGACCCAGTGCGTTTCCAGGATGGGACGGGACAGGGCCGCGGGAATCCGGCCGGCATCATCCAGCGTCTGGGCTATCTGCAGAGTCTGGGTGTGGACGCCCTTGTTCTGGATTTCAGTGCTCCGGACCTGAATCCACGGAATACGAAGCCGGCCTCGAGCCGTGCAGGATCCACGCTTACGGCAACCTCGCTGGATGGCTTTGACGACCTCACGCGCGAGGCGGTCAGTCACCACCTCCGTGTGCTGATCGCGCTCGGCGCGCCCGCATCCCAGGGCAGCGCCGCCATGGGGCAGTACCTCGCCCAGGCGCGCGCCTGGCTCAACCAGGGCGCCGCGGGAATCTATGTTTCGACCCGGCCACTGGCCGCCTTCGCCGATCCGGGGCTGGCGACCTATTTGGTCGCCCAGCTCCGCGGGCTCACCAACAGCTTTCCCGGAGATCGCATTCTGGTGGCCGACGCTGTTCCGGACGCACCCGCCGCTCTGCAGCGGGCGATCGCACAGGCGGCCCAGCTCACCGTAGCTCCGGCTCTCTCCCTCGCAGCGCCGGACGCCGCCAGCCTCCGGCAGCAGATGCTGGCCCGGCTGGCCGGCGCTCCCGGCACGGCCACCCTGCTGCTCGCGAGCCGCCAGATGCCGCCCAGTGAGGCCGCGCCACAGGAGCGCGGCCTGGAACGGGCGGCTGCTGCCATATTGCTGGCTTCGCGTACGGCCGTGATGATCGACTATGGCCAGGAACTCGGCGAGCGCGGGCCGGAGACGCAGCCTGGCATGCCACGCTCCGCCACCATCCCGATTGTGGGCTCCGCTGGCGCGGTCTCCCGGCAGGGGGTACCGCTTGAGATCGGATCCGGGGGCTCCGGCCCGCTGATGCAGTGGACCCCGACCAACCTGACACGTGAGCCCAAGGCTCCTGAGGCGGAGTCCGCGGCCACAAAACCCGCAGCCACCTACGGCGCCTTCCACTCCTACGTCAAACCGCTGCCGCGCAATCTTTTCACTCCGCCGCCTCTCCCCGACGTCGTTCTCTCCGATACGCCGTCGCCGGTCGATCCCAACTCACTGCCCGGCTTCACCAGCGGCAACATCGATCCGGTGTTGGCTGCGGCTGCGGCTCGCAACGCTGCGACTGCCAATGTGGCCGTCGAGGACGCCGATCCCAACTCGCTGCTCAATCTGTATCGCCGCCTGATCCAGTTGCACCACGAGAACGCCTCGGTACGCAACGGCGCAGAGGACGTGCTGGATTATGACTCCGTGGATGCTCTGGTCTGGCTGCGCCAGGCGCCGGCCGGCTCCCGTACCTCGGCGGCGGTTCTGGTCGCCTGCAATCTCTCTGTCCGGCCGCTCGCGCTTTCGCTGAGCTCCATCGCCCAGCTCCATATGCGCCGCGGCGCCCTGCGCAATCTGCTCAGCGTCGCAACGCTTTCCTCGTCGGCCAGCCGGTCGCTGCCCCAGGCAGCATCCGACCTCAGCGTCGCGCCCGGCCATCTCTTTATCGGTGAACTGCACCCTTAGGGCAATAGCAGGGTTGCTGTCCCCAGGGCTACAGACCTCAAGTGGCTTTTTCCCCAACAAAAAGCCACCTCGCACAATCTTCCCGAGGGCACGGTTATCCTGCTTTTGCTCTAAGAAGGCTACGCATGCCAGCGCCAAAGCTTAGCAGAGCGCCGTTTCGCCTCTTCACTTCTGGGTCCTGGCGATGTCCGGGCCGAGCAGTTCCTGGGCGCTGGGCTGGGGCTCTGGCGGGACCGGTCCGCCCTCGCGCGGATCGGTTGTCCTGCCATCGAGGTGATTCCGAGTCAGGCCGTCTTTGAGAATCTGGAAGGCCTGCTCCGGGGTGTCGGCGAACTGGAAGAGGTCCAGGTCCTTCATCGCGATGGCTCCCTTGGCCGCCAGTAACTCCAGATTGATCACCTTTTTCCAGTAGCTCGATCCGTAGATGATGATGGTGATCTGCTTGGCTAGTTTGTGGGTCTGGTCCAGGGTCAGCACCTCGAACATTTCATCCAGGGTGCCGAAGCCGCCCGGGAAGACCACCAGCGCCTTGGCCAAATAGGCAAACCAGTACTTGCGCATGAAGAAGTAGTGGAAGTTGAAGTTCAGCGCGGGAGTGATGTAGCGATTCGGCCGCTGCTCGAACGGAAGCAGGATATTGAGGCCGACGGTCTTGCCGCCGGCCTCCCAGGCGCCGCGGTTGGCCGCCTCCATAATTCCGGGGCCGCCGCCCGAGGTGATGACGAAGCGGTGCCGGCGCCCGGGCAGCTTCATCGACCACTCTGTCATCATTCGCGCCAGCGTGCGCGCGTCCTCGTAGAAGCGGGCCATCTCCACCGCGGCCTGGGCGCGTTGCCGCTTCAACTCGGTGGTCTGGCCGGAGGCCAACTCCCCTTCGCTCGCCGGCTGCTCCTCGGCGGGTGCGGGCTCCACGGAGCCGGTGTTCTCCAGCAGCTCCAGTTCCTGGCTGGCGACATCGAGGCCATGAAAACGGGCCGAGCCAAAGAACACCACGGTGTCCTGAATGCGTTCACGCCGGAACCGTGCCATGGGCTCGTTGTATTCCGCCAGAATGCGCAGCATGCGGGCGTCCGGTGAGTTCACGAACTCTTCATTTTCGTAGGCCAACGGGGCCTGGGAGAGCTGTCCAGGCTCCGGCCTGGCCGCTTCGCCGGCTGACATTGGAGGATCGCCGGCGGCTTTGCTTACCCCGCCCGCCGGATCTTCGATGGGGCCGTGCGCGCTGGAATTGTCCGGGGAATGCTTCGGGGGAGAGCTTTGCATCGACTCAGCATACCGTGACAGCAAAGCAACAGCGCCGCAGCGTTTTTCGAAGAGCGCTAAAGCCGATAACCGCGACACCGTGCTCTCGGGAGCAATGTGCAGGGTAGCTTCTCTTTGGAAAGCCACTTGAAGTCCGTAGCCTGGGTACACCCTGATATCGCTGGGTACACCCTGACATTGCGCTACCGGCGATAGTCTCGATAGTGCAGCAGTTCGCTCACGCCGATCCAGATGTCGAGCAGGCCGAAGCCGGTCACCAGGCCGCGCACCCAACCCCGCTCCAGCGCCGCTTGAATCATCGGATGGGCCAGCAACCAGCCATTCTGATCCCAGTAGCGCGGAGACCACGGCAGCACGGCCAGCAGACCACCGATATAGAAGCAGAAGAGCACTAAGACAACCAGACTCAATCTCTGCAGCCAGACGGGAGCCGGCGCGGGCTCCTCGTGGGGGATTCCTCCACCACCTGAGGACCGCGGTTCTTCCGTTTGCAGGGTAAGTTGCTGAGGCGCGGGCATCGTCACTCCCAAGTTAGCAGGGCGCAGCATGGTCTGTCTTGGCGGCCGCGTTGCCGCGGGTGGGCCCCCTGACTCATTGCATGGGCGGCGTGGCGGCGGGCGGGGCGGAGGGCGGCCGTCCCGGGGCCGCTACGCCCGCGAGCCGCTGGGCCTCCGCGCGGTCCCGAACCGCCTGGTTATGGATTTGTTCCGCTTTGTTCAGATCCTTCTCGTGGGCGGCCTCCAGATCCTCCTGGTCGGCCTTGCTGGTGAGGCGTTTGGCGTCCTCTTCCTCGCGGGTTTGTACATTTCGCTGCTTCAGGTCCGCCATCATGGCGGTTGGACTCTCATCGGCATCATGCAGCGCCAACCCCATCTTCACGTTCCCCTTGGTTCCGCTAATCGAGATCGGTAGTTCCACACCGGCGCCGTTCTTCTCCAGCAATGGATCGATCGGCTTCAGCAGCCAGGATTTCCAACCCGAAACCAACTGGGAGGCTTTGGCCTGGGTCCGCAAGTGACCCTTGAACTCGAACACGTTGCCGTCCATCGAATAAACTCCGTCCAGCAGCACGGTCGCTCCGGGTACCTCGAACCGCAGCGCGCTGACCGTCAACAGGGCATTGCCGACGGTGTACTGAATCTCCATTTGGGAGGCCACCTCGGGTCGGCGATCGCTTTCAGCGTGTTTCACCTCTTGCGGCTTTCCTTGCGCGCGCAGGCTCAAGCCATCGACCGTATCCTGGAGCCTAGGATTGCTGAGCTCGATGCCACGGACGGAGAGCTGGCCCGCAATCTGCAGCTTCGCCGGAAGCCGCAGGTTCCCGGGAGGAATTCGCAGCCTGGCCTGCATCGTCACCTCCCCTCGAATCACGGGAGGGGACGTCTTCATTCCCAAGGTCAAGAGGTCCTCCATGCGGCCATCCGGAACGCTGAGCGTCAGCGAGATATCGTGAGCCACACCGGATTTGCCGGAAGGAACGCGCCGCACATAGCCCGAGGTCAGGATCTCCGTGTTCCTGAGCTTCGCCCGGACGTTCGTCAGAGTAGTGTCTCCGGTGGTGCCATCGACGATTGCCTGGAAGTGGGTGGTCAAAGATTCCGGATGCGCGCTGATGTCCAATGAGAAGTTGGGCGTACTCGTGATGCCTTCAATGGCTATGTGTCCGAGCTGGCCGGTGAAATGCCCGGTGGAGGAGAGCGTTCCGCCCAGCCCCTTGATGGTACTCAGATCCGCGTTCTCGAAAGCGTAGATTCCATCCAGCGGCGTGGCGCGCGGATCGGCTCCCTGCCAGGGACCGAAATGCCCGAAGACGTGGACTTTGCCTACTGGCTTGGGGTTGATGACGTCAGCCACGTAGAACATGGGCCGGGCCGTCCCGGCGTCGGTCAACTGCACGCTCTGGATATTCAGAACCAGCGGCTGCTTGCCGGGTGCGTCCGTCTCGATTGTGAGCTTGACGTTGCGGCACAGGATCGTCCCGAATAGAAGCTGCATTCGCGGCTGCAGACCGGAAAGCCGCGGGACCTTCGCCGTAGTGAAGCCGTTCAGCGAGCGCGGCGGAATGCGGACGTCGACCCCATCTACAGAGATGGTCGCAACGCGGGCCCTCCAATGCAGCAGATCCTGCAGCGAGAGATGAAACGAAAACTGCCGGACGCTGAGCATCGGAATCACGTGTCCGCTGGGAGAGGCGTCACCCTCTGTGGACCGGCTGCCGGCCAACTGGCCAGCCTGGATCTGGGACTTGTCCGGCTGCGTCGGTCCGGCAAGGTAAACGATGCGTAGCCCGGATCCTCGCACCTCGACGCCCCGTATCAGAGAAATTTCGAGGTGATCCAGCTCAACCGGGGAGTGGAAGCGTTGCGAGAGGTTGTCAATTACGCTGGCGCGCAGCAGCGGTTCCGCGTGGCGCACGAGGTACTCGGCTGCCAGCCAAAGCACCACGAACCCTGTCACCAAAATAAACAAGGTCGGCGTCGCCCAGCCTCGGGGACGCCGGGCCAACGGCCCAGCCCCGGCGCGCGGCCGCCTTCCCATCCCTGCGTTCTCCTGAGCCAACGTCCAAGCTCCCGTCTTTCCCAGCCTAAGCTGCGACTGGATTCGCC
>CAXUIM010000126.1:8377-11288 GCA_964250885.1 uncultured Acidobacteriaceae bacterium | reverse complement strand
ATCTTGCCGATGTCGTGAAGATAGGCTCCACGTACCACCGTCCGGAGCTCCGCCGGGGGTACCCGCATCGCGGTGGCCAGCGCATGGGTATAGGCGGTAACCCGCCTGGAGTGGCCTTCGGTCTCCTCGTCGCGAAGATCCAGGAGTTCCCCCAGGGCTTCGATCGTGATCTCGCACGACAGCTCCAGATCCGTCATCAGTGTGTGCAGCTGCGCGCTGCGCTGTGAGACCAGCTGCTCGAGATGTTGCCAGTAGGAGAGCGTCTGGCGCCGCAACCTGATCTGCTCCAGGGCGCGGTTGACGGAGGCCAGAAGATGGTTCCGGCAGAGCGGCCTGAGCAGCAAGTCTGAAGCCCCCTTCCGGAAGGCTTTGCGAACCATGCCAATTTCCTGGCTTGCGCTGGTCAGGATGACGGCGACACACGGATGGGCCCGCATAATGCAGCCGAGCAGAGAAAAGCCACTGGTCTGGCGGAGACGAACGTCGCAGATCACGAGTTCACAATCATCGCGGCTCGACAGCAAGGTCAACGCGTCGGCGGCGCTGGTGACGGTCTCCGTTTCATGCGCTTCGCTGTCAAGAAGCTGCTTCAATCTCGCAGAGTTGCTGGTATCGGCATCGACCAGAAGAATCATCGGGTATCCCTGAAGAAAGTTGAGAGCAGATCTCCTGTTGCTGTCCCCCGGAGATGGTCTGGGGGTGCCGTCTTCGTGGGGGAAACGGCGCACGACGTTCACGTCCTACTACCCACCTGCAGGAGAAATGCTCAAGGTGCAGTGCAGAGCGCATACACCACATACGCCTGCACCGCATACGCGTTCATCGAACAACAAAGGGTATATCGGTCGAGTGACGCCAAGTCTTGAGGGCCAGACAGCACTCGTCTCAAACTGCTACAGAGGTGATCGATGAGGCGGGTTTCGCACCGCGGCCGGGGCTATCTTTCTTTCCGGGAAGCGCGACGAGCCGCAACCCATCCCAATTTGGTGGTCTGGCGGCTCCGCCCCAGCGCCAGCGAATCGGGAGGGACATCCTCGGTGATGCACGAGCCCGCAGCAACGTACGAGCCACTCTCAATTGTCAGCGGGGCCACCAGGGTCGAGTCGGAGCCGACGAAGACTCCATCCCCGATCGTGGTCGTGTTCTTGTGCACGCCGTCGTAGTTGCACGTGATCGCTCCCGCGCCAATGTTCACATCGGAGCCGATCACAGCATCGCCCAGATAGCTCAGATGGTTTGCCTTCGATCCTTTTCCCAGGCGCACGTTCTTGGTTTCGACGAAATTTCCCACCCGGGCCGCCTCGCCAATTGCACTGCCGGGCCGCAGATGGGCGTACGGGCCCAGGGAAGCGCTGTCGCCCACCGTCGCGCCGTCCAGTATGCAACCGTTGCGCACCAACACGTTGGACCCGAGCACGGAGTCCTGAATAACCGAATAGGAGCGGATCTGGCAATCCATACCCACGCGCGTGGCGCCCAGAAGCTGCACATACGGCTCAATCACAGTATCCGCGCCCACCTCCACCTGAGCATCGATGACGCATGTCTCCGGTCTGAAGATGGTGACGCCCTGCGCCATGAGCCGCTTTGCGGCGGCCAATCGCATAGCCGCATCCAGGTGCATCATCTCCGCGATGGTGTTTGCGCCCAGCACCTCATCCACGCTATCGGCCTGGAGCGCGACGACGCGATCTCCCGCGCTTACCAGCATTCCCGCTACATCGGTAAGGTAAAATTCCCCGTGAGCATTGTTCGTTGAAAGAGAATCAAGATGGGTGAACAACGCAGCGGTGCGGAAGCAGTAGATTCCCGAATTGATCTCCCGGGCTCCCATCTGCTCCGGTGTCAGTGCCTTCTGCTCCACGATGCCCAGAACTTCAACATTCCCGCTGCCTGTCGCCCCGGTTGCATCTTGGCCCCGGCGCAGTACACGGCCATATCCGGTTGGGTCGGGAGGCGCCGCGGTCAGGATTGTCATCGCCGCGTTTTCACCAAGGTGAAACTCACACAGGGCCCTGAGGGTGGCCGGAGCGATCAAGGGGACATCGCCTGAGAGCACGAGCAGGTTCTCGGGCGGTTGCTGCCCGTTGCGCGCGAAGGCAGCTTTGAGTGTCTGCAGGGCATGGCCTGTGCCTCGCTGCTCCTCCTGCAGCACGAAGCCAACCCCGGTGGCGGCGGTGGCCGCCCGCACCCGGTCGGCTTCGTGCCCCACGATGCACCAGATTTTCTCCACTGGAGCGACCGTACGCGCCGCAGCGATGACGTGCAGCAGGAGCGCCTGGCCGCCAATCCGGTGCAGTACCTTGGGGCGCTTCGACTTCAGCCGCGTCCCCTTGCCCGCGGCCATGATTGCCACTCCGAATCCACCAATCTGCATGTGCAGCCTACCCTCGTATGATTTTGATGACTGCCGCCCCCAAGCGCTCCAGCTTGTCCGAGCCCACACCACGCACCGCGCGCAGTTCGGTCAGCGAGGTCGGTGCAGCGAGCACGATGTCCCGCAGTACTGTATCGCTGAAGATGAAGAAGCTAGGCAGACCTGCCTGCCTGGCTTCCTCACGCCGCCAGGCCTTGAGCCGCTCCTCGAGCGCCGACTGCGGCTCGTTGAGTTCTACGCCCCCCGTTTCCACACTCGGCCGTTTCGCCGGTTGCACGGCTGAGCCCCGGCCGCAACGGACTGCCGGTTCCTGTGGAGCACTTCGCAAGCTGGTAGCGGCTGCCTCTGACGCACGCGGATACGTTGAGCGGTCCCCTGAAGCGCCCGGTTTCCCCGTTGCCGTCTCTTTTGGCTTGGAGAGCGTGGGGCGCGAGCTCTTCTTGGGCTTGCTGGATTGCGGACCAGTCTTGCCTGCCTCTCCCTGAATCCAAACTGTCGCCAGCGAGGCGTCATCGGGGGACCGTCCCTCGTACG
>CAXUIM010000126.1:0-8277 GCA_964250885.1 uncultured Acidobacteriaceae bacterium | reverse complement strand
CCCTGAATCCAAACTGTCGCCAGCGAGGCGTCATCGGGGGACCGTCCCTCGTACGTGATCTTTGCCTTGCGATACGTGACATCCCGCCCCTCCGGAGTGCGAAACGTATCGTTCTCCAGCGTCAGCATCCCGGCTCGCGCCAGCGCATCCAGCAGGGCGTCGAACTTCGCGCGATCCCGGCACAGCTTCAGGTCGGTAAACAATTTTCCGGTCGACTGTCCGCGGCCCTCAATGGCGCCCAGGATGGCGCGCAGGTTCTGCCGTTCCACCGCATCGGGGGGATGTCCGCCGGCGCCGGCTATGCTCAATTCCGGCCGGCAGATGTCGCACTGGCCGCACGGAGCCCGTGTGTCTGTCGTGTCGCCGAAGTGCTGCACGAGAGCCGTCATCCGGCACTTGCGGCCCTCTGCAAAGGCAACCATGCGGTCGACGTGGGCTTTGCGCGCGTTCACCTGTGCCTCATACCCGGTCTTCCAATTGGCTTCGCCGGTGTGGCGCACATCGCCATTCCAGTCCACGGTTGCCACTCCGCCCGCGATCAGCTTCTCCAGTGACCGGTCCAGGGTCTCCCGGTCCATGGGAGTGCGGCCCCGCTTCAGGAGGCGTTCCACTTCTTCGACGGGGGCGAACTCCGCGCCGAGCACCCGCGCAACCGCATCGAGATCTCCGGTGGGGGGATAGTCTCGCTCGATAAAAAACTCCTGCGTCTTGCGATCGGCGAAACTGTACAGCAGCACGGTTCGCGACGGAAGACCATCGCGACCGGCGCGCCCAATCTCCTGGTAGAACGCTTCCACGGATCCTGGAAGCGCCACATGCACCACCGTGCGCACGTCTGGCTTGTCCACCCCCATGCCGAATGCGATGGTGGCCACGACGACATCGATCTGACCCGCGAGAAATTCGCGCTGCACCCGTTCGCGCACACCGGATTCGAGCCCGGCGTGATAGGCCTGGGCGGGGAAGTGGGCCTTGAGCCGGTCGGCCAGTTCCTCCGCGGACTTGCGTGAGGCCGCGTACACAATAGCCGGGCGCGCACTCTCATCCGCCAGCAGCCTGGCCGTGAACTCGGCTCGCTCCGGCTTGGAGAGCTCGACGGCCTGCACGGCCAGATTCTCCCGGCGGAATCCCGTAATGAACACGGCCGGGCTGGTCAGATTCAGCTGCACGACGATATCCCGCTGCACGTCGGGCGTTGCGGTAGCCGTCAAAGCGATGATCGGCGCCGGCCGCAGAGCGGGGAGGTGCTGGCCCAGCTTTCTGTAGTCAGGGCGGAAGTCATGTCCCCAGGCCGAGATGCAATGGGCCTCGTCCACGGCGATCAGCACGGGCTTGCGCCGGGCAAGCATCTCCGGAAAGCCCGGCACTCGCATTCGCTCGGGCGCGATGAACAGGAAATCCAACTCGCCGGCCAGATACGCGCGGCACGCCTGCCGGGCTTGCTCCCGTTCCAGGCCGGAGTGGATTCGGGCGACCCGCAGCCCCAGTTCTGTCAGCTTGGCCGCTTGATCGTCCATAAGCGCAATCAGCGGCGAGATCACCAGCGCCGTGCCTCCGCGCGCCAGCGCCGGCAACTGATAGCACAGGCTCTTGCCCGCACCAGTCGGCATCACCAGCAGCACATCCCGCCCTGCCGTGGCCGCTTCGCACACCTTCTGCTGGTGGGCGCGAAAGCCACGATGCCCGAAGACTCGATGCAGCAGTTCGGCGAGGGACTCAGTTGGCGGCGAGGCGAGCATCGGCTTCGCTTATCTTCGCACAACCTTCGCCAGACCCCGATGTCCGATTCAGGCCGCCTGACGTCGGCTATGCTGCCATGATCTTGTCCGGGGTAATCGGATAGTGCCGGACGCGCTTCCCGGTCGCGTTATAGACGGCGTTGGCGACCGCCGCCGCGGCGCCTGTGTTCCCGATCTCGCCGATCCCACGGGCGCCCAGAGGATTGAATTTCGTGTCGGGGATGCCCAGCACGGTCACGTCAATCGTTCCAATGTCCGGGTTCACCGGAACGTGGTATTCAGCCAGGTTCTCATTCACGGTGCGTCCATAGGTGTTATCGATGTGGGCCTCCTCTTCCAGCGCGAAGCCCACACTCCAGACGATACCGCCGACCAGTTGGTTGATCCCGGTCTTGTCGTTCATCAGCGTGCCAATGTCATAGGTCGCTACGACCCGGCGGATACGCACCATATGCGTGTCCTTATCGACGCCCACCTCCACGAAGACCGCACCGAAGGACTGGGTGGACATGGATGATTTATCCTCACCCGGCTGCGCGGAACCTTCGGCCTGGATCGTCTGTGATCCGTTGCGGCTCAGCAGGGCGGTATAGGTCTCTACCCGGGATGGATCGCTCTTCAGGAAGATGCGCCCATCCTTCACATCCACGTCCGTGTTCAGGGCGCCATGCAGAGGTGACTGCGCGTCGTGGATCGCCAGATCCGTAAGCTTCAGCACAGCCTGTTTGGCGGCATCCTCGACCGCGGGACAGACGGAGGCTGTTGACTGCGATCCGCCGGAGACCGGAGCTTTGGGCAGGGTAGAGTTTCCCAGCTCCACCTGAATCAATGTGGGATCGAGCCCTAGAAAGCGCCCCGCAGTCTGGGCCATGATGGTGTACATGCCCGTACCCAGCTCTTGCGTGCCCGACCCCACGAAGCCATGCCCATTGGGCAGAATCTTGATAGTGGCCATGGCTGCGGACCGGTTGGCGGGATACGTGGCCGTAGCCATGCCATACCCGATCAGCTCATTGCCTTCCGTTACCTGTCCCGGCTGCGGGTTGCGCCGGGACCAGCCAAAGCGTTCGGCCGCCTGGCTATAGCACTTGTCCAGATGTTTCGAGCTCCAGGGCAGGTCGAGGCTCATGTCGCGTTGCGCATAGTTCGCCATACGCAACTGCACGGGATCCATCTTCAGCTTGCCGGCCAGCTCGTCCATCGCGATCTCCAGCACGGCGGTACCGGATGATTCACCGGGCGCGCGCATGTAGGTCGCCACACCCAGGTTCATGTCCACCATCTGTTCCAGTGTGCTGTTGCTGCTACTCGAATAGAGGATCCGTGTGGGCTCGACGGCTCCCTCGACGAAGTCCTCCATGACCGAGGTATGCATGATCTCGTCATGCTTGACGGCCAGCAGCTTGCCGTCCGCGCTGGCTGCCAGCGTGATCTTATTGACGGTTGCCGGCCGCGCGCCTACGGGGCCAAACATCTGCTCCCGTCCCAACACCAGCTTCACCGGCTTCTGGACCACCCGCGCAGAGAGCGCCGCCAGAGGAACGTGGGACCAAGTGGATCCCTTGCACCCAAAACCGCCTCCTGTGTAAGGACAAATCACGTGAACGTAATCGACCGGTATATTGAGGATCGACGCCAACGACATCTTGTCGCCGGTGATGTACTGGGTGGAGTTGTACACACTGAGCTTCTCACCCTCCCACCACGCAATCGTAGCGTGCGGTTCCATGGGATTGTGGTTCTGAATCGGAGTCGTATAGGTCTCCTCCACGGTTGCGGAGGCCTTGGCCATGTCGGCCTGCACATCGCCGCGGTGCTTCTCCATTGGTGTTTTGCCGGAGCTCTTCGGGGGCCGCGCCTCATTGAGCCGATCCATAAAGTGAAGCAGCGCGGCTTCCTGCTTGTACTCGATCTTGAGCATCTGCGCCGCCTGCTTCGCCTGGTCCAGGCTGGCCGCCACCACAACGGCGATCGGCTGCCCGTTGTAGTGAACTTCCGCATCCTGCAGAACGCTCAGGTGGCGGCGCGCCGGAGGATTCGCCTTGTTGGCCGGCAGCTTGGGAGCGTTGAATGGGGTGAGGATCGCGATCACGCCGGGAGCGCGCTCCGCCTGCTTCTGATCGATGGCCACAATCGACCCATTGGCGATCGTCGCTTGCACCATGTAGGCGTAGACCAGATCCCGGCTCGGGAAGGGCTCGCGATACTCCGCGGAGTACTTTGCGGTCCCGGTTACCTTGGCAACGCCGTCGTAGCGATGATTGAGCTGCACCGCTGGCGGCAGGGGAGGGGTTTTCGGCTGCTCTTGCTCGGTCTGCACCGTGCCATCCACAGTGGTCTGCACGACGTTGGATGGGGCCGTCTGCTGCTGCTGGATCATGCCTGAACTCCTGCCGGAGGCTGCTTTGCCATGCTGAGAGCCCGCACCACGCATTGCTTGGCAAGCTCGATCTTGAAGGTGTTGTCCTTGAAGCCGTGGGCCCCCTTCAGTGCCAGCTCCGCGGCCCGCTGGAAGGTCTCCGCGTTCGCCGGCTTGCCCTTCAGGGCTTCTTCCGCCTCATGCGAACGCCACGGCTTGAGCGCTACACCACCCAGGGTCAAGCCAGCCGAACGAATCGTGTCTCCGCCGCTCTCCATCTCCAGCCCCGCGGCTACCGAGACCAGGGCGAAGGCGTAGGATTGGCGATCCCGAGCCTTCAAATACCAGGAGTGCCCCGCGAAACGCGCCGCGGGCAGGGTGACCGCTACGATGAGCTCGTCCGGTCGCAAGTTGGTGTCCTCCGCCGGAGTTGTCCCTGGAAGCCGGTGGAAGTCCACCACCGGGATGGTTCGTTTGCCCTTCGGGCCGAGAACCTCGACCTTGGCGTCCAGGGCATAGAGCGCCACAGACATATCCGAAGGATTGGTCGCGATACAGGTGTGGGGCGACTTGGGCCCATCGTCGGTCTGTCCCAGGATGGCGTGGATCCGGTTGAAACCGTCGACCGCCGCACATCCGCTGCCGGGCATGCGTTTGTTGCAGGCAGGGAAGGCCGTATCCATGAAGTAGTAGCAGCGGGTGCGCTGCATCAGATTGCCGCCCGTTGTGGCGCGATTGCGCAGCTGGGGGCTGGCGCCGGCCAGCAGAGCATGGCTCAGGAGCGGATAGTGCTCGATGATGATCGGATTGTTGGCCAGATCCGAGTTCCGCACCAGGGCTCCGATGGTCACACCCTGCGGTCCTCCCGTGACCTGGTCCAGCCCAACGTGGTTGATGTCCACCAGCGCGGATGGGTGCTCCACGTCATACTTCATCAGGTCAACCAGGTTGGTGCCGCCCCCGAGAAACTTCGCCCTCTGCCCTGGATTCCCCGCAACGCTTTCGATGGAGTGCACGGCGGCTTCCGGGGCCGTTGCTCGTTCGTAGGAAAAAGGATTCAAGCGGCGCCTCCCTGACTTTTCGCCGAACCGTTGGTCAGACTTCTCACTGCCGCCACAATGCCGGGGTAGGCTCCGCAACGGCAGATGTTGCCGGCCATGCGTTCCTTTATTTCGGGGTCCGTCAACTCTGGAGACTTGATCTTCCCCGTCTCCCAACTGACCAGGGAAAGCTCGCCGCGTTTGGCCTCTTCCAGCAGCGCTGTCGCGGAACAGATCTGCCCCGGCGTGCAATAGCCGCATTGAAAGCCGTCGTGGTCCAGAAACGAGCTCTGCATCGGGCTCAGGTTACCGGGCTGTCCTAAACCTTCAATCGTCGTGATCTCCGCACCCTGCGCCACGACCGCCAGTGTGAGGCAGGAGTTCACCCGCCGGCCGTCCATCAGCACGGTGCAGGCGCCACACTGTCCGTGGTCACAACCCTTCTTGCTCCCGGTCATGCCGAGGTCCTCGCGCAGCAGGTCCAGCAGCGAGGTCCGCGTATCCACGGTCAAAGTATGCATCTGCTTGTTGATCGAGAGACTCAGCGGCATCAGCCTTGGCGCCAGTGGCGATGTCTCGGAGCTTTGCCGCGCTCCAGCCACACCGGGCAGGCCCACAGCGACACCGCCGGAGACCACGCCAGCAGCAGCCAGAAACTGTCGCCGGCTGATTGCAACGTCATGCGATGGGAGCGATCCAGCCTCAGCTTCATTTCCTTCTCTGCCAGACTCCGGAACAGCGAGATCCTTCGGGTCTTCTTCCAGCACTGTGGTGAATCGTGTCACATCAACCTCTCGAGCCCAGGATTTGCGTGCAGGGTCACCCTCAACAGATGGAGATTGCCTCGACTGAGGATGCCTCCCGTTCCGCTGGGCTTCGGAGCAGTATTGCTGTTATTGCGCCCATACTTGAAATGTACGGGTTCCATTTTCCTGGAGAAAAACTGGCGTTGCGACCCGAAGCCCTGGATACACCTACAGCAGAGCTGTTTCGGCCCGGCCAACACGACCCCGCCCTGCGAGATTTCCTCGGCCAGAACGGCCACGGATGAGACTTCAGCGGCACAGCGTCCGTCTATCGCTTCTGTTACCGAAAATCCAGTCTGATACCCCCGAGGGAGATCTCTTGACCAACGGAAACTTCCGTTTTCCATTCGTATTTATCTGCCTGGCTCTACTGGCCGGAACTGCTGCCTCGGCGCAGGACACACGTCCCCGCCGCCCCATGGAGCCCGGAACGGAAGCGCATCAGGCCGCCGAACCGGAGCAGAACAAAGAGAACGTGCTTCCGGTTCCTCCCGAGACCAAGGTGGAGACGAAGCACGAGTGGACTGCGGGAGCGCGCCCCGTACACTACACCGCCACTGCCGGCACCCTGCTGATTCGCGACGAAGATAATAAGCCGAACGGCAGCCTCTTCTATGTCGCGTATACCGAAGACGGTGTTTCCGCCGATTCCCGTCCGGTCACATTCTTATACAACGGGGGTCCGGGCTCCGCGACCATCTGGCTGCACATGGGCTCGCTCGGCCCGGTGCGGGTCGTAACCGCCAGCCCGCAGGCTTCCGGTCCGGCTCCCTTCCAGTACGTGCCCAACCAGTACAGCCTGTTGGACAAGTCCGATCTGGTCTTTATCGACGCTCCGCTCACTGGCTTCTCCCGTGCTGTGGGCAAGGGTACGGCCAAAGACTTCGCAGGTACCGACCAGGACCTCAAAGCGTTCGAGAAGTTCATCATCCGCTACATCACTGTCAACAAGCGTTGGAACTCCCCCAAGTTCCTGTTCGGGGAGAGCTATGGAACCACGCGTTCCGCGGGCCTGGTAGCGGCGCTCAACAACGATGGCGTGCAGTTCAATGGGGTGACGCTGCTCTCTTCCATCCTGAACTATAGCGTTCGCAGCCCTGGATACGACATTGAGAGCTACGGCTACCTCCCGAGCTACGCGGCGATCGCTTACTTCTACAAGAAGGTGCCGCAGACCGTTCCCATGGCGGAGTGGGTCGAGCAGGCTCGCAAGTTCGCGATCGGGCCGTACGCCGAGGCGCTCGCGCGGGCCGATCGCCTCTCACCCGCGGAGGTGGATGACATCGCGGCCAAAGTCGCGGCGTTCACCGGCCTCAGTGCTCAGTACGTTAAAGAGGCGAACCTGCGCGTCTCTCCGAGCCGGTTTCGCAAGGAGCTCCTGCGCGGCGACGATGAGATCCTCGGCCGCTACGATGCCCGCTTTGAGGGTTTCGACCTGGATGCCGCCGGGGAGAACCCGGGCTTTGATCCCTCCGATACCGGCATCAGCGGCGTCTTCGTGGGCGCCTTTCACGACTACCTTCAGAACCAACTGAACTATGTAACCGATGAGAATTACGACCTGCAGGGCCCAGGTATCAACATGAACTGGGATTTCAAACACCATCCCTCAGGTGCATCGGGCTATGGGCGTGAGCAGAGCGTCCCCGACGTCGCCGTCGATCTGGGTGATGCGCTACGCAAAAATCCCCATCTGAAAGTCTTCTCCGCAAATGGCTACTTCGATCTGGCGACACCCTTCTTCATCACAGAATACGATCTGGCCCATATGGAACTGCCCCCCGAGCTACGCGGCAACGTCCAGTTTGGCTACTATCCCGCCGGCCATATGGTGTACCTCAACGTGGAAGCCTTGAAGATGCTCCATGCCGACATGGACCGTTTCTACGATCAGGCGGCTGCGCATTGAAAATAGCTTTCGGTAATTCCCCCCGGCAGCTGGGCAAGGCCGAGATCTGCCTCTTTGGCGTGATCTGTTGCCGAGCTTTGCGCCTCTCCTAAGCAGCCTAAGATCCTAAGCAGCCTGAGATCCTAAGCAGCCTGAGAGCTGGGTGTCAGCTCTGGGCTCATGCATCTCCGTAGGCCAGGTTCAGCGCCATGCTTATGAAGAGCGCGGCATCTGTGAACAGGCCGAACCTGAACCAGTGCCCGCGATGGAGACCCTTCTACAAGCCAGAGAAAGAGCACAGGCGCAAACGGTGACACCGATGGCATAGAGGCGGACCTCCTGCTGTCCTGCTTGGGCGAGCGCATCGCAACATCGTTTCACGGCTGTCGACACACCCTTCCGTATCATTTCGCAAACCGGTCCACCGCCGGACTACCGCCGGACA
>CAXUIM010000125.1:0-11308 GCA_964250885.1 uncultured Acidobacteriaceae bacterium | reverse complement strand
ACATTCAGGCGCGGATCTAGCACATTCAGGCGCGGATCTAGCACATTCAGGCGCGCGCTGGCTGGATTGAGTGTGTTACTCTCAGTTGCGCGAAAAGTCGCTCATCCTGCGAGCCGTACACGGGAGCCGTACTCGTCAACGTGTCGCGCCGGAAGCACATCGACTCGCGTCTTCCAGGGCTCGGAGGGTGACGTTCCGCCACGCTGATCGATACGTGGCATCTGCTGTCCAGGCTATGTGGATGTTGCGCTGTTTCTCCACAGAGTGATCCTGATTGTATGGGGGTCCCCAATGCACACAGGAAGCGGCTTTACTCCTTCAAAATTGGTTAGCGGAACAGAATCACACGAGCCTTCGGAGAGGACGCCTGACACGATGCGTCTCCTCGTCCGGCTCGTTCAGGTCACCCTGCTCCTGTCCAGCTTGATCCTGGGTCCGAGGTGCCGTGCGGATTGGCCAGGTCCACCACAAAACTCTCCAGTAAAAGATGAGGCTTCTGTTGGACCGCAGGCAAAAGGGCTGGCCGGTCTCTCGCTTGAGCAACAAGGCGACCTTCAGATAGCTCGGCGTGAGTATGCGACTGCGCTTGCAACATACCAGCGCATTGAACCAAGCAACGCAGTGGTGGACAACAAGATAGGGATCGCCTACAGCCACCTGTTTGCTCTCGACCAAGCGTTGAAACAGTACCAGCTGGCGTTGAAACTAAACCCGCGTTACGCCGAAGCCTATAACAATGAAGGGGCCGCATACCAAGGCAAATTAAACTATTCATCCGCGATCAAAGCTTATAAACGCGCGCTAAAGCTGAACAGCCGCCTGGCGCCTTCGTACCGCAATCTTGGTCTCGCTTATATCGAAGAAGGAAAATATTCCAAGGCCAGCCCTGCTTTTCGGAAGGCGCTACAGCTCGATCCCCATAGTTTCGATCCAAATAGGCCAGGAGACATCGAGACTCTTGGAACACTGCAACAAAGGATCGAGATCGCGATTCACCTCGCCGACGTTCTTGCGATCATGCGCCAAAATGAGCAGGCTATTGACGAGCTGAAGAAAGCCTGTTCCTTAGGCTTCAACGATCGTAAGAGACTATTTCGTGACTCTGACCTCAAGCTGCTGAGGGATACCCCCGAGTTCCACCTGTTCCTGGTTGAGGAACATCTGAACGAAATCGGCTGAATCCAGGTTGGCGGGTTTCAGGGGTAGCTCTGCCGGTTGGCCCGGTAAGCCGTTCAGAGTGGCCATAGCCACAGGCGATGTTACACAGGCCCTATATCATCGAAACTCAGAGATCCTGATTGAGGGATACGGATGTCCAAGGGCGGAATCCCAACCGTGCTCGCAGGGTGGGGAGCGAATCTACGGGCTGAGTGCTTCCTGACCGAACCCGTAACTGCCGGGGAAGTGGCGCGCACGCTGGACGGCACGGGTACCATCGCTCGCGGCCTGGGGCGGAGCTACGGCGACTGCGCGATCAATGCGGGGCGCCAGGTGATCGGCACGACGCGACTGGATCGGATCATCAGCTTCGACACAGCGACCGGCACGTTGACCTGCGAGGGCGGCGTCAGCCTCGGGTGCCTGATCGAAGCCTTCGCGGGGCAAGGCTGGTTTCCCATGATCACGCCCGGCACAAAGTTCGTCACCGTAGCGGGGTGTATCGACAACGACATTCACGGCAAAGCCCACCACGCGCAAGCCTGCTTCAGCAACTGCGTGGATTCGATGACCGTCCTGCTGGCCAGCGGTGCTGTGGTCACGGCCAGCCGAACGGAGAACGAAGACCTTTTCTGGGCCACGTTCGGCGGCATGGGCCTGCTTGGATTCATTCTCACCGTAACCATTCGTCTGCGCCGGATCGAGACGGCCTACTTCCATCAGAAGTCGATTCGAGCGAACGACCTCGAGGGCATGCTGGCGGTCCTGGAGGAACACGACCTTGCCTTTCCCTACTCCGTGGCCACGCTGGATGTACTCGCCACGGGCGCCCGCCTCGGGCGAGGTGTTCTGACCGTTGGAGATCATGCAAAGTTGGGGGATCTGCCGCCCCGGCTCGCGGCCAATCCTCTCCGCGTCTCGGGACCGCCCAAGCTCACGGTTCCCTTCGATCTTCCTGAACTCACGCTCAACCCGCTGAGCATTCAAGTGGTGAACGCCGTAATCCAGCGCATTCAAGCGAGCGCGGCTCCGCTGGGCCATTACGAGGCGTTCTTTTATCCACTGGACAAGATCGCGCATTGGAACAGAGGGTATGGACGGCGCGGCTTTACCCAGTACCAGTTCGTGATTCCCTTCGCGAACGGGCTTCATCAGATGCACCGGATCCTCACGGCCATTCTCTCCTCGGGAGAGCTGCCCTTCCTGAACGTGCTCAAGAGACTTGGCAAAGAGAGCGGAGGCATTCTCTCCTTCCCTCGCGAGGGGTACACCTTCGCCATCGACTTCCCGATCCGCGAGAACACTCCCGCCCTGCTGCGCCGCCTGGACGCGATGGTGATCGAGGCCGGGGGCCGAATTTATCTGGGCAAGGATTCCTACACGGATGCGGCCACCTTCCGCACGATGTATCCGCAGGTGGACGGCTGGCTTCGGACCAAGGCGAAGTACGATCCACACCATGTCTTCACTTCCAACCTGGGACGCCGGGTTGGCCTCTCGTGAAGTGCGGGGCGTCCTGAAATAACGAAATGAGGTCTCGCCATGTCTAGGCGAAAACCGGGACCAAGGCCTACGGGACCACGCAATCCTTGCGGGAGTTGTCTTCCAGTGATGCGATCAGCCAGAGTCCGTTCTGCTGGACCATCGTCGCGACATCTGTGCCGCAATGATCCACCTTGCCATCCAGCTTGAACGTATACGGGGCCCAGACCGACGCGAGGTCGTGATCCACATGGACAACCGGGTCATGCAACGATTCTTCTAACTTGCCCGGAGCCGCCTTCATGCGTCCTTCAATCCATGTCACAAAAGTGTTGGATTGAAGCTGCAACGGCTTGCCCGCCCGCAGGAGGGTCACCATGCCGCCCGGCAGGAACACGCTGCCTACCATCTGTGTGTCGCGCCTGGCCAAACCTTCCATCAGGGTCTGAAGCGGAGCGATAGCAGCTTGCTCTTCCGTGGTGAGCGAATGGCTCGGTTGAGCGGCGCCGGCGGAGACGGCCTGAAGCGCAGCGACGGGAGATTTCTGAGCCCACCCGGGTGTAAAAAGGATGACGGCCGATAGGAGCAGGGAGCAGAAAAGTCGAATGGAGATCATCGCTGCAAGGTTATCCTGATCTATCGGGGACAACTCAAGAAAACGGAATCCCGCCTGAACAAGACTGGCTGATCGGGATCGATCAGGGTAGCGCGGCGGACCAGACCTTCGTAACAGTCTCGCGCCTGGCATGAGGATAAGCCGGTGATTAGGCCGCACCCGGCCGACCCTCTGAGCGTTCATTTGCCGAAAGCGTATGAGACGCGAACGATCTGTCCATCCATACCCGGGTTGTAGTCCCCGGTATACCCGTTGGACAAGTGATAGAACTGGTATTGGAACTCCAGAGAGCGGCCCTTGGGGCGGAAGACCTCGAAGCCGGCTCCGAGTTCACCCGTGTAGTTCAATGCCTTCGAGTCAAGTATGGGTACATCCCTGGTTGTGAACACCAGGCCACCCGCCACCCGTACCATCGGCTGAATACGGTGAGTGCGAAGAAAATTGAAGTGAAATCCAACCGGACTGAAACCCCCGCCGTAGGTCCACCGTGTATTGCAACGTTCTGTGTACGAGAAGGAACGCTCGGTAACGGTGATTTCCTTGCACATGGAGATTTGGGGCGGATTCGATCCGGTATAGGACGGGCCTCCTGTAAACGTAAACGTGCCAGTCGCAACAGGATTTCCAATAAAAGTCACCGGCTTTACGGCTATCTCATAGTAGAGGTTTGCAGAGCGGACTCTCTTGAAGATTCGAAAGTCGAAATCAGCTCCCGCTTCGGCCAGTTTGCGCCCTCGCGAAGTTCCCGCGATGATGCGGCTCGACGTATTTGAATACTCAGCGTAGACCGAAACGAATCGCTGCCGCGTGTACTCATCCGTCTCCTGCGCGGAGGCGTCGTGCGCGATGAGGAAAAAGCAAAAGCCAAAGCTGAACACGAGAAGCCATTTGCCGCGGAGTCTCGAAGGTCTACAAGGAGGCCTGCTTTGCATTGAGTTCTGTCCCAAGTCGATCTCCATACCTTATACACAGGTGCAGTCGCGCGCAATGAGATCGGAGCGGCACGGCTGATTCGGATCTACAGCCGGCGCTTACTTCCGTTCCATCCGGCGTGGGCGCTGTCGAATGTTGCAACTGAATGCGACCGAGCGACATGACAGCCCGTCTCTTAGTACGGCAGCAGAGTGGCTCAGAGAGCCTTGGGGAAGGAAGCTATGTCCAGCACGAACGCAGGAACCCAACACCGCGTTGTCTTGGCGGGCGTGACCGTGGTGGACACGCAGCAGGGTCAATTGACTCCGGCCGTGGACCTCATCCTCGAGGACGAGCGTATCGGCCAGATCGTTCCTTCGGGAAGCGTGCCGGCAGGCGGTTCCAGCACCGTGATCGACGCCGCCGGCAAGTTCGTCGTGCCGGGTTTTCTGGATATGCACGCGCACATACTGGAGGAAGAGCATCGCGAGAACAGCCTGGACCTGCTGCTGGCCCACGGCATAACGGGGTGGCGGCAGATGTCCGGCTCGCCGCGGCTGCTCGAAGAGCGCCGCCAGGGCACGCTGGGGCTGGCGGCGGACGCACCCGAACTGCTGGAGATGCCGGGATCGATCCTGACTCCGCTCAATGCGGGCTCGCCCGAGGCTTCCGTCGCCGAGGTGCAGCGACAGAAGGCCGCCGGCGCCAATTTCATCAAGACCATCTCCGTCCGTCCGAAGACGTTCTTCGCCTCCTTGCAGGCCGCGACGCAGGTGGGGCTCCCCTACGCCGGGCACCTGTCCCCCGGCGTCGATGCCGCGAAGGCCTCCGTTGCGGGTATGCGCTCAATTGAGCATCTCGGTCCGCTGGAGTTGCAGCTCATTCACTGTTCCAAGCTGAGCTGGCTGATTCGCCTGCTGCTGGCGGTGAGGCCGCCCGCGGTTCCCGACCTCTCGCCCGAGAAGATGGCCACCACCGGTAGGCTCATCGTGGCCAGTCCAACGCTGTTCCGCATGCAGATGGAACCGGACGGCTTGAAGAGAACGCAGCGGCTCATCGACACTTTCAGCGAAGCGAAGTGCCGCAAGCTGGCCGCAATCTGTGCCACGCATCAGACCTGGCAGGTGCCCACGCTTATCCGCATCGAGACGATGCAACTGGCCGAGGAGACCCGCTTTGCCCAGGATCCCAACCTGCGCTATATCGCGAAGTCCACGCGGCAGTTCTGGGTCTCGGTGGCGCAGAAGTTCGCCGCGCTGGTCACACCGGAAGGAAAGCAGACGTTGCTGCGACTGACCGCGTTGTCTCTGCGGATGACGAAAATTTTCGACGAGTGCGGCGTCGCGATGATGACCGGGAGCGACTACGGCGGCATCTGGGTGATTCCCGGCGTCTCATTGCACCAGGAGTTCGACCTGTTGGCCCAGGCTGGGTTGAGTCCTCTGAAGATCCTGCAGATGGCGACCCTGAAGCCCGCACAGTTCCTGCACCGGGAGGCGACCCTGGGCAGCGTGCAGCCGGGCCGGCAGGCAGACCTGGTGTTGCTCGACGCGGATCCTACCCAGAGCGCCGCAAACCTGCACAGCATTTACGCCGTGGTTCGCGCAGGCCGCTACCGCTCCCGAAAAGAGCTGGATGTGCTGAAGCAGACGGTCGCCGACCGCATCGCGTCACAGCCGGAACCGGCGCCACAGGTCTGACCGCTTTCTACACCCCTCGAGCCTCTGCAAGAATGGGGTATGCCCCTCGAGCATCCGGTCCCGCCGATCTCCGCCATCACGCTGCGCTTTTTTCGACGACTCGTGCGGAGGTATTTTCGGCGGCACTTCCGCACGGTGATGGTGCAGCATCCGGAGTACCTGGCCCAGGCGCAGGGACCGCTGATCGTCTATGCCAATCACTCATCCTGGTGGGACCCCATGATTTCCGTGCTGCTGGCGCAAACACTGCTCCCCGGACGTCGCCACTATGCGCCCATGGATGCCGCCGCGCTGAGCCGCTACCCCATCCTGAGCAAGCTTGGCATCTTTCCCGTGGATCTAACCTCGTCCCGGGGCGCGGCCCAGTTCCTGCGCACCTCACGGGCGATTCTGGAGGACGGCGGCGTGCTTTGGATTACGCCGCAGGGGCGCTTTGCCGACCCACGCGAATTTCCGCTGGCGTTCAAACCCGGCCTGGGCGCCCTGGCGGTACGGAGCCCCGGGCTGAAACTCTTCCCGCTGGCCATCGAGTACACCTTCTGGGATGAGCGTATGCCCGAAACGCTCCTGCGCTTCGGCGAGCCGGTACAGCCTGGCCCGGGAACGAGCGCCGTGGACGCGACGCGGCAATTGGAGTCCGCGCTGGCTGCAGCCATGCTGAGCCTGCAACACGCCTCGATCGCCCGCGATCCCCGCCTGTTCCGGGTTCTGCTGACCGGCACGCGCGGGACTGGCGGCCTGTATGCGTGGGGGCGCCGGCTGCGGTTCTGGTTTACCGGCAAGCCGCTGCCGCTGGATCACACGCCGCGTCCGCCCGCCCGGCAGACCGAAGCGGCCATACTGCCGAAATCCGATTCAGGACAGGGCGCAGCCTCCGGGGAAAACCGCTGATCTCCCTGGGCATGGGAGAATAGCCTGCGATGCCGCCGGTTTTGGTTTTTTTTCTGATCTTACTGAGCCTGCTCTGCGCAGTGGCGCCGGCCGCGCTGTTTTTAGTGAACTTGCGCCTGTATCGGCCACCGCGACAGGCTGTCACTTCGGGCGAGGCTTTCACTGCGGGCGCGCGCGTAGCGGTGCTGATTCCAGCCCGCGACGAGGAGCGCAACATCGAAGCCTGCCTGGCCGGGGTGCTGGCGAGCCGCGGTGTCGATCTCGAAGTGGTGGTTCTGGACGACGCCTCCACCGACGCCACCGCTGCCCTTGTGCGGCAGAGGGCGCA
Organism: uncultured Acidobacteriaceae bacterium; assembly: GCA_964250885.1. Classification (GTDB taxonomy): domain Bacteria; phylum Acidobacteriota; class Terriglobia; order Terriglobales; family Acidobacteriaceae; genus Granulicella. The sequence continues at coordinate 4,221 of CAXUIM010000125.1, read as the reverse complement.
GCAGGATGGGCGGCTGAAGCTGGTGCGGAGCGGGGCCCTGCCCGCCGGCTGGAATGGCAAGCAGCACGCCTGCTGGCGTCTGGCGCAGGAGACAGACGCACCGGTGCTGCTGTTTCTGGATGCGGATGTGCGGCTCGCCGCGGACGCCGTGGCGCGCTGCCTGGCGCAGCGCCACAGCGCGCGCGCCGCCCTTCTCTCCGGCTTTCCACGGCAGATTACGCTGGGCTGGATGGAGAAGATGCTGCTGCCGCTGATCCACTTTGTGCTGCTGGGATTTTTGCCCCTGCGGCAGATGCGCCGTACCGTGAATCCGGCGTTCGCCGCGGGCTGCGGACAGTTCCTGATGGTCGAGCGCGAAGCATATCTCGTCAGTGGAGGACATGCGGCAATCCGCGAGACCCGCCACGACGGGCTGCGTCTGCCGCAGCTGTTGCGCCGCCATGGCTATCGCACGGAACTGGTGGACCTAACTGGGCTGGCCGAGGTGCGCATGTATGACAGCGCGGGAGCGGTTTGGACGGGGCTGGCAAAGAATGCCACCGAAGGCCTGGGCGCGCCCGCGAGGATCGTCCCGTTCACGGTGCTCCTGGGACTGGGCCAGATCGTTCCCGTGCTGCTGGCCGGAGGGTGGATGGTACAAGCCGCGCACAGGCTGGCGGCGGGAGCAGGCTTTCCTCAATCGCTGCGGGCCGCTGTTGAAGGAGGAGCCATCGCACTGGCGCTGGTCGCGAGTTATCTGCCCCGGGTTCTGGCGGTGCGACGCTTTCGGCAATCGCGGCTGTCAGCGCTGCTTCATCCGCTGGGTGTCTTTCTTTTGCTGCTGGTGCAGTGGTATGCGCTCAGCCGGCAGCTGCGGGGCAAGCCGGTAGCGTGGCGCGCGCGCCGCTACTCTACCAAAACGGGCGTCCAGCAAGATGGGCGGTGAAGAAGACCCGATCTCCCGCTGAGGGGCCGTTCCCTGCTATACAGCCTACCGCAGGTAGTAGCGGGCGAAGCTGGTGTCTGTCTCGTACACCGTGCAGTCCTTGACACGGACCCGGCCGGAGGTCATCTCGCCCAGCTGGCCGGCGGTCTGCTCATAGAAGTAGCGCGCCAGATTCTCCGCTGAAGGATTGAGCGTGGTGAAGGGCTCAAGATCGTTGATTATGTTGTGATCCAGGTACTCCACCGTGGGGCGAAGCACCTGTCTCAACAGCTTGAAGTCGAGCAGCAAACCGGCCTCGTCCAGCTCGTCGCCCGCCAGCGTCACCCGCACACGGTAGTTGTGGCCGTGCGGATTCTCGCATTTGCCATGGTAGTTGCGCAGATAATGGCCCGACGAGAATGTGGCCTGGACGGTGACTTCAAACATTGTGGGGGAAACTCCGGTTTCAGCAGATCGTCTGCGCCGCCGGCAGCGCTGACATGGTTGTAGAGCGGCCGGCTCTAAATCGAAAGATCAGATCGAGCTAGCGGGACCGGCGGCGCTTGTGCTGCCGGTCGTGTAAGGCGCGGCGCTCCGCCTGCTCGAACAGGGAGCTGAGAATGCCCATCAGGGTAACGATCAGCGCGACGCACAGCAGGGCGATGCTGGTCATGCGCCAAAGCGACGCATCCCCCGGCGAACCGGGCTGATCCGCAATATTGGTGAACGACAGCACAATCGAGAGCAGCGAAAGCGCGGCCATGGTGCCGGCGAGAATGTAGAGGTTGCGTCCCATGCGGACTTCCTTGCAGCTCCAGAATAGCGCGGAGATTGGATCTGTGGAGATCCTTCTGAAGCTCCGCCGGCGCAGACCGCATCAGCCCGCCACTCGAAAAAACTCCTCCACCTCAGTGATATCGCTGGTGCGGCGATAGGCCGGCAGGGAGTCCAGGAAGGTCGCGCCGTAGCGCGTCGTGCTGATGCGCGGGTCTAGCAGCATGAGCACGCCGCGGTCTGTAAGGCTGCGGATCAGCCGGCCGAAGCCCTGCTTCAGCGCGATCACCGCCTGCGGAACATGCAGCTCGTTGAAGGCGTTGCCGCCGGCCGCCGTGATGGCGTCCGTGCGCGCCCGCAGGATCGGATCCGTGGGCACGGCAAACGGCAGCTTGTCCACGACGACGCAGCTCAGTTGCTCGCCCTGCACGTCCACTCCCTGCCAGAAGCTGGACGTGCCGAACAGCACGGCGTTGGGCGTCTCGCGAAACTGCTGCAGCAGCACGTGACGCGGTGCGCTGCCCTGCAGGAAAAACGGATAGGGCAGATCGCAGAGCAGGCGGTCGTGCAGATCGCGCATCTGCGCATAGCTGGTGAAGAGGCAGAAGGCCCGGCCATGCGTAATCTCCAGCACCCGGCGAATCCGTTCGGCAGCATGGGAGAGAAAGTCCGGGTGGCGGGGCGCGGGCATGAACGGCGGCAGATACAGCAGCGCCTGCCGGGCGTAATCGAAGTGGCTGGGAACCACCAGCTCTTTGGCGAACGGGATGCCCAGCCGGTTCTTCAGATGATCGAAGCTGGGAGCGCCATTCCGGGCGGCGACGGTCAGCGTGGCCGAGGTCAGAATCACGCTGGGGTACTGCGCGAACAACGTCTCGGCCAGCAGCACGGAGACGTCGATGGGCGTGGCCTGGATGTGAGTCGTGAAGGCCTGCGGGCCGGCCGGCGCTCGCCCGGACGCCTGGGACGCCCAGCCGGACCCGCTCACGCCGGGCACATTCACGCCCGGCGCACCGCCCGCGGTCTGCACGCCGCTGGCCGTGGCGCGCAGGCCGCTGACCGGCCGGCGTTCGATCCAGAAGACGGTGTTGGGATCGGTGGCTTCGAGCAAAAATTTAAGGTGATTGCGGATGTCAACGGCGCGCTTGCGCAAGCCGGCAGCCTCTTCCACCTCGCGCAGCCGTTCCAGCTCCGCTTCCAGACGCTGCAGCGCGTTGGACGCGCCCAGGTACGCATCCCCGCGGTCTTCGAGGAAGTCGGCGCGGTCGAGGAACTCAAGGCGACCCACCCGCGGATTCGTCTCCGCCGGTCCGGCGGGCAGCGAGCTGAAGAACAGCCGCGAACGCTCGCGCAGACTTTGGGTCGCGCTCTCGATAGCCGCCGAGCTGGCGCGCTTGGCCCGCAGCAGCGATTCAGTGTCCCGAGCCAGCTCATCAAACCGGGCGTTTGAGAGCGCGATGCCGAAGTACTGGCTGGCCACAGCTTCCAGCTCATGCGCCTCGTCAAAGATGACCGCCGCGGCCTCCGGCAGGATGCCCGCATCCGCCGCGCCCGCGGCCTGCTGCTTGATGCTGAGGTCGGCGAAGAACAGGTGATGGTTGACGATGACGATCTCGCTTTCCAACGCCTTGCGCCGCATCGCCGTGATGAAGCACTGCTCCCAGTTCGGGCAGGTCTGGCCCAGGCAGACCTCGCTGCGCGCATCGAGCTTCTGCCACAGCGCGGAGCTTTCCGGCAGCGCATTCACTTCAGCCCGGTCCCCTGTCCCGGTGGTGCGTTCCCACTGCAGGATGGAATGAAATTGGGAGATTTCATCCAGGCCGGAGAGCAGCGGGTTGTCGCGCAGCGCATAGAGCTTCTGCTTGCAGACATAGTTCGCGCGACCCTTCATGTAGCAGACGCGCAGCGGACCGAGCAGCGTTTCCAGGAACGGAATGTCCTTGAAATAGAGCTGCTCCTGGAGGTTCTTGGTGCCGGTGGAGATGATGATGCGCTGGCCGTATTCACGGGCGCGGCGCAGGGCGGGCAGAAGGTAGGCCAGGGTCTTACCGGTGCCGGTCCCCGCCTCGACAATCAGGTGCCGGCCCTCCGCCAGGCTCTGCTCGATGTTCTTGGCCATCAGGTACTGGCCCGGCCGATGCTCGAAGGCCATGGAGGACTGGTCCAGCAGACCCCCCGGGTGAAAGAAGTCGTGCAGCGAGGGGAGCTTCGGCTGGGCCGAGACCGGCGGCTTCGGCGCTGAGGACGATGGGAGCTTCGGCGCTGGAGACGGCGGGAGCTTCGGCTCCGGAAAAGCATCGTTCTGGACTTTGGCAGGCATTCGCGCGGGGGGAGCCAGGCAGCTTCCACTTCTTCATGATAGCCGCCGTTTGTTCGCCGAAGCAGCGTTCGGGCTTTTGGCCAGATCGCGCTCAACTGGAGGCTTCCTATAATGGCAGTTGCGCCTGGTTGCGCAGAAGAAGGCGGATATGGCACCGAGACGCGAACAGAAGAAGCGGATGGGCAAGAAGCACCGGCAGGCGAGCACGCGGCCGAAGCTGGGC
>CAXUIM010000124.1:9677-11365 GCA_964250885.1 uncultured Acidobacteriaceae bacterium | reverse complement strand
AGGCGCATGCGAGTGCCGGTTCTTTGGAAAGCGGCGTTGATATTTGTAGAGCCGGTACTCTAAATGTAGAACCATACTCTTCAACGCCGTTGTCCCGCTCGGTCAAAGACAAAAGTGGCTGCCAGTCCTTCTCCGCCAAGGAACAACTTCATAGTCAGTTCGTTCCTATCGGCAGACAGGACGTACAGCGTTCTCGCGGGTAAATTGGCGTCATCGTATTTGAGCTCCTCCATGACCACCAGAGTTTTGCCTTGCCAGGAGGCGGAGATGCTTTGCACCGTAACTGGAGGAATGTGAATCTCTGCCCCGGCGGGAAGTACGGTCTTGCGACCGTCCGTGCTGAAGTGGAGAACATAACTCTGTTGTTTGTGACGCTGTACCGCTACCACGGTTTCGGTGATCTTGCCGTCGCGTTGCTCGATCATATCCGTACGGCTGTTCGGACCTTGCAGGTCGCCATAGTCACTCTGAGCCAGATTGAGCTTCCAGGTACCGCTGAGGTCAGGCGTCTGCTGGCCCCAGCCGGTCGCGGACATCAATAAGGCGGCAAAAAGCGCGACGATCACTCGAGCATTTCTTCTGTTGTCGTGGAGTTGACGAGAGTCTTCGAGTGCCGTTTTCCTTGAGGAAGACGGCCATAAACTCTGAGGCTTCGCTGTACACCTGCAGGAGAAATGCACTCGGCTCTTCACTAAGGCTCCCATTTATTTGCTCCATGACATCGAAGGCGGCCACACAGGGGATGGCAACCACTTTGCAGCCCATTGTGATGGAGCAGGACCCATCAGGAATCGCAGCGATCCTCCTGCCACTATGTCGTCGTAACGAAGGACAGGAGCTGTAAGCGGCTTCCCGTTCAGTGAAGCCGACTGGATATAAAGATTCGCTGCAGAGTTTCCTGCAGCGGTGATGGTGAAGTGCTTTCCATTGGCAAGCTTTAGCGTCGCTTTGCGGAAGATCGGGCTTCCAATCATGTACTCGCCGGATGCTGGATTGACCGGGTAAAAACCGAGCGCGGTAAAGACATACCAGGCGGACATCTGCCCGCAGTCGTCATCGCCATCAAGGCCGGAGGGCGCGTTAGCATACTCGTCCTCCGCGATTTCTCTTACCCGAGCCTGCGTCTTCCACGGCCGCCCACCAAAATCGTATAAGTAACCGACATGGTGACTTGGCTCGTTATCATGCGCGTTATGGTCGCCCGCGAAGTAGGCATCGAGCTGAGCGTCGTATTTCGCATCACCACCCATGAGTTGAATCAGCCCAGGAATATCGTGCAATACATCCCACGTGTAAACCCACTTGCTTCCTTCGGTCCATCCGTTCCTGGAGCCAGCCCACGATCCATCTGAATTCCTGGCCTGCATAAAACCGGTCTGGGAATTGAAAAGGCTGTTGTAGTTCTGCGAACGCTTCAGGAAGAATTCATAATCGCTGGTCTTTCCCAATGCCTTTGCGACCTGCGCCACGCACCAGTCGTCGTACGAATCTTCCAGTGTGCTGGAGGCTGACTCTGCTGTTTTGTCTGCCGGGATATAGCCCAATCGCTTCAAGTAAGTGAGGCCGGCCCGGGCTTCATACGGAGTGTGCGGTTCCCGATCTCGCCACTGCATTGTCGTATCACCGTCGGGAGGAGTCATCGCGTCCTTGTAGACAGCATCCCAGGCCAGCTGAGGGTCGAAGCCGCG
>CAXUIM010000124.1:0-9577 GCA_964250885.1 uncultured Acidobacteriaceae bacterium | reverse complement strand
CCGTACTCGAAGAAGGTGCGCGGGTAAAGCATCGCATGATAGAGGGCGGTGTAAAAAATATGCCTTTGGTCTTCCGTTCCGCCCTCGATCGCGAGTTGGCTGAGCTTCTTGTTCCAGGCTGCACGCAATCGACGCCGCACCTGGTCGAAGTTCCAGTCAGGGATTTCCTTCTGAAGATTTTCGCGCGCCTGCTCGATGCTGAGGAAGGATGTGCCCACGCGCGCCTCGATGAGTTCTCCTTGCGTGTTTTGAAATTTCGCGTAGGCACCGGTTGCACCGTCCGTCTTCGAACGGTCGGGATACGTTCCGGAGTTCTGGAAAGCCTGACGAAACTGGATTATGAAATAGCCTTTGAAATGCGGCAGCGCCAGCGGACCTAGATTCGAATCCATGCGATCGGGATTGTAGCCTGTGATTTCCTGCTTTGCCGTATCGGCATTTGCGAACCCCGCAACACCAGGCCGCGCGGCTTCCACCACCACCAGGGCAGAAGCGTTTGCCGGAAACGTGAATCGCAGGTAGGCGCAGCGTGTGGTCGCTGTCATCTCTGTACGGATTCTGCGCGACTGTCCCGCATCCATCCAGACTGAGTAGTAGTCGGGTCGAACGATTTCATCGGCATGGCGAAAGGGAAGCTTGCGCTCCTCGGGAGCCATCTTGAACGCGTCGACCTCCGGCATCAAAGTGACATATCCATAGTCGCCCATCCAAAGTGCGGGCTGGTGCGTTCCCATGAATCCTGAGATTGCAGTGTCTTGATACTTGTACGAGTTGCCGCCCTGCCGGTTCTGACGGGTCTGCGGCGTCCAACTTGTCATGCCAAATGGAGGAGTTACAAAGGGCATCGTGCGGCCATAGCCGACCGGCCCGCTTCCTGTGCCGATGTAGAGATTGACCCAGTCGACCGGATCGGCCCTTGCATTGAATGCAAAGACTACACAGAACAGAAGCAGTCCGACGGCCCGCGCGTGAGATGCGAACGTAATGCGGAGTATTCGCACGATGCGTGCGGTTTGCTCGGCACGGCTCCGGTACATCACTTCGCCTCCTGCTTTTCTTGAGGTTCTACAAAAGCGGGGTCCACGGCAGCAGTCACGACTCGGGAAAAGTCCTCTACAGAACAGGCGTATGCCGGCGTCGGGCCGCTGCAGCCGGGAACGAAGACGGGCGCGATCGAAGGTTGTTCTGCACTCGTGAGTGAACGCAGAAAACGCATCTGGTCGAGTGTTTGACTGATAAAGAAGACTTGCACGGTATTCGCGTGCGTGGCCCGGCTACGGTGAATCTCGAAGACCAGCGCGCTGCCCGGCGGAGTTGCGTTGAATGTCTGATCGGGCAGCAGCCAGCCGAGGCGCAACAGGCCGCCGATCCAGGATAGGTTGGAATCGTGGCCGTCGAGTAGAAAGAAGTGGTCCTGGGGCGTGCCAAGCTGGCCCGCGACGGCGGCTCCATCGGCCACTCCGACGATCGTGTCGCGGATATGGGCGGCCAAATCCGATGCTGCCATCTGCGCTTCGAAGGGCGGACGGAGCATGAAGTCGTGATAGCGGGTGTTCATCTCCATCAGATCGTTCAGAGCATCGCGGTGGACGCGTCCCCAACCGACCTGATCCATGGGCAGGCCCTCAGTGTACTCGAGCAGAAAGTTCTCGGCGAAGTCCGCTCCCAGCGATACTGGGTTGTCCGTACGCGCATCCCGGGGGGATGCAATGCCATGATCGTTCACCATGACGGTGCGGAAGTCGGGCTTGGTTGGGTCGCAGGTGTTGCCGCTGCAATCCACCAATACCTGATGCATCTTCGCAAGCGGCCGGGCGAATGCGTTCGTAAACCAATCGGGCTGATTCGCCAGTCTGCCCATGACCGCATCGGCGGCCTTCTGGCGATCGGCGGAGTTGCTCGTGGTAGGACCAAAGAGGGGATTGGGCTGGTTCATTCGATGATGCACAACGATCTGACATTCCGGCGCGAGACCGGACAGCATCGCCGTCGCCGAAGCGACGGTGCGCTGCGTGGTGTTGGCTTCCACGTAAATGCCTGGATCGCTGCAGGAGAGATGCTGCAGCAGCGATGGATATCGTGCGCGATAATATGCGCCGAGTAGCTGGAGTGCTTGAGCGCCATGTGGCGTCAGGATCCCGGGAGCAACCGGCCAGGTAGGCCAGAGCTGTGCATTGTAGGCGCCAAGGCGGGTCTCGCTTTCAATGGGCGAACGCACCCCATGCCGGGCTAATACAATTACGGCGCGAATCTGGTCATCGTCTGATGCATCGGTCTTCTGTCCTGCTGCAGTCAACGAGTGGAAGGATAAAGAAAGCAGAACGAAACAGAGGGAAAAGTACATCGTTGCATTCGAGACAGAAGGCATCGGCAGGTGTTCCTTAGGAAGGAGATGGAGCCTGAAGCGTAAGCGGCGTCAGGCTCCACCATGCCCAGGGCTGGGCGGTGACAAACGGTTAGTGCGCTGCAGTCGCAGCCGCTGCAGCGGACGGACGGAGATCCTTCGCATCCTGCCTGAGGTAGGGGGCCAGATCTTCGTACTGATCCGTGGCGATGAGGTTGACACCCGCCGCGATGACGGCTTTCCACCTCAAGATTACGGCATCTTTGGAACCGAAGTTATAGTAATTCCCCCACCCCTGGTCCTCTGCCGGTTTGAAGCCGTCAAGTGTATAGAAGCGGACCCAATAGCCGAGCTTGTGAGCGTGGTCCACCAAAGCACGCAGGCGCGCATCATCCGCGGGAGTCCAGTTCCCCGCGTGATTCTGCCCGCCTTCTTCCACGGGATACCAGGAGCTATTCCACCAGCGCCGGTAATTGGTGGGTCGCTCGCTCAGCAACTTCTCTGGTGGGAGTGCGACGGCCCAGTGCATGACCTGCTGCATTGGCATTCCATGGGGAATCGCCGGTGTATGCGCCGAACCGAAGACTCGCAGCTTTCCGCCAATTGGAACGTCATCATAAAAGACCTTCTGCTGCTCATCGGATTCTTCAGTGATCGCCAGGACTGGCCTGCGCTCCATCGGTGACAGTTGCTGAGGGTCATTCGTCTTGACGGCGGTGGAGAGCCATGGCTCATATTCCCCCAATAGCTCCCAGACTGCATGCAGAATCGCAGGCTGGGTGTCCTTGAAGTCGAAGTGCAGTACGATGAGGGGCCACTCATCGCGCTTGGTCTCCTTAATGGCTTTCTCGATGACAGGGCGTACCTGCTCGAAGAAGTAATCCCGCAAGGTTGGCTCGCTACCGGTAGGCGTCGGTGTATGTGAGACGACTACGCGGCCTTTACCGGTCGATGGATCCACGTACCACGCCAGGTCCTGCTCGATGGAAACCGGGAACCCCGATCGAAGAGCCCGCTGCACCCGGTCATTCCAGTGGCCCTCGTAGGGATAGCAGTTATGTGCGTCCAGAATCGGCTGGTTGTGGTTCAAGAAGTCCAGATCGGGGGTTTGCGCGTCGGCAGTCAATAGCGCCGCCGCCGTTACTATCCCTGCGAGCAGCCATGGGTATTTCTTCAAAAGCATCGGAATTCCTTCTCTGTTATTTGCTGACCGTGCAACCGGCCTGCACTCAGGTTTGTTGTGTAAGCGCGAAGCCCTTGGCTGACCAACAAACCCGATCATCGTCTAGCTAAAAGGAGAGCCGCAGAGCGAACTGCATAAAGCGCGGATCGCCTGCGAGCGAGGTGATCGTGCCAACACCACTGTCGGTCAGCGAAGAATCAGGCTGTGCGAAGAGCACGCTGTTGGTCAGATTGAAGACTTCCCAGCGGAACTGAAGGTTCGTCTCCTTATAGAGCTTGAAATCACGCATCAACGCGAAGTCAAAGACATCGGTGTGCGGCCCACGTAGCGAATTAGTACCTCCATCTCCATACGGGTCAGAGGTCGGCGGAAGCGCGTATGCCGGGGCGGTGTTGGGAGAGATCGCCTGGCAGGCTGCGGTCGGCGTGTAGAACCAGCAGTTCGGACTTCCCACGATTTTCGGCTTGCCAATGACATTGGGAAGCGATGTCGCATTTCCGTTGGTATCGACCAGATCTGAAAGATTCCCTCCTGAAGAGACGGTGAACGGAAGACCAGACGAGTAGGTATAGATACCAGAAGTTCGCCAGCCGCCGAGAACAGCCGACCCGACGCCGCTTTTGACGAACTGCTTACCGCGACCGAATGGCAGCTCGTAGAGGTAGGACAGGACGAACCGCTGTGGGACATCGAAACTGCTCAGCGCATTCGTGAACGTCTGTTCGTAAGTGGTTCCGGTGTTCTTCGACCAGGTGTAGGCAGCTTCGAGGGAAAGGCCGTTGGTATAGCGCCGCTGTGCGGATACCTCAAGACCGTTGTAGTTGCCTATGCCGTTGGCACGTGAGTACTCCAGATATCCGAAATTTGGGTAAGGAAGTGTCGTGGTGCCTGGGATGTACTGGTTTAGATCCTGGATCACATCGAGGTGAGTCGATTTGGTGCCTACGTAATCTGTAGTCAGCACCAGCCTGCCGGGTAGCTGACGCTGAAAACCAAGGCTCCATTCCTGCGAGTAGGGAGTGGGTGAGGCCTGCTGCATGGCGTGGATGTGCAGCAGCGAATAGTTGAGATCGGTCGTGCTGAGAGTGTTCGCGGGAAATCCCTGCTGGAGGATGAAGGCGGGCTGGAACTTGCTCAGATCGGGATAAATAGCCGTTTCGAGCAGGTTTGGTGGATTGAGAGCAAGCTGGTCTTCACTGCCGGCGCGTTTAAAGAGAAGGTAGTAAATACCATAGCCCCCGCGGATAACCGTCTTATCATTTGGAGAATAGGCGAAGCCAAAGCGCGGCGCAAAGTCGTGGTTGTTTACCTGCACCAGGGAGCGATCTGCCAGCGATCCACTGGAAGCGAAGATGAGCGATCCGGAGCCTGCGGGGTTGAAGTTGGCCAACTGGTTCTTGGCCGAATAAGGAGGTGTAGCGAAGTCGTAGCGTAGGCCCAGGTTAAACGTGAGCTTGCGAGTGACTTTCCAGTCGTCCTGCACGAATCCGGAGACCATCCAGAGGCGCTGGTCGACGAAGTAGACATTGGATAGACCACCCTGATAGACCAGGCCCAGAAGGCCGTCCGCATAAGACGCGCCATTTCCAGGATTGCCGCTTTCGGCACTGAAAATGCCGGCGAAGGCCAGGCCGCCGTTCATGTAATCTTCGTCCTGGTAGATATTCCGCATCGGGGCGCGCAGATCGCCGCCGAAGCGGAAGAAGTGCTTACCCTTGGTCCAGGAAACCGTGTCAGTGTACTGGAACTGCTGCGGGACCTGCTGTTTAGGCAGGTACGCTGGAGAACCGATGATTGCATCATCATCCGCGATGTATTCGGTAATACCGATACCGCCCGCAGTGGCTGGATTGTCAGGAACTCCTGGAATGTACGCATCCGGACTGTTCTGGCCGAAGGGTTGCTGTTTGTCTTGAGAGAAGTTGCGGACGAAGCCAAAGCGGAAGTCATTGGTAAGTGTTGCACTGAGGGTGCGCGTCCAGCCCAGAGCGGCCGACCATGAATCCAGCGTGGAGTTGCCCCAGGACGAAGTGGAACTGCCATCGGCGATCCCACCGAAGTCTCCACCGACATCGCGGATGCGATTGGAACCAGTGTAGCGAATGAACACAAGATCCTTGCCGGTCGGATCCCAATCCACGCGGGCATCGTAGCTGTCGGTGTTGTCAATAATCGGAGCCGTTCGCGCGTAATTATTGAAATCACCGGACAAGTTCGGGAGCGGAAATGCGTTCAGAATCTTGAAGCCGTAAGGATCGAAGGCGGCCGATGGAATTGTATTGTTTGTGAACGGCTTGCCCGTGGACGGATTGTACAAGGTTGCATAGGTCACGCCGGGTACCCCGGCCGCCGCCGCCGCAGCGGTGGTGAAAACGCCGGCGCGCTCATTCGCGAGCGGAACCGTAGAGATACGGTTCACACCCTGGGCGATGCGAGTTCCTTCATAGTCAAAGAAGCCGAACAGCTTGTTCTTGAGGATAGGCGCTCCAAAGTAGCCGCCGAACTGGTTTTGATCCAGCTCGGGCTTCGCGATACCTTCCTGATGGCTGAAGTAGTCATTTGAGTCGAAGATCTTGTTGCGCAAATACTCAAAGAGGAGGCCGTGATACTCGTTGGTTCCCCCTTTGGTCGTTACATCCACCTGGGCGCCGGGGCTGCGACCGTAGACGGCCGTGTAGGCGTTGCTAATGAGCTTGAACTCGCTGATGACGTCCACGGAAGGCCGGGCGGCCGATGCCGAGAGTTCCTGAAGGTTCTCAGAAAACGTATTGTTGTCGATCCCATCGAGGATGTAGTCGTTCTGCTCGTCGCCGATACCGTGAATCACAAAGAGGCCGGTGCTGCCAGAGACGCTGCTGCCACTCTGCTGGGTAAAGCGCTGCATCTGGACACCTGGGATCAGACGGATCAAGTCATCCCAGTTCCGTTGATAAAGCGGTGTACCAACGATCGTCTGGTTATCGATGACGGTGCCGATGGAAGCGTCATCGCGCGAGAGTGCCAGTGGCTCTGTACTAACGCTTACCTGAGTCTGGCCGCCCTCCACCTTCAGATGGAAATCCTGCCGCCCCTGCTCCGAGGGATCCAGTGTGAGCGATACTTCGTTCTCCTGAAAACCGGGTTGATTCGCAAGAATCCTATAATGGCCCACCGGCAATCCCACAAAGGTATAGTAGCCGGAGTGATCCGTCAGTTTCGTCTGGGACACCTGAGTCTCAATGTCCGTTTCCGTTACGTGAGCGCCTACCACGATCGCGCCAGAGGGATCTGTGACCAGACCAGAAAGTGAAGCTACGCCTGCCTGAGCGAACATGCCTGTGGGCGCCAAGAGGAGAAGGAGTACCGGCGCGATGCGCCGTATGCGTAGATCAAACATCTGCACCAACCTATGAAGATGGGAGTGGGTGTTCTCATCTGCAAAGCAGATATTGCGCAGATCAGAATCATACCGTTCGCCGATAATCCAACATTCAATCGTTTTGAACGTTCCATTCAGGTGAAAATGCTATGAAGATCCTGTGTCATCTAGCGCCCGTGAAAAATTAGGCCACCGTGCGCCTCGAGAGCGGGCGCAGCGGCGGAGTAAAGTAGTCCACCGCCGGAACTTGGTTTCGTGAGCATTTGCACGCCAGGTATGGTTCATGCAACACCGGAAACATGTTCGAGGCGGAGTATACGGACGGGCGCGGCGAGCGATTTGTGTGGAGACAGGAGCCGGCGTGCGGTAGCCAGGGAGTTTGGGTCGTCGCGAGAGGCGGTATGAAATATGCTGGGATACCCGGTGCAAAATGATTACGAGGAGATTGAAACTTCTCGGCAGACTGGGAACCGCACGGCTCCCCTCCGAAAATGGATCAAACGAACGCTTGCCAAGGAGATAAAGGCCGGATAAGCCCATAACCGGATGAGCCCATAATCGGAGCAGAGCTCACATTACGAGTGAAGAGACTATGAATGTCTGGAGAAACAATGGGCTCGGGAAATCGGCCGGCTGACTCTGCCAGTCCAGCGGTTGCCTCAGAACCAGAGTCAGCGAGCTGAAGGATCCTCCAGCAGGGAAGTGACGCATCCTGCTGGTGCGATCAACGGGTTGCAGCGGGCGGGCGCTCCAAAGGGAAGAGCGACAGAGTAGCTGCTCCACCGGGAGGGCTCGAATGCGGGGTAATCGGTGCTGATAAGCTGTGCCCCGCTGCTCAGCACTGCGTCGAGCCGGCGTGTATCGTTGGTTCGTGCTTCGACGGTATCGGCGTCCGCGCGTGTGCGGACTAGATAGCCCTTGCGGACCAGAGCATTGATTTTTGCTACCGTTCCATCGTTTTGCTCAACGAACGCAGCATCCGGATCGCCGGGAGTGGCATTGGTGAAAAGAATGCGTCCACGCAGGCTCGGGTGGCCCTGTAGATAGACCGGACCGACAGGCTTCTGATCCATCAGGAAAAGTACCTTGCCGTGTGCCTGAGCCAGCGTAGGCCAGCTGCCGTGAAGAATTGCTTGATGGAGGGTGGGATATCGCCCACGCACCTGGTCGGGGGTAATCATCTCTTCGGGCGAAAACACCGAACGGATCTCCGCATCCAGTGCATCGAAGGTTGCGCTGGTATAAGGCTCTGGAATGGTCCACGGGAGCTTCGCATTGGGCACATCCTGCTTGGTTTCAAGCAATATGAAAATGGGAATATGCTGTGGATGCGCCAGTGACCAGGCGCGCACGATCCGCAGACAAGCGACAAACGGCTGGCAGTTGCTCACGTAGTCGAGGTCCTGCACATGCATGACCTTGAATCCGGACTTCATCATCAGGCCAGCAGGATACGGATCGGCATCGGCCGGGAGGCCCGCCTCGCTGACCAGCGTTGGTCCGAAGGGATGGGCATAGCGGCCGCCTTTGCTATCCGCGAAGATATCCAGCTCGATCTGTCGGATTCCGTGGTCCAGCTGCTCGGCCAGCCCGGCGTGCGCGTAATCGAGTGTCTTGAATACATTTGGATCCTTTTCTTGCAGAACCTTCGCGATTCCCGGCAGGAGCCCGGCGTGATAGCTGTTATGAGTGCCGATCACCTGAATCTGATTGATACGTACCGACGCGTCGGACGTTTCGTCCCGCGCCTGCCCCTGTGCCGTAGCCAGAACAGGAAGGATCACAAGAAGACCGCGAATGACATAGCGGAACATCTTCATTGGAGACTCCATGACTCATTTGGGATACAACCTGAATTCCATTCGTGGCAATGCGTGTGCAGGGATAATGCACAAGATCTGCTTCGCCTTCGATGGTATGCCCCTGAGTAAGCTCCCACAGCAAAGATTGTGGTGCTACCGTTTCCAGCGCGCGATCTGCGTCTCGAGACAGCATGAACTTTGCTCAGGTTATCTCGAGAACGAACTGGCCAAGCTTCTCTCTGAATCGAATTGATGAACTTTTATCATTCCTCCACTCACGGATGGCCGGCAGGTGTGATGATCTGGACGAAAGCCATCCATGATGCGAGATTTCAGCTTGCATCGGAACCGCGGGGCGCCACGTTGACCATCACGAGCAGCGTCGAGCAGCGCAGGCAGCCCTCCCAGCAACGAAGCAAAGCCACTGTCGATCGCATTTTGAAGGCGGCAGAAGCATTGATTGCAAAACATGGAACTGGATCGCTCCAGATGCGCGAGATTGCGTTGCGAGCCAGGGTTCCCATCGGCGTGGGTTGGCGCGCATAAGCTTCTCGTGCGATCAATTTCCCAGTATCCTCATCTGCTCCCTCAGGCTGGCTCCGGGTCGAGCGGAGGGATGATGGACTCTCACAGCGTCTCGACGACCGCGAGAAAACATCTGGACCACGCAAGAGCTATGAATGCCGTTATCCAACAGCCGCTTGAGTGATGATCATGTTGATCAGTCGAGACGACACCATTTCGAGAACTGCGAGCGCTGTTGACCTTGAAGGTGGTGTCGTAAATGGCAACATTGACCTCAGCTTAAAGCCCAACCGGCATCACGCGAAACTGGCAGAAGGCTCTTGATGTCCAGCAGGTCCTCCGGTGAGGAGTACGTCCGATAACGA
>CAXUIM010000123.1:6189-11372 GCA_964250885.1 uncultured Acidobacteriaceae bacterium | reverse complement strand
ATGAGGCCGCCTTCGTTGCGGATCATGGCGGCGTAGCTTTTTGCGAGTGGAGCGTTCCCCGATTGAGCCGCTGCTTTCATCGCTCCCAGCAGGGAGTTGCGCCGGTTCGGAGCCAGGTCTAGCGCCGCCTTGTAGGCGGCCAGGGCCTGGACGGGCCGGCCCATCTCCAGCAACATATCTCCCAGCATCTCCGGGGTTGGACGGGGCAGGATGTCGGCGTAATACATGGGATGATCGCGTTCATACTGCGCCGCGCCTTGTAGGACATGGACGGCCTCGTCGCGCTTTCCTTGAGAGAAGATCGTCCATGCCTCCGCTTCCGTGAGCGCCAGACCCAGCACATCGCCCCAGCCATGCTGTTTGGTCCAGGCCGCCTGTGATCTCCGGTACAGCTCGAGCGCCTCCTCCGCCTTCGCCGGCTCGCTCGAACGAGCCGCGGCAATTGCGCGGATCCAATAGGCATCGAAGTTTTCTTCGAACCTGGAAGTCGCCGGCGGCTCGATCAGCAACGCGTCGGCCCAGTCATGGGTTTCAAGATCGTAGTAAATCCGCGCGTCAACGGGGACCCAGGGATCGGGAATCATCTTCGCTACCGGAACCATTTGTTCGATCAGCTCATGCGCTTGCTGATCCTGTCCGAGTTGTAAATAGCCGTACTCGATATTGTTCAGCGCGTGGAGTTCGTCGAACCTGCCGTCGCGTCCGTCTTTGATCCACGCTGCCGCAACGCGAACCGAGGCCTGGTTCGTGCGGATCGACTCCTTCCAAAATCCCAGCCGGTTGAAGATGTGCGACGGCATGTGGAGGGCATGGGGAGAGTCGGGTGCGATCTTCGCGTATTCGCGGGCTGCCGGTAGCGCCTCCGGCGCAAGCTCGGGGGTGTCGGCTGCATGAATGATGTAGTGAGCGGCGCCAGGATTGTTCGGATATTGCTGGAATACGGGAAGTAGAATCGCGAGGGCCTGCCTTCGATGCGCCAGCCCCTCTTCTCCCGTTCCGGCGCTGAAAGCCAGACCGATCGCGTAGAACAGGCTGGCATTGATGTCATCGGGATAGGCGCGCCGAAGGTCCTGCATGCGCGCGAGGTAGCGGCGCTCCCGCTCATCACCTGGCGTCTTGTCGTACCCCTCGTACAACGCCCGCACCGCCTTTACATACATCTGTTCGCGGTTTGTCCCGGCCGCAACGGCAAGCCACGGCTGGAGCTGAGCCCAGCCCGCGGCCAGGTCCTTCCGGGGCGCATTAGCGCCCATGCGCTCGGTCCTTGCCAGGGCCATGCCCCACGCCGCGATCACGCACTTTGGATCCTCGGTCTCGACCTGCCCGAAAGCCTGCTCGGCCTCGGCGAACTCGAACGAGTGAAGCAGGGCAACTCCCTCCAGGAAGCGAGCTTGCACCGCAGGTTTGCAGGAATTGGCGAACTGCACTTGCCCCAGAGATTCCCCAGGGGATTGGGCCGGAGCGGCGCAGGCGCCCGCCAGAAACAGCAGCACTCCCGCAAGGAACCGTCCCCGCACATTATTTCCAGCACATGCCAGCATCGTCAGCCTCGCAGGTGGTGGTCGGTTGGTTCTTGCAGGTCATGCCAGGCGGCCTTCGCGGCCAGGTGTCCGCACATGCCGTGCACGCCGCCGCCGGGAGGCGTGGACGCGCTGCACAGGTATATGGCTGAATTGCTGGTGCGGTAGCCGCGTGCCGTGGGCCGGAAGAGCAGCTGCGACAGGTTCATGGAGCCGCCCGAGACATCGCCTCCATCCAGGTTCGGGTTCCACTCGGCCAGAGCCGCGGCGTTGCTGGCGCGGCGGGCCAGGATGCAGTCGCGGAAGCCCGGGGCGAAGCGCTCAACCTGGTCCTCGATCGCACGGGTGCGGTCGACATTCGAGCCCGCGGGCACGTGGCAGTACGCCCACGCCGTATGCCGTCCGGCCGGGGCCCGCGTGGAATCGAACAGACTGGGCTGCACCAGAAGCACGAAGGGGCGTTCGCTCAGTTTTCCATGGAACGCGTCGTATTCGGAGCGGGCAATCTCGCCCAGCGTTCCTCCCAGATGTACGGTGGCCGAGCGCAGGCACTGCGGCGCGCTCCAGGGGATCGGCTCGCGCAGCGCCCAGTCCAGCTTGAACATGCCTGGCCCGGGACGGAAGTGTCGCAGCCGGGTGCGGAAGCTCTCGCTCAGGGCCGGCCCCGCAAGCCGAAGCAGGGCGGGAACCGAGGTATCGAAGAGGGTGGCGCCGGCTGGCGGCAGATCGCGCAGGTCGTGGACCTCCGCATCGAGCTCGATGTGCCCTCCCAGAGAGGTCAAGAGGCGGGCCAGCGCATCGCTGATGGACTGCGCCCCGCCGGCGGCGATGGGCCATCCCGTGGTGTGACCGGCGGCGGCGAAGACCAGGCCGGTGGCGGCGCTCGCCACGCGGCTCAGCGGCAGCACCGAATGAGCGGCGCAACCGGCAAAGAGCGCCCGGGCCGGCTCGTTCTGGAAGACCGTGTTGGCCAGGGTCCGCGCCGGCAGCAGCGCCGCGGACCCGAACGTTGCCATGGCCACCGGATGTCCCGGAATGCGCAGCAGCGGCTGCATGAAATCGGAGACCAGCCCCGGCCAGTCGCGCACCGACGACGCGAGCAGAGCGCGCCAGGCCTCGCCATCGTGGGTACCGAGCTGCTCCGCGGTCGCGGCCAGGTCGTGCTCCAGGGTGACCGCGCCTCCGCCGTCCAGCGGATGGGCGAGCGCCGCGTCGGGTTCGATCCAGCGCAGGCCGAACTCTGATAAGGGCAGCGAGCGGAAGAAGGGCGAGGCCACCCCGAAGGGGTAGCAGGAGGACCCCAGATCGTGGTGAAAGCCGGGCAGCGTGACCTCCGCCGTGGAGCAGGCCCCGCCCAGCTGCGCGTTGCGCTCATAGACCGTGACCGCGACGCCGCGCTGCGCGAGGGTTACGGCCGCTGCCAGGCCATTGGGGCCGGAGCCGATAACGTTCGCGGTGCGCAATGCCATGTCTCCTGCCTGCTTTGACTATCCGATAATTGCGACTTTGGTCTGCTTCCCGCAGCGTACGGTCACTTCGCGCGGCCGGAACGAGAGTTCGAAGCTCTTACTGAAGGTCTTCTCCCCATCGAGGAAGACACCGGCTGTTTCCACCTGCGTCTCCGCGGCCCGCCGCGAGTCTTTGATGCCCAGGCGCACCAACAGCCGCGCGAGATCGATGGGTACGGCCAGCTCCGGATTTGCTTGCGCCTGCCGCAGCATATCCGGATCCAGGCGGGAGACCTCGCCGAGCCCGACCGGTACACGCTCTACGTTCTCGGCCACGCCCTTCTGCTGGAACTGCGTGGCCCAATCCTCCGCGGCTGCCTCCGCCGCGGCCGCGCCATGAAAGTCCGCGGTGATGGCGCGGGCCAGGTCCTTCTTCGCCTGCATCGGATGCAGCTCCCCGCGCATCACCGCCGCCCGCATGGCATCGATCTTGGACTGGGGAAGGTCGGTGAGAAAGGTCCAGTAACGCCACATCAGCTCATCGTTGATGCTCATCAGCTTGCCGTACATCTCGGCGGCGGGTTCCTGTATGCCGATGGCATTGCCCAGTGACTTGGACATCTTCTGCACGCCGTCGAGACCCTCCAGGATGGGCGTCATCAGGACGATCTGGGGCTTCTGCCCGGCATCGCGCTGCAGGTCGCGCCCCCGCATCAGGTTGAACTTCTGGTCCGTGCCCCCCAGCTCCACGTCACAACGGAGCGCTACGGAGTCGTAGCCCTGCGCCATGGGATACAGCAGCTCGTGCACATGGATGGGCTGCTCGTCCTGGAAGCGCTTGTGGAACTCTTCGCGCTCCAGCATCTGGGAGACGGTGAACCTGGCGGCGAGCTTGATCATGCCCGCGTACCCCAGCTGGTCCAGCCACTCGGAGTTGTGGCGAACCTCCGTCCGGTCCCGGTCGAGAATTTTGAAGACCTGGTCCTTGTAGGTCTCGGCGTTGGCGTCGATCTGTTCGCGGGTCAGCGGCTTGCGCATCTGGTTCTTGCCGGTGGGATCACCGATCAGCGCGGTCGAGTCGCCGATCAGGAAGATGACGGTGTGGCCGAGCTGCTGGAAGTGTTTCAGCTTGCGCATCAGCACGGTGTGGCCGAGGTGCAGGTCCGGTGCGGTGGGATCGAAGCCGGCTTTGATCCGCAGCGGCACGCCGGTGTCGCGGGACGCTTCCAGCCGCGCGGACAGTGCGTCGGCTGCGGTGGCCTCCACGGGAGGAATCACCTCGGCCGCACCCTTGGTGATGAGGTCGAGCTGCTCGGCCACGGGAGCAAACGTGAGGTTGGGCTGGGTTTCGGTCGGCATGGGTTCTCAGCAAAGTATAGAGCCGCGCCAGCGATCGGTCTTGGCTATGGGTGTTCTGAACGCATCGGCGCTCCGATTGTGACGCGGTCGAAACCGGCCTTCGCATCGGCCTCCCGGCGCACAGCGTCCATCGCCTCCAACCGCTCTAACTTCGCATGGCAACAGCAAAGAAGAAATCACCGGCTAAAAAGGCTGCAAAGAAGCCGGCAGCGAAGAAGCAAGCCAAAAAGGCGGCGAAGAAGAGTGGCGGCGAGCAGGCCTGCTGGCCGGGATTCGAGCGTGTTCCCGGCACCGAGGCGGGAACCAAGGGCAGTTGCGAGCCCAAGCCGCACCAGACCGCCGGGGAGAAGCGGGCCGACAGCCGTGCCGCCGCAGCCAGCAAGCGTGAGAAAGGCGGGTAAACAGCGCCCGTATTCTGTCCATCGCGTCACCGTGTCGCCGCTATACTCTGCGCATGGATGCCGAGTGCGCGCGTGCCTTTCTGCTCAGCCTGCCGCATGCGGTCGAGACCCGGCAGTGGGGCGATAGCCTGGTTTTCTGGGTAGGAGACAAGGCGATCGGAGGCAAGATGTTTTGCCTGCTTTCGCTGGGCGCGGCAGGCCCGGGCGCGGCCGGTCAGGCTGCCATGTACCCGGCGGGTCCGGAACGCTATGCCGAATTGCTGGAACGTGAGGGCTTCCGGCCAGCCCCTTACATGGCGCGCATCTTCTGGGTAGCCGTGGAGCGCTGGAGCGCGCTGCGGCACGCGGAGTGGGAAGACGAGTTCCGCGCCGCGCACGCAATCACCCTGACCAAGTTGCCCAAACGCACGCGAACCGTTCTACTGTTGCCGCGGCGAGAGCAGGCGGCCTTGATT
>CAXUIM010000123.1:3204-6089 GCA_964250885.1 uncultured Acidobacteriaceae bacterium | reverse complement strand
AAAACCAATTTTCAACAAGCTCCTAGAGCCGGGGTAAGTTTATAGAGGCTGTTGTTTTTAAAGCTTCCGGACGTCGGCTTCGGGGTTGGGAGCGAACAGAGGGGCGAAGCTGCGGTGGTAGACGATGAGCAGGATCACCTCCAGCACGGTCACCACGATTGCCATCGCCGCTCCGTGCGGCCAAAGCAGGGCGTGGTAAAGCAGGATGTTCACGATGACCGGCGCCAGGATCGTGAGGGCAAAGGGAACAAAGCGGCCCACCAGCAGCAGCAAGCCTCCGATCACCTGGATCACTCCCACGAAGGTCATCCAGCCGTGGCCCGACATGATCCCAAACCACGCCAGGGCGTCGCCCGTGGGGTAGGGCATGTGGATGAAGTGCAAGAGAAGGTTCAGGCCGAAGACGAAGAACAGGAAGCCCAGCAAAAGGCGTGCGACGAGCGGAATGTACTTCATGGGCAAGCTCCTTCAAACTACATTCCGCGACCGAGTCCCGGGCCGGGAATAAATAACTGCCCGGTTTGAATCACCGAACGACTCAGACGGCGCTGGAATGGGTATTGGATGCGCGCGGGGCGCTCACCTGCTACAAATTTGAGATGAGTTTCTCACAACCACCGGCGGGTGTGGCGCTCTCTCTGCAAGGCAAGGTCGCCCTTGTGACGGGTGGATCGCGCGGGATCGGGGCGGCCACGGTGCGTCTGCTGCGGCAGGCCGGCGCCCGCGTGGTCTTCAGCTACCGGTCTGCGGAGACCCGGGCGAACGCCCTGGTGACGGAGTGCGGCGGGCCGGGTTTCTGCCGGGCCATACCGCAGGAACTGGCCAGCGTGGTCCACGGCCAGGCCTTGATTGCGGCGGCCGCCGCCGTATTCGGGCGTATCGATTGCCTCATCGTGAACCACGGAATCTGGCCACCGCACGATCAGCCGATCGCCACGATGACAACGGCCCAGTGGCGCGAGACGCTGGGGGTGAACCTGGACAGCGTCTTCGGCCTGGTCCAGGCGGCGGTGGCGCATATGCTGCGCCAGCCGGCAGAGGATCGCGTGAAAGGCCAGATCGTGCTGGTCGCCTCCACGGCAGCGCAGCGCGGTGAGGCCTTCCACGCGGACTATGCCGCCAGCAAGGGCGCTCTGCTCTCGCTGACCAAGAGCCTGTCCAGCGAACTCGCCCCGCGGGGCATCCTGTGCAACTGCGTCGCCCCCGGCTGGGTCCGCACCGAGATGTCGGCTGGAACCTTGGGCGATCCGGTTGCGTCCAAGAAAGCGTTGGCGCTGATTCCACTGGGCCGCCCCGCCGAGCCAGAGGAGATTGCCGGACCTATCGTGTTCCTTTGCACGCGCTGGGCCGGCTTCATCTCCGGGGAGGTCTTCAACGTGAACGGCGGCGCGGTGTTGGTGGGCTAGGGAAGGCTGAGCAGCATGAGGAGCAACGGAGCAGCATGAAGCTGGAGCGGCGAGTGCGGTGCAGCAGAGGAGCGTGGGCTGGTCTGGTATTGGCGGCAGCGCTGCTGGCCCGCGCCGCACCCAGGCTCCACGCCCAGGCCTCCGCCATTCCGAGCGCGCAGGCGCCCACCGACGCGGAGGTCGGCGGTCAGGGACAGAAGCTGCTGGACCAGATGGTCGCCGCGCTGGGCGGGGATGCCTGGCTCAACCGTCAGGACTGGATCTTCTATGGCCGCGCGGCGACCTTCTATAAGGGTAAGCCCCATGAAGAGGCTCCCCAGATCGAGGAGTACTACCGTGCCCAGCCCTTCGCCGAACGCGTCGTGATCATCACGCACTCGGGCGTGATCATCGCCACCAATCACAAGGACATCGCCGAGGTCTGGACCCCCGACAATGGGTACGAGGTCACCTTCAAAGGCACCAAGCCTTTGCCGGCCAAGGATGTGGGCGACTACGAACGCCGGCGCCAGCACTCGCTGGATGTCGTCGTGAAGGACTGGCTGCACCAGCCGGGCACCCTGGCCACCTACGAGGGAACCGATATGGTGGAGCGCCACCTCGCCGATCGCGTGAGCGTCGTCACCAGCCAGAACGACGCGGTCACGCTGGAGCTTGATGCGGATTCGCACCTTCCGCTCAGCATCAGCTTTCAATGGCACGATCCCGTCTATCAGGACCTGAACACCGATGTGCAGGAGTTTGCGGACTACCACGCCAATCAGGGCATCATGACCCCCTACAGCGTGACGCTGCTGCACAATGGCGATATGACCGGGCAGCGCTTCCTTACCAAGGTGGTCTACAACGCCAACCTGCCCGGAGACCTGTTCGATCCCAATCGCCCTCTGAACAAGAAGGACAAGTGAAGGAAGAACGAGCGAGAATGCGCCCTGACAGGACCGACGCAGCCCATCCGAGGGGATGAGGGAAAGGGCATTGGTGATGAGGATAGGTATTCCAGAACACAGCTGCTGAAGGGGTAAACCATCGGCTACCACGGACAGTCAAGTTGATCCTTGGCCACGGTGGTATTCTGGGCGACGCCATGAGTGATTCCCCTGCAAGCCCGGTGCTGGCCCCAGAACCGGTGCCGGCCCCGCCGCCCGCGGAAGCCAAAGCCGCTGAACCGGCCACCATGGACATCGTCCAGATCATGTCCATCCTGCCCCACCGCTACCCGTTTCTGATGATCGATCGCGTCATTGAAATGGAGCGCAAGGCGCGCATCGTCGCCATCAAGAACGTCAGCGTGAACGAGCCGCACTTCACCGGTCACTTTCCCGACTATCCGATCATGCCCGGCGTCCTGACCATTGAGGCCATGGCGCAGGCCGGCGGAGCGCTGCTGCTCACCGAGATCCCGGACCGCGAGGACAAGCTGATGGTCTTTACCGGCATCGAGGAGGCGCGCTTCCGGCGGCCGATCGTGCCGGGCGA
>CAXUIM010000123.1:0-3104 GCA_964250885.1 uncultured Acidobacteriaceae bacterium | reverse complement strand
CCCTTCTGCACCGTGGGTCCGAACGTGGTTCTGGGTGAAGAGTGCGAGCTGGTCTCGCATGTGGTGCTGGATGGCCACACCACATTCGGGCGCGGCAATCGTGTCTTCTCCTTCGCCTGCCTGGGGATCAGTCCGCAGGATTTGAAGTACGCCGGCGAACCGACGCGGCTCGAGATCGGCAACGGCAACACCATCCGGGAATACGTCACCATCTCCCGCGGCACCGCGGGCGGTGGCGGGGTAACGCGCGTCGGCTCGGGCTGCCTGATCATGGCCTATACCCACATCGGCCATGACTGCAGCATCGGCAACGGCTGCATGCTGGCGAATTCCGCGACCCTGGCCGGCCATGTAATGGTCGAGGACTACGCCAGCGTCGGCGCGCTGTGCCCGGTGCATCAATACTGCCGCATCGGCCGCTACAGCTATATCGGCGGGGGCACCACCATTACCCAGGACGTGCTGCCGTACTCGCTGACCTCCATCGAGCGGAACAATCATGCTTTCGGCCTGAACAAGATTGGGCTGCAACGGCGCGGGTTTACGGTCGAGGAGCTCAATGAACTCTCCAGCACCATGCGCCTGCTCACCGGCAGCAAGCGCAACACGACCCAGGCTCTGGAGGCCATTCAGGAGAGGCTCGCCGCGGGCGCCGCGAACCCGCACGTTCAGTACCTGGTGGAGTTCATCGCCGCCAGCCCGCGCGGAGTCATCAAGTAATCATGAGCGGCGCCGCTGACCCGAATACGCTGGGTCTGATCGCCGGCAACGGCCGCTTTCCGTTCCTGCTGCTGGACGCCGCCCGCGCCCAGGGTCTGCGCGTGGTGATCGCCGCCATCCGGGAGGAGACCTCGCCGGAGATGAACGAGCGTGCCGTGCGGGAGCCGGAGTTCGTGCGCGTGCATTGGCTTTCGCTGGGCGAGCTCTCGCGGCTGATTGAGACCTTTCAGCGGGAGGGAGTGCGCCGCGCCGTGATGGCGGGGCAGGTCAAGCACAAGCAGATTTTTTCGAGCATTCGCCCTGACTGGCGCCTGGCCAAGCTGCTGCTCAACCTGCGCACGCGCTCCACCGACATGCTTCTGGGCGCGGTCGCCAAGGTGCTCGAAGACGAGGGGATCCGGCTGCTCTCTTCGACCGAGTTTCTGGAGCCGATGCTGGCGCCGCGGGGTCTTCTGACCACCCGCGCGCCCGACGCGAGAGAGCTTGCTGACATCGAATACGGGCTCCGGGTCGCGCGCGGCATCGCCGGCTTCGATCTTGGCCAGACGGTGGTGATCGCCGCGGCGGCGTGTGTCGCCGTTGAGGCCATGGAAGGCACGGACGCGACCATTGCCCGCGCCGGCGCGCTGCTGGGCAGCCTGACAGAACCCGCCGGGGAGGACCGCCCCCAGACTCTCGAGCGCCGGCTGACGGTGGTCAAGGTCGCCAAACCGAAGCAGGATATGCGCTTCGATGTGCCGGTTGTCGGCATCCCCACTCTCACCGCAATGCAGGCGGCGGGCGCCACCTGTCTTTGTGTGGAGGCGCAGCGAACCCTGCTCTTCGATCGCGAAGCCATGGTCGCGGCGGCCGACGCCGCGGGGATCGCCATCGTCTCAGAACCGGCGCCGGCACACCTCTGACCCTCCGCGGTGACGCAGGAGATTTCAGGATCTCCCCGAGCCGGGGCGTAAGATTGCAGCGGGCGCCGGTTCCGCTGCAGGCACTCGCCCGCCAGGAGATTCCCATGCTTCGTTCGCGCAGAATCGCAACAGGATTCGCAGGCGCCCTTGCCTGCCTGATGGTGCTGGCCCCGGACTTGGCAAAGGCCAAGGACATGGCGCCGGTAGGCACATTCGCTCCCAATTTCACGCTGCCCTCGCAGGAGAACCAGCCGGTGTCGCTGAGCGAGTACAAGGGCAAATGGGTGGTGCTGTACTTCTATCCCAAAGACCAGACCAGCGGGTGTTCGCTGGAGGCGCACAACTTTCAGCGCGACCTGTCCAAGTACCAGGCGCTGAACGCGGTCGTTCTGGGCGTCTCGCTCGATACCGTCCAGAGCCACGCCGCGTGGTGCACCAAGGATTCCTTCACCTTCAAGATGCTGGCCGATCCCGAGCACAAGGTGGTGGATGAGTATGGCGTTCCCATGATGTCGCATGACGGCGTCAACTACGCCCAGCGCGACACCTTTCTCATCTCCCCCGACGGCAAGGTCGTCAAGGAGTGGCAGGTCAAGGACATTCAGAATCACAGCCAGGAAGTTTTGGCAGCCATTCAGGCGGCGAAGTAAAGACGGCAGGCCCGCTCCAGACGCAAAAACGCCCGGTCCTCGTGCGAGGTCCCGGGCGCTTTTGCTTGCCTTGTCCAGCGGTTGAGGGGCGGGTTACTTCTTCTTCGCCGCGGTCTTCTTGACAGCCTTCTTGGTGGCGGTCTTCTTGACGGCCTTCTTGGTGGCGGTCTTCTTCGCGGCCTTCTTTACAGCTTTCTTTGCAGTTGCCTTCTTCGTTGCCAAGGTCGTACCTCTCATAGTTGATTTTTTGCTGCTTGTGCTCTTGTTGCCGACTGCCTTCTTGAAGGCAGACTTACCGCCGCGCAGAGCACTTGTAGACTTCGCGGCAGAACTTAAAATCTTTTTGCCCGCCGACTTTTTGGCCGGGCCCTTCTTTGCAGCTGCCTTCTTGGTGGCAGTCTTCTTGGTGGCTGTCTTCTTGGTGGCTTTCTTTTTGGAGGGCGCCTTCTTGGCCACGGCTTTCTTCGCCGGAGCCTCCGCGGCCACGGTTGTCTTCGCTGGCGACTTTTTGGCCGCGGTTTTCTTTGCGATCGCCTTCTTGGCCGAAGCCTTCCTGGCCGAAGACTTTAAAGCGGATCCAACCGATCGCTCCGCCTGGTTGCGCCCTGGCACACCCGACAGCTCCGTGGGGGGCTCGTAAGGATCGACCGGCGTCGAGGGCGCCGCGTACAGCTCGGCCTCTTCCGCATGGGTGGAAGGCTCATCCTCCGCGGTCAGCTCTTCCTCTTCTTCCTCGTCTTCGTCGTCGTTCAGCGAATCGAGTTCGTCGGCGTCTTCTGAATCGTCGTAGCCCGCCGCATATAGCTTGATGGATTCCTCGTCGTACCGCATG
>CAXUIM010000122.1:0-11387 GCA_964250885.1 uncultured Acidobacteriaceae bacterium | reverse complement strand
CAGCTAGGAGCTTGTTGAAAATCGGCTTTTGTGGCTTCGCTAGCTTCGCGAAACCGCTTTGATTGCGGGTTTCGTGCTTGCCTCGCGGACAGCCGAGGTGCTTTTCAACAAGCTCCTAGAGCATTTTTGCTTTAGGTGTAGACCGAAGCCGCCGACCTCAACGTCGTTTTTCCTTGAAAAAACGACATTGCACGCCTGATTCCAGTTCGCAGTAAAAGCAAAATGCTCTAAGCACTTGCCATTGCCTAAGTTCGTGGTAGTTCGTCAATGCGCTCACGGAGAAAAGTGAGCAGCGGCCGAACGCACCATCTCCTGAACCGGGGTTCGCCACCAGCCCGGATCAACCCGGCTTTCAGTTCTTCATCCGCTCCTTGACATCACGCGAGAGCTTCTCAATCTCTGCTGCCTTGTTGATCACCCCAATCGACATCTCGTTCTTGGTCGATTTATCCACATCCGCCTTCAGCTCGGTGGCTAGCTGCAGCAGCTTGTCGGTGTCCGCCACAATGCGCTTACGGCGATCGTCTTCAACCATGTGCCGCCGTTGCTCCTGCATCCGTGCATCCATCGGGCCTTCTCGGGAATTTCCGAATGGGTCAGAAGAGTTCGGATTGCCTGGAGGCCCCGGCTGCTGGGCCTGTGGATTAATCTGCTTCGCACTCACCGGCATAATTGCTGCGCCGGGCAGGCAAAGGACGCCTGCCAGAACAGCCGCCGCGCGCATCGTCCTCGTCCTGGCGGGGCGCCGGTCTCTTGTACAGGTCCGGTGCAGTGAACCTGCGCTCACCGTAAAGCCCGCCTTGAAGTCCGCCCTATAGTCTGCCGAATCCTTTGCCCCATCCCGCATCCCACGCCCCCAGTTCAACAGTTCCCCCGCAGCTTGCAAAACCATACGCCGCTGGCATCTCTTCCGGTATTCTGACCAGAAGCGTCCCATCCACGACTCCATCATCATGCCCCCTCGCGCCCCTTCGCCACAACTCTCGACCTCGCTTCCGCAGGACGCGCACTTCTTCAGGACCGTCGAGCACGGCTGGCAAAGCGATCTCAGCCATTTTCTGCAGTATGGCGTTCCCAACCTGGTGGTGGCGCTGCTGCTATCCTTCGTCGCCCTGCGCGTGGTCGCTTTTTTTGTGCAGCGCATGCGCCGCCGCGCCGATCACCTGGTCGGCAACTCGCGGCGCTCCTCGCAGCTGCGCACCATGGCCGCGATCCTGCGCGCGACGGCGTACGGCCTGGTCGGGTTCTACATGCTGACCCAGCTGCTGGGCGCCATCGGCGTCTCGCTCGGCCCGTTCATCGCCTCAGCCGGAGTGATCGGTCTCGGCATCAGCTTCGGGGCCCAGTCCATCTTCAAAGACATGCTCACCGGCATCTTCATCCTGATCGAAGATCAGTACTCGGTCGGCGACACGATCAAGGTCGCCGGCCTTGGCGGAACGGTCGAGGATCTCAGCCTGCGCGTGACCCGCCTGCGCGATGGGGATGGCACGCTGTACATCGTGCCCAACAGCCAGATCACCACCGTCTCAAACCTCTCCCGCGATTTCTCCGTCGGAACCCTGAACGTTTCAGTCGATGCCCGCGAGAACCCCGACCGCGTCATGAAGGTTCTGAAAGACCTGGCTGCCCAGGTCCGGCAGGACGAGGCTTTCAAGGATGTGGTGATTGCCGAACCTGACATCCTGGGTGTGGACAAGATCAGCGGCTATGAGGTCGTCTATCCCATCAATGTGCGCGTGCGGGTGAATCAGCGCGACGGCGTTCTCCGCGAGCTGCGCCGGCGCATCCTGCTCGCCTTCGCCAAGGAGCGGATCGCCTTCGGCTCCTCCAGCAGCACGCTGATTCTGCAGAACTCCAACCCAGCACAATCCACCCAGCCGGTAGCCTCGTCTCCCGCGGCCCCGACCAGCTAAAGCAGTTTTGCTTTAGGTGTAGACCGAAGCCGCCGGCCTCAACGTCGTTTTTTCCCGAAAAAAACGACACTGCACGCCTGATTCCAGTTCACAGTAAAAGCAAAAATGCTCTAAGAGCTTGTTGAAAAGCACCTCGGATGTCCGCGCGGCAAGTACGAAACCCGCAATCAAAGCGGGTTTCGCGAAGCTGGCAGAGCCACAAAAGCCGATTTTCAACAAGCTCCTAAAGCAGCTTGCTGAACTTCAGCCGCGACGCAGAGCGGCGGCTAACTCCTCCGGACTGCTAATCGGTGGCAGACAGGTGCCTGCTTGACAGACGATCGCCACACTGCCCAGGCCCGGCGGCAGATGCGGCAGCGTCTCGGCCAGCGCCGCCGGCAGGCTCTTGGCTTCAGACTCCGATCCGTTCGCCAACAACGCATGGCGCAAGCGAATCACGCTCTTGTTTATGGCGTACGTCGCCAGCGCGCTGGCGGCCAGTTCCTCGGCCAAAGCATCGTCGCCGATCACACACACCTGCAACGGTCCCTCCACCGCACGCCGCAAGGCAAGACCATAGCTGGCGGCATACAGGCCGAAGTGCTCCACTACGCCCGCGAAGGTTTCGAGCGTCTCCTGGGCGCGGGTCCGATACACCTCTCGGCCGGTCAGCGCGTGCAGCCGCAGCAGCACCGCCGCGGCCACGGAATTGCCCGCGGGCGTGGGCGCGTCCTGCACGGGCTTCCGGCGCGCGCTCAAGGCGCCAATCGCCGCCGGATCCGGTTCGGCATCGAAGAACCCACCCCCGGCCGCATCGTAAAAACGCGCCAGCATGGAGTCCGCGATCTGCTGCGCGGTGTCTATGTAATGCATTGCGCCGCTGGCCTCCCACGCATCCAGCGCTGCATTCGCGACGAAGCCATAGTCCTCCAGCCCGGCAGCGATGGGCTGGGCGCCAACAGACTGGACGCCGCCGTCCTCGCCGTAGGCCACAACATGCGCCAGGCCCCGCTCCGGATTCCATGCCGCGCCCAGAACCCGATCCAGAGAACGCAGCGCGAAGGCGATCGGCTCATCCATCTGCAACGCCCGACCCGCGGCCAGATAGGCCGAGATGCACATGCCATTCCAGCCCGTGTACAACGTGCGGTCAATGTACGGCGTCCGGCGCCGCAAACGCGCGGCGTACATCTTCTGCCGCGCGCTGTCGAGCCGATGCCGCACCTGCTCCGCGTCCTCGCGCCGAGCCCGCGCGATGGCCTCCACCGTGGCCCCGGCATGCAGCACGTTCTTGCGCGGATTGTGGTGCATGTCGCCCACCTCGCGAATGTCAAAGAAGGCCGCCGCCGTTTCGAACTCTTCCTCCGTCAGCACGCCCGCGGCCTCAGAGCGCGTCCAGGTGAAGTAATCGCCATCATCGTCCAGCGAATCGTCCGCATCCTGCGAGGCATAGAAGCCGCCATGCTCGCGATCGCTCAACCACTCATCCATCCAACGCAGAATGTCGCGAGCCACGCGGCCGAACTCCGGTCCATCGCCGGAACCGGCAAAATTCTGAAAGGCGTGCGCATAATTCTTCAGCAGCTCGCTGTTGTCATAGGCCATCTTCTCGAAGTGAGGAACGATCCACCGCTCGTCCACCGAGTAGCGATGGAACCCGCCGGCGAGTTGATCGTGGATTCCGCCCGCAGCCATCTTCCGGAGCGTGACGGCCACGACCTGCCGGGCATGCGCCGCCTCCTCCCCGCCGCGCCCGGCCGCATCGAGCAACAGGTCCAGCGCACCGGAATGCGGGAACTTGGGCTGCGATCCGAATCCTCCGTTGCGCTCGTCGAACTGCTGCAGCATCGACTCGATGATCTTGGAAAGCAAGGGCGCGCCCGGATCCCCTGCCCGGCCGGAGAACGTCTCGTTGTGCTCAATGGCGAGCATGACACTGCCGGCCGATTCCTCGGCCTCCTCGCGCCGGTTGGCGAAGGCTTCGGCCATGGACAGGAGAACCCGCCGCAAGCCCGGCCGGCCATAACGATCCTCGGGTGGGAAGTAGGTTCCGCCGAAGAACGGTTTTCCCTCCGGCGTCAGAAAGGCGGTCAGCGGCCAGCCGCCTTGACCGCTGATCGCGGCGACGGCCGCCTGGTACCGGGTATCCACATCCGGGCGCTCGTCCCGGTCCACCTTCACGGCCACGAAATGCCTGTTTATAATCTCCGCCGTGGCCGCGTTCTCATAGCTCTCCCGGTCCATCACGTGGCACCAGTGGCACCACACGGCTCCGATGTCCAGCAGGACCGGCTTGTTCTCGCGCCGCGCCCGCGCAAAGGCCTCCGCTCCCCATGGCTGCCACGCCACCGGCTGATGCTGCGCCGAGCGCAGATACGCCGACGCCGACTGCGCCAGGGAGTTCAACGCGACTTCGCTTTCTACCTCTCCATTGCCCATACCCCTTCAGTTTAGCTGCCTGCGTCCATCGGCCGGGCTGTTGGGGCGGTGGGGAAAGGGCTCTACATACTCGGCGGCGGGGGTGGGTTGTCGGACAACGGCTTGGGCGCCGAGGGTGCGGTGGGCTTGGTCAGCCCCGGAATCAGCGGCGCCTGCGAGACGGTGCCGGCCGCCGCATCCGTGATGCTGATCCCATACCGGTCCAAGGTGTTGGACACCAGTTGCAGCAGCGCCGCCCGGTCCCGTGCGTAGGCCGCCGTGGCCGAAATCAGGGTATTCTCCGCGGTCGCGAGGTTTCTTCCCTGCTGCAGCACGTTGGCGGTTGTCGAAGCGCCCAGCCTGTACTTCTTTTGTTCGGCCAGTAAACTTTGCGTCGCATAGTCGCTGGCCGCCTGCGCCGCGGACACCTGCGCGCGATCGTTGGTCAAGGCGTACTGCCCATTGATCACATTGATTCGAATCTGGGTGTAGAGCTGCTGCAGCCTCATCTGCGACTGGCGATACTCCATCTGCGACCGCGCCTGGTCGGCCTGCGCCGTCCGGTTGCGCAGCGGTATGGTCACGTTGAGACCGACACCTCGATCCGGCGAGCTGTTATTGGCCAGATTGCCCAGCGCCGTTTCGTACGATGAGGACGGATACGTCCCTGGGGGGCAGGCTGCGAAAGTGCTGAAGTTGCAGACGGCGCCGGGCCCCTGCGCGCCCGCCAAGGCGCTTCCCCCGTAAAAGGCATAGGCGTCCACGACCGGGAGCAGACCGTTCTTCTCCGCCTTGATGGTGATCTCGTTGTTCTTCATGTTGAGCACGGCCTGCTCGATCTGCGGGTTGTCCTGATCGGCCTCGCGCACCAGATCCTCGACCGGCATATCCTCTTCCGGCAGGCGGTCCAAACCCACACGATCGGTCGGGATCACCGGAGCCTTCGCCAGTTGCGGGTCGCTCAGATTGCGCGCGATGGCCTGCTTCATGATGAGCTGCTGATATTCCAGGTTCGACTGCGAGGCAATCAACGCCTGCTTATCGCTGGCTGCCGAAGCATCTGAATTCACCACGTCCAGCGGGGCCAGCGTCCCGATTTCCAACTGCTTGCGGTTGTCTGCCGAGAGCTGCGTGGACTGCGCCAGCGCACGCTCCTTCGCCTGTTCATCCTCGTACGCACTCACCAGACCCCAGTAGATGTTCTCGACCTGGTCAACGGTATAGAGCAATTGCTGACGGAAGGACGAATCCGTGATGCGGCGATCGTTCTTGGCCTGCAGAATGAACCGTCCATTGATGCCGGTTCCAAAGCCCTGCAGCAGATGCTGTGTCACCGTTGCGCGGAATCCGGTGGTGATGTCCGGGCTGTAGGTCTGCAGGGGATCGTTGGTGAGGACCCGGCTGTTGTTGAAGCCGACCACAAGCTGCGTCCCGGTCAGAAAACCCTGGGTGTAGGCGAAATTGTAGGTCGAGGTATCGGTATAGAGCTCGTTCAAACCGCCGCTCAGCAGCAGATTGTTTTGCGCCTGGACCAGCCCTTCATACTCCATTTGGCCGGTCA
The DNA here is from genome assembly GCA_964250885.1 of uncultured Acidobacteriaceae bacterium. Classification (GTDB taxonomy): domain Bacteria; phylum Acidobacteriota; class Terriglobia; order Terriglobales; family Acidobacteriaceae; genus Granulicella. The sequence continues at coordinate 5,513 of CAXUIM010000122.1, read as the reverse complement.
GCACCGGGTCGAGCACTTCGGGCGCCGGGCCGCCGCCGTTGGTGCTGAGCACCAGGCCTGAAGCTCCCGTGCCGCTGCCTCCCGTGCCGGGGGCGGGGCCCCCGGCCCGCGCCCCCCCGGCCCGGCGGCGGGCCCGCCTGGACCGCCTCCGCCGGTGATCGTTGAGGTGGTCCCCCCCAGCGTGTTGGTTACCAGACCGGTGGACACGCCGCGCAGGGACGAGCCCGCCTTGGCGCGAAGCAGATCCGTATCCGCGATGTCCAGGTTGATCCGTGCGATGGCGATGTCGTAGTTATTCTCCAGCGCCAGTGTGACCGCATCCGAGAGACTCAGATAGATCTTGCCATCGTGCAGCAGATTGTCCAGCTGCAGCGTATTGCTGAGCCGCGGCGCCGGATAATCGGTTGCGGTGTACCAGCGCAGCGGATCGGGGAAGCCCCGCTTTCCCTTGCTGTAATCCTTCGCGGTCGGCCGCAGGAACAGTGGCTGCGTCAGTTGCGGCGCCGGCGCCTGCGGCAGCCCCGGTGTTCCCGTCGTGTCGTTCTGCACAGCCTGAGGCCCAGCGGGAGCGGTCGGGCTCACCTGCGCCGGTTGGTTCTGCCCAGCCGGCACCGTTCCCGTCTGCACCACGGGCGTGGTCGACTGCGCCATCCCCTGAGGCAAAGTGCCCAGCAGCGTTAATACGACACAGGCGGTCGCCTGCAGGTGCCTCAATCTCACGATCCTGTCTCCAACTTATAGTTTTCAAGGATTTTCATACTGTCCCGGCAACGCTCAATACGGTCTGGACAGCAACTTGGTTCCCGCCCTGGAAGCTTCCCGCTCTGGAGTTGTCCCTTGCCCCGGCCTGGAGGGGCCCCGTTGCAAAACTTCGCGCCTGCGGCATCGTCCGAGCGTTCATAGGGGTGTTGGCTCTTAAGTATAAGCGTGGCCGGCGCGCGCGCCCCGAACGTAAATTGGTATCCCGGATTAGTCCCCGGAAGCCCGATTGCCGGAAGGGAACCCCGACAGATGGGGCTCTTCCTCTCGTTTTCCGGTTAGTTCGCTTGGGCATTCTCGACGCTGTACAGCCCGTCGGTCCAGGACTTTTGCGCGGCGTGGAGCTATTCCTTCACGCCAGCAGCTCACGCACCTATGCTGAAGGTATCCCCGCTCCGCGTCCCTGGGAGGCCGTTCCGGAATTCAAATGACTGTCTGGAAGCTCACGCTCAGCTACGACGGCTCGCCCTTCCACGGATGGCAGGTACAGCCGGACCGTCCCACGGTGCAGGGCTCGCTGGCCGCGGCCCTTGAGCGGGTCACCGGCGAGCGGGTGCTTCCACAGGGCTCCGGACGCACCGACGCCGGCGTTCATGCACTCGGCCAGGTGGCCAGCTTTGAGCTCCAGTGCGCCATTCCTCCGCGAAACCTCCTCCGCGCCCTCAATTGCGTTCTCCCGGTCAGTATCCGCGTTCGCGCCGCGGAGATCGCCTCGGAAGGGTTCCACGCCCGCCACAGCGCCATCGCGAAGAGATACGAGTACCGCATCTTCGAGCGGAGAGGGGCGGCTCCCGTTCCGGCGCCGCTGGGAGACTCAGGCAGAAGCAACACTCCCTCTCCCGGCGAATTCGATCCGGAGAGCCTCGGCTCAGGCGCCGAAACAATCTGTTCGCCCTTCCTGGCGCCCTTTGTCTGGGACTGCCGCTGGCCGCTGCAAGTGGAGGCGATGCAGCAGGCCGCCGCCCTGTTCTGCGGAACTCACGACTTCACCTCCTTTGCCGCCAGGGACCCGGAGCTGACTCAGCGCGATGCGGGGGCGCGCGATGATCCCCCGCGCAATCCCGTGAAGACCATCTTTCAGTCCAGCTGCCGCCGCGAACAGGATTTCCTTCTCTACCAGGTCACCGGCAGCGGGTTTCTGCATCACATGGTTCGCAACCTGGTCGGCACCCTGGTCGAGGTCGGCCGCGGGCGTTTTTCGGTCGAATCGATTCCAGGCATCCTGGCCGCTCGCTCCCGCGCGGCCGCCGGCCCCACGGCTCCGGCCAGCGGCCTGTTCCTGGTTGAGGTCGAATATGGCCTGCGGGGAGCAGCCTTGAGCAAGTACGAAGCAGCCTTGAGCACGGACAAAACAGCCCTGAGCCAAAGTGAACCAGCCTTGAGCACGGACAACCCAGCCCTGAGCGAAAGTGAACCGGCCGTGAGCAAGAACCAGCCAGCCTCGGGCCGGGACCTGCAGGCCGTGAGCCGGCAGCCGTGAGCGCCGCCGAGCACGCCCGCATCGCCGCGTTGGCCAGCGACCCTCGCGTCCATCAGGCCTTCCGCTGGCTGCATCTTCATGAGCCGCAACTGCGGCGCTGGCAGCTCGAATTCATCGCCGTTCCCGCCCCCGGCTTCGGCGAAGGCGACCGCGCCCGCTGGTTCCTCGAGCGGTTCATCGAACTCGGCCTGGAGGATCCGCATATCGATTCAGAAGGAAATGTTCTGGCCCAACTGCATCCGGCGCCCCCCGAAGGCGGGACAGAATCAGCCGGAGCCGCGGCGGCCGCCAGAGCCCCCGCGGCGGCCGCCGGCGCTCCCGCCTCTCCGCCCGCCGCAGCCGTCGTTCTCCTGTCGGCTCACCTGGATACCGTGTTCCCCGCCGGAACTGACTGCACTCCGCGGCAGGAGGACGAGCACAGCGGCCCCATCTTCGGCCCTGGCTCCTGCGACAACGGCGCCGGCCTCACAGGGCTGCTGGCTCTTGCCGCCGCCCTCAAGCACGCGGCCATCGTTCCCCTCTGCACCATCCTGTTTTGCGCCAATGTCGGCGAGGAAGGAGAAGGCGATCTGCGCGGGGTGCGCCACCTCTTCGGCGCGGGGCCGTTCCGGGACCGGATCGGCGTGGCGCTGGCGCTCGAAGGCAGCGGGTCGGCCACCGTGGTGCACCGCGCCCTGGGCAGCCGCCGGCTTCGCATCACCATCTCCGGCCCCGGCGGCCACTCCTGGGCTGACGCCGGACGGCCCAACCCCATACTGGCGCTGGCCTCCGGCCTGCTCGCGCTCTCCAGCCTGCCTCTTCCTTCTTCCCCGCGCACCACCCTGAACTGCGGCACCATCCGCGGCGGAACCTCGGTCAACTCCATCCCTGAATCCGCCAGCGCCGATCTCGACCTGCGCTCCACGTCCTCTCTGGAGCTGGACCGCACCGAATTGGCCGTCCTCTCCACCCTTACGGCCGCGGTGGACGGTTTTGGAAGCGGAATCGGGAGCGCCATCGCAAACCCACTCGCAAACCCAGCCGGAAACCCAGACCCAAACCTCGCCGCGTGCACGTCCCCGCCGCGCCCCGCCGACGTGGATCTTCCGCGGACCGCCCAGCGAACGAAGACGCCAGGACTTCACCTGCATGTCGAACGGATCGGGGACCGCCCCGCTGCTGCGCTTCCCTCCACTTCGACTCTGGCCGCAAGCCTGCGCGCGGTCGACCGCCACCTCGGCCTGGTCACCGAATTCCGCATCGGCTCTACCGACGCCAATCTCCCGCTGTCCCTGGGCATCCCCGCTCTGGCCATCGGCGCGGGCGGAACGGGTGGCGGCATCCACACCCTGGCGGAGTGGTATGACCCCACCGGCCGCGATCTCGCCCTGCGCCGCATTCTGCTGTTGCTCCTGGATAGCTGCGCCTTCTGTGGCGGCTCCAGCCTAGGCGCCGGTTCATAGCGTCAGCGCCGCTGCACGCATTCCAGGAACGGCAGCACGATTGGCCGGATCCCTCCGCCAAACGCCATATCGCTGCAAGGGCCTTCCGGTACGCCGAGGCAGGTCGAGCCTCAACCCTTTCAAGTACCCAACGTTACCGCTCGTTCACAAAGGAGTAAATGTGAACCTTGCCGTGCTGGCGACCAGAACTACTGTGAAGGCCGGACAGCTGGCTGGCCACCTACAACGGTCCCATGGTGCCCGCGAAGAAGTCAGCAGATGAAACGAACCACTATGGCCTTGACAATACCTTTTGCGGCTGCTCGAACGTTGTCGTCGTGCCCGAAGATTTCGTGCTTGATTTACCGCTGCGCTTGATCCCAAGATGGCGGCTCCATTACTCTGCGCTGGAGTCACCACCTACTCTCCCATGAAGCACTGGGGCGTCAAGGCTGGCGGTAAGGTAGGCCTCCGTAGGCTTCGGAAGTGTGGGTGACTAGCGGCCGAAATGGAGATCGCCACGGGGGCTAGCGTTGTCCTTTTCACCACTACAAAAGAAAAGCGGGAGGGGGCTACCCGCATCGGGGCCGCCGCCGTGATGGAGAAGGATCGGAAAAAGGAAGTGGACGCGACCAATCCTCTCACCGTTACGTCATCGACCTGGCTACCCTGAAGTCTGAAGACGCATAGGAGTCTGAAGACGCATAGGAGTCTGAAGAGCAGCGTTGATTGACGCGCCAGTTCAAGCTCTGCAATCAACCCGAGAGGGGCGCCCGGTCTCATCTACGAACGTTAGAACGGCCAGCGCCTGACTAAGTCAGGGTGCCTACGCAATTCCCATGCCCCCGGTGACGCCGTAGATTTCGCCGGTGATGTAGCTGCCCTCCTGCGACGCGAGAAGTACGTATACGGGAGCCAGCTCGACGGGCTGACCGGGACGCTTGTAGGGCGTCTTCTCGCCCAGCTTCTTCAACTTCTTTTCATCGCCGTCGGCTTCCTGCAGCGGCGTCCAGATGGGGCCGGGCGCGACGGCGTTGATTCGGATGCCGTGCTTCTCCATCAGCGGCTCGCTTAAGCCCTTGGTGAAGTTGGCGATGGCTGCCTTGGTGATGGCGTAATCGAAGATATTGGCCGAAGGTTCATAGCCCTGGATGCTGGTGGTGTTGACGATGGCGGCGCCAGGCTTAAGGTGCGGCACGGCGGCCTTGGTGATCCAGAAGATCGAATAGATGTTGGTTTTCATGAGCGTGTCGAAGCGCTCGGTCGACGTTTCGAGCAGGCCTTCGGTCTTGCCCATCCTGCCGGCATTGTTGACCAGAATGTCGAGTCCACCCAGCTGTTCGACGGCGTCGGCCACAAGGCGCTGGCAGAAGCCCTCATGCGAGACGTCGCCGGGCAGTAGCACGGCTTTACGGCCGGCGTCCCGGATGTACTTCGCAACCTCCTCGGCATCTTCCTGCTCCTCCGGCAGGTAACCGATGGCGACATCGGCGCCTTCGCGAGCGAACGCGATCGCTGCGGCGCGGCCGATGCCGGAGTCAGCGCCGGTAAGCAGTGCTTTGCGCCCGGCAAGGCGGCCGGAACCCTTGTAGGAGAGCTCGCCGCAATCGGGTTTTTCGCCCATCGCGGCCTGGGTGGCGGGGGCGGGCTGCACTTCAACGCTAGAAGGCGGACCCGGATACTGCGATCGCGGGTCCTGCGGGGTGATGAGATCAGTTGGCATTGTGCTCCTTGGAAATTAGCCTGACGTAGCCTGCTTGCTTCGTACAGGGTGAGATGCGCCAGAGAGAAACGGGCCCCATCGAGGGTTTTATGTTCCTGCTTCCACCGTATGCAGGTTGCTGTCTCCCAGC
>CAXUIM010000121.1:0-11510 GCA_964250885.1 uncultured Acidobacteriaceae bacterium | reverse complement strand
CGGTGAGCTCGGAGGCGGCCATCCAGCCGTCGATGACGGCGCCCAGCTTGGCCATCTTGAGCAGCGCCTCCTCGGGAGTGTCGCCGTTGGGGATGTACTTCCGGATGGCGCTCAACTTGGCCTGCGTGGCATCGTCGTGGTCGGGAGTGCGCTCGATGCGGCCCATCACTTCGCTCAGGTCCAGCGTTTCGACGGTGATGCCGGAGCGTTCCAACAGCTTCTCGGAATAGCGCACGGTGTTGAAGGCCGTGGGCCGCGCCCCGATCGCGCCGAAGCGAACGTTGCGCAAGCCGCGCACGATCCGGCAAACCGCGGAAAACCAGGCGAGGTCGGCCTTGAACTCGGCCGAATCAACCGCTTCGGTGTGCAGCGTTGTGAGCGAGTAGCGGATGCCGTACTGCTTGAGGTTGTTGCAGATCGACATTTTGCCGCAAAAACTGTCGCGGCGGAAGGCGATGCCCATCCTGCCGGCGTGGTCCGGCGTGGCTTGAATGAGCACCGGCACGTTCAGGTTGGCCAGGCGCAGCGCGTCGGCAAGCCCGCGTTCTTCGCCGAAGTTGGGCAGGGTGATGATGATGCCGTCGATCTCCTCCGCATGGGCCTTGAAGAGGGCCGCGCATTTCTGGGCGTCCTGGTAGGTCTCGACTGCACCATGAGCCGTGTCCTCGGGTGTGAGAACGATCGGCTGAATATCGGCCGCTTCAAGAGCGGCAACGATCTCCAGCCGTCCGCTGGTTGCCAGATGGCTGGGAAAGAAGCCGCGATTACCCACTACTACGCCCATTGTCATCTTCCTGCCCATGCCGTTTTTTCACCTCAATCTGGTTTAGGGGTTTCTGCACCAATCGTGGATTCAGTCTGCTGCAATCCGGATCCACGGAGTTATTGCCTGCGACTTGCAAGACGCGAAGACGGATGGTTAAGGTTTCTCCCGCGTCGAATTCGTCCCTCTCTGGCGAGCGGACCCATCGCCAGCAACTATAACGCAACCGTGCGGTGGGCCGCTTGCCCCGACCGCTGGTCCTGCGACAGGAGCTCCGCGCGAGCCTCGGCATCCTGTTGCGGTCCCCGACCGGCACACGGTGATGTCCCACAGGCGACGTTCACCGCATGCGCGAGAATAGAAGAGTGACGCTTGCCTTGGCAGACCGGAGATGGATTGAAGAGCGGGCCAGCGCCGCGGGGTTCCACCTGGCCGGTGTGGCCAGCGTTCCAGAGTCCTGCAGTGCCGAGGGTCAACAGGCCGAGCGGCGGTTTGCAGAGTGGATCGCGGCCGGTCACGCCGGAGAGATGGATTGGCTGAAGCGTCAGGACGACACCGGGGCTCTCGTGCGTGGCGATCTAAGCCGGGCGATGCCGTGGGCCCGCTCGGTGGTCGTCTGCGCGGTGAACTATAACAGCGAGGCGCCGCTCTCGACCGAGGCGGCCGCACCGGATGCCGGATGGATTGCGCGCTACGCGTGGAGCGGAGCAGAACCTGCCACAGCAGCAGAACCGGCCGCGGGCAGCGACTATCACGATGTCCTGCTGCCCAGGCTGCGGCTGCTGGAGCAGGACCTGAGGCAGCATTTTGCCGGCCTCTGCTCGCCCGCGGCGCCGCTACAGACCCGCTGCTACGTGGATACCGGACCGCTGGTGGAGCGCGGCTATGCGGCGCGCGCGGGCATTGGCTGGATTGGAAAGAATACCTGCGTCCTGAACCAGCAGCAGGGTTCCTGGCTGTTGCTGGGCGTGATCGTCACCTCATTGGAACTGGCAGCCGAAGCCTGGAAAGTGGCTGCGGCCGATCGTTGCGGCACCTGCACGCGCTGTATTGACGCCTGCCCCACCGACGCGCTGATTCGGCCCGCGGATGCGTCGTCACCGCGCCAGATGGATGCGTCGCGCTGCATCGCGTATTTGACCATTGAGAAGAAGGGCAGCATCGATCCAGGGTTGCGCGGCGCGATGGGGCGTCACGTCTTCGGCTGCGATATCTGCCAGGACGTATGTCCCTGGAATGCGAAGAGGCCGGTACCGCGCTCCAGCCCGCTGCCGCCGCGGCGCGAGCTGATTAACCCCAATCTGGATTGGCTGGCAGCAGTGGCCGGCTCCGAGTTCAATCGCTGGTTCCGGGGATCTCCGCTGGAGCGAACCCGGCGCAAACGCATTCTGCGCAACGTGGCGATTGCCATGGGCAACAGCGGTCAATCGAAGTTCCTGGCACGGCTCGCCGAGTGGTCCGCAGGCGAGGATCCCGTGCTGGCCGAGACGGCCCAATGGGCGGCGGCGCGTCTCGAAGCCCCACAACAGCCTCCCGGCCTGGCAGCGTCTTCGAGTCCAGCGCTGCTCTTGAAGTCAGCGCCGGCTCTGAATGCTGTTCCGTCCACGGCCACAGCACAGCCGGAGAACCAGCCCGATGAAGCTTTTGCGGGTGTCGGCCGAGCCTCGACGTAGACTGGAATAAAGGACGTGGACCGCTTCTCCTGATCTTCTGGAGCATGCTGCTCAACGGTCCGGCTCCTGAAAGAGCGATGGCACTCTTGAACCTTTCCCCCGGTCCGTATGTACAGGAGAACCGCTCCAATGAGACTTGTGACTCCTGAGCCTGGAGATAAAGCACTCGAGAAGCCGGTAGCGCCGGATACCGACGGCCCCGCTCTGAAGACCGCCGGCAACGAGAAGCTCTCGCCCGGAATGGCGGCCGCGCCGACGATTCCGGTGCATGCGAGCGGGACCTGGGAGCAGCTGTTCGCTCTTGGCCGCTACATGACGCGGACCGAGGTGCACACCTACGCCTTCAGCGTGGCGGCGCAGGTAATTCTGTCTCTGTTTCCATTCATTGTGCTTCTGCTCACCCTCTCGCGCAGTGTCTTCCACTCCACCAGGATGGTGGATGTGGTCAGCCAGATGATGATGAACTTCCTGCCGAATAACCAGGAGTTCGTGATGCGCAACATGCGCGTGCTGGCCTTTGCGCATACGCAGACCAAGGTGTTCTCGGTTTTCATGTTGCTGGTGACCGCGACCGGCGTGTTCCTGCCCCTGGAGGTTGCGCTCAACAGCGTTTGGGGCGTGACCCAGAACCGTTCTTACCTGCACAACCAGATCGTCTCGCTGGGGTTGGCCGTGGGCGTGGGCGTGCTGGCGATGGCCTCGGTCGGCTTGAGTGCGGCGCAGCGCACGGTGCTGTACTTCCTGTTCTTCGGACATACTCATAACATCGTTTTCGCGTTTCTAGCCGACGGCTTCCTGAAGATCTGCGCTGGCATTGCGAGCATTGGATTGTTCTTCCTGATCTATTGGGGATTACCCAACCGCAAGGTACCGGCCCTCGCGGTGTTGCCGACGGCAATCGTGATGGGACTGCTTTGGGAGCTGGCGAAGTATCTCTACATCCTCGCGCTGCCGCGGCTGGATTTCCGCGCGGTCTACGGTCCCTTCGAGGTGTCGGTGGGGTTGATCGTTTGGGCCTTCCTGTCCGGGTTGCTGCTGCTGGCCGGCGCCTACGTGTCGGCGACGCGGCACGGATTGCGCGAGGCGCGGCGCGCCGACGAAGCAAGGGAAGCCGAGACAGAGAACCACCTTCATCGCCCCCGGGTCTGAATGGAAGTGGGAAGCGCCGTATAGCTTGAACTGTTGGCCTGGCAATGTGTTCGCCGCCTATGCGCCCCTCTGGTTTGCAAAAGCGTCGAGCGCGGCGGCTTACGGTGTGCAGGGAAAGACATGCTCAGCGGACTGCGCCGTCGGCTACTGAAACCGTTCGGTTTATTCTCGAGCTGCATCTCAATGGATACAGGTTCTGCGCCGGTTCTGTGATGCTGGACATTGCTCGGAAAAGCGACGCAAATCGACGGAGAGGATCGCAATTATTTCGTCACAATCGGGATGCACACCTTGCGAGCCTGCAGGAACTGGAGCATATATATCGCGCTTTGTACCGCGGATAGAACTTACGATCGCCATCTTATTCGGGAGGAACAATCATCGAAACCGAAGCTTCCCTCTGCACCTACAGGAGAAATGCTTTGACCTACCGCGGGTGCTACGAAGGCGGCGAACGGACGTTTATCTTTCACGTCTTGAGTTGTAGTGTGCCCAAAGCAGTACACGAGGCGGTCCGTTGAAATTTCTGCACTCGCTCTTGATGTTCCTGTTTCACCTCGGCTACTTCGGACCTCTGGTCATGGGGGTGTTGGACTCCTCTTTCCTCTTTCTACCCTTCGGAAACGACCTGCTGGTGGTGGCCCTGGTGGCAGAAAAGCACCAGCACGCCTGGGTGTATGTACTCAGCGCGGCAGCCGGCTCGACCATCGGAGCTCTACTGCTGACCCTGGTCTCGCGCAAGATCGGCGCGGAAGGCATCTGCAAGGTGACGGGACAGAAACGCTTCGATCAGCTCAAGCGATGGATCGGGGATCGGGCGGTCCTTGCGACTGCGTTCGGTGCGCTCGCCCCGCCGCCCTTTCCCTATACCCTGGTGGTCGCCTCATGCGGCGCGCTTGAATACCCGATATGGCGCCTGATGCTGACCAACTTTCTCGCCCGCGCCGTTCGCTTCACCATACTTGCGCTGCTGGCTATGAAGTTCGGCCGCAACATCATAAACATCGCGCAATCCGCGACCTTTCGCGGGATCATGATCGGCTTCATCATCGTTTGTCTGGCCGGCAGCATCTGGTCTATCTGGAACTGGTTCCATAAAACACGCAAGCGGTAGAGCCGTTCTTCTGTTGCTGTAAATTGGATAGATCGTGCGAGTGCCATTTGCTTCGACGGCGTGGACGCGGAGATCTGCTGGCGAGTGCTGGAGAACATTACTGCACATTAAGGGTAACCGCGGCAGCGTGCTGGACCGTTCCGCTGGTGGCCAGCACCGTGAGGTTATAGTTGGTAGATGCCGGCGGGAAAACACCTTTGCCCGCTGCGCATCCAGTCAGGCCTGCAAGCACGCCGGCGCTGCCCAGCAATACAATCAGCCAACAAACGCGCGTGCCGAGTGCGGAGCGCGTTCGGCGCCGCAAACAGAAGGGCAAGAGCACGGCGGCGAGAGCCAAACCTGAGCTCCCTTTCCAGGTTTCTCGATCGTGTGCAGCGGCTGTCGAGGCTGCCGAAGTCCGGACGGTGAGCGTAAGGGTTCGCGCTGCCGCTGTGGCAGCTACAAAAGCAGGCGAAAGTGTATAGGTCGAGTTTGCCGGCAGACCGGTGACGGTGAAGCTCACGCTGCCCGGATAGGCTCCAGAAAGCGGCGCCAGTGCAAAGGCGAAGCTCGTTCCGCTGCCCGGGAGGACCGTCTGGTAGGTAACTCCGGTGTTCGTGAAGGAGAAGTCCGCAGCGGTGAGTTGTGACGTCTGTATCGCTACGGTATTTGACACGGAGGTGGCATGGTTCAGGTCACCGCTGTAGGTGGCCTGGATGGGATCGCTTCCTGCCGGAAGCGCAGAGGTGGTGAGGCTCGCGATACCGCTGCTGGAGACAGCCGCAGAGCCCAGCGAGGCGCCATTCACGGAGAACGCGATCGTTCCGGTGGGTTCCGATCTACCCGAAACGCCCGCCACAGCGCCAGTCAAAGTTACCGGCGATCCATAGTTGATTGAAACCGCGGAGCCGGTCAGATTGGTAGCCGTTTCGACCAGGGGCGGGAGAACCGTTAGCTCGGCGCCGAGCGCGCCGGAGATCCGGTTCTGGGAATCTCCGTCGTAGTAGGCCTCCAGATACCAGTTGCCAGCGGCGATGCTGCTGGTGGTGAGGGTCGCCGTGCCGGCGCCGTCGAGAGCGCCCTCACCCAGGATGATCGAGTCGTAGCTGAACGTAACGGTTCCTGTGGGGCTGTTGCCCGTCACCTTGGCGCTGAGCGTGACCGGTGTCCCGGAGCGCAGAGTTCCTGGAGGAACGGTCAATGCCGTGCTGCTCAATGGGGTCCCGTTCAGAAAGGCATCCATGTACCCCATGCGGAGCTTGATCCAGTCGACCAGGTAATTCACCTCGGCGTTATAGCTGCCGACCGCCTCGGGGTTGGGCCAGACGCGGATGCCCTGCATCGGCCAGCGGCCGAAGTTGTTCGCTTGCGATTGCTCCAGTGTGGCGGCTTCCGCGGGAATCGAAGCGATCCATGAGGATAGAACGCCATTGTTCTTGAGGGCATTCCACTGTTGTGTGGCCGCGGCCTTGAAGCCAGGATCCTGGAACCACTGCGTATACCAGACACCATGCGTCGTCGTCCACGGAGTGGTCGGATCGATGATGGGCTCATAGTTGACGTTTCCGGAGCTGACGTCGAAGTCCCATACAGGGCCCATGTAGAGAAAGGGATTGTCGGGCGCCTTGTAGAAGTAGTCGCTGCTGTAGAAATCGCCCCCGTCTACGTTACCCATCAGATCGTTGACAATATAAAAATTCACAGCTGTGGCTTCATCGAAATAGGCCCGCCAGCCGATCGTGGGATCGGTGAAGGAGTTGGAAAACAGGGCTGCTTCCGCAGCGTTCACATAATTGTTGATGTAGCTGGTTTGTTCGGGGACCTCTGGAGTGAAGTCAGGATCGATAAGTCCGATTGCAAGATTCTTCGGTGTGATAAAGACGTAATCTTCAGTCTCATGACTATCGATCTCGAGTAGGTATCCCCCGGACAGATCGCCGCTGGTATCGGTATCGGTGAGTTCAGGGATGTTGACGCGGTGGCTGTCGACCTTGATCTCTTCAATGAGTTGGTAGGCGCCCTCGTAGACTCCGTTCAGGTACACCTCGACGAACAACGAATGCGGCGCCCAGGGCATGAGCGCAGAGGTCCCGCTGGGAGTCGGGATGACCCCGGTATAGGGAGCCGGGACGGGTGTTTCGTTCAGATAATTACCGCCATACGGTATGGCATTGGCAAGGGCCGAAGCGGACCAGTCCCGCAGCATCGGTTTGTCGTCGTAGTTTGCCAGCAGGATGTAGCTCTTGCTCTTATCGCAGACCGCCTTGCCGGAGCTGCCCACGTAAGGACATGTCAGGCCCATGGTCGCCAGCAGATCGAGGCTGGTATTGAGCTTCACGTCGTAGGCAAGCTTGGGCATCATAGCGGTCGTGGTCCCATGGACATGAAAGGTCGCGGTGTCGTCGCTATCGCTCGAGTCCGGCAGGTACGTCGTGGAGCCGTCCGCTGAGGTAATGGTGATCGTGCCCGCGACGTCGGTTGTCTTGCTCGTAACCGGGACCCCGCTGGTATTGATGTTCACGATCGGCAGATTGACCGTGGCCGGCTTGAACGATGGGTTGGTCAGCGAGACGGTAAGCGCAAGGGTGGCCGTGGACTGCACGGATCCTGAAAAGGCAAGGACAGTGATTTGGGAGGTTGCAGTGTTTGGGTTGGACGGAGCGTTGTCGGCGAATGACTCCTGGTCGGCGAAGACCGAGGCGCTGATCTCCAGAGTGCCGGATTGGCCGGGAACCAGTTCCAGAGGAACGACGCTGATCCCCGATGGCAGGCCGGTGAGGGTCACCGTGACCGGATCGGTGTCCGTTGCAGTGCTGCTCAAGCTGACCGGGAGGGCCACATTGCTGTCACCCGGATGTATGGTCAGCGCGGAGGCGCCAGCTGTTACCGTAAAACTCTGGCCCGCGGCGTCTCTGAAGCTTACGCCCAGACAAAGGCAAACCACAAGCAGCATCGATTGAAGGGCGGAGACAGGCGGTGGTACTCTGCGAGGAAGAACGCGCATGATCTCTCCAAGTGCAAAAAACATAGGCACGAAGGCTAAAGTTGGTGAAGCTGATGTGACCGCCGTCGGGGAAGCAATACTTCGCTTCAGACAGACGAGCCGCACCTCTAGGAGCTTGTTGAAAATTCGCCTTTGTGGCTTCGCTAGCTTCGCGAAACCCGCTTTGATTGCGGGTTTCGTACTTGCCTCGCGGACATCCGAGGTGCTTTTTCAACAAGCTTCTAGGGTGTTCACCTGAAAATTACGCATGACCACGGAGAGACAATTGAAAATCTGATTGTTAAGACGTGTCGATTTATGCCCAAAGTTTACCAGACAAACCAAGGGCACCTCTGTGCCGGCTTCACGCTCATCAACCTGGTCAACCCCGTGACCGTTTCCTTCTCATGAGGTAAAAAGCCTGTCTCAGACCTGGCAAAAAACGACGTCGATGCCTTACGCCTCTGGATACATTCATAGCGGGTTCGCTCTAGGAGCTTTTGAACATTGGCTTTTGTGGCTTCGCTAGCTTCGCGAAACCCGCTTTGATTGCGGATTTCGTACTTGCCTCGCTGACATCCGAGGTGCTTTTTCAATAAGCTTTTAGTACGCCAGCGCCACGCCGTCGGCGCGCATCTCGCTGGCCGCGGCATAAACGCGGTCCACTCCCTGCTTCCGGTTCTCGATGCATTCATATCGTCCAAATCCGCCATCGCTTTCGCCCATGGGCCAGCCCAGCGCCATCAGCGCCTGGCGCGTTGCCACCGGGACACCGGCCTCGAGCCGTAGAATTCCGCGCGGCCCCAACCCCGGCGGGTCCTCGCCCATCGTCTGCGACGAACCTTCATGGTGCCAGCGCGGACTATCTCCCGCGGCCTGCACGTCCAATCCATAATCCACGCGATTCAGTACGATCTGCGTTTGGCCTTGTGGCTGCATGTCCCCGCCCATCACCCCGAAGGACATCCATGGCACGCCATCGCGCGCCGCGAATCCCGGGATGATGGTCTGGAAGGGCCGCTTGCCGGGCGCGTAAATGTTGGGATGGCCGTCCAGCAGTGAGAAGAGCTCTCCACGATCCTGAAACATGAATCCCAGCCCATCCGCGACCAACCCGGAGCCCATTCCACGGAAGTTCGATTGAATGATCGACACCATCATCCCACTGTTGTCGGCCGTCGTGAAGTACGTGGTGTCGCCGTGGCTCGGCGCCTGCCCGGGGTACACCGGCTCCAGGATTCGATCCAGACGGATCAGCTTCGCGCGCTGCATTGCATATTCTTTCGAGTTGAGCCATTCCACCGGGATCTTCGCAAAATGGGGGTCGGCATAGTAGCGGGCTCTATCTTCATAGGCCAGCCGCTTGGCTTCAATCTGCACCTGCAGCGAGGCCGCCGACTGGAAACCCATCTGCCGCACGTCAAACTGCTCAATCATGTTCAGCATTTGCAATGTCGCCAGTCCCTGTGTGTTGGCGCCCATGGCGTAGACATCCACACCGCGATAGCGGGTCACGAGCGGCTCAACCCACTCGGCCCGATGTTGGCGGAGATCCTCGATGGAGAGCCAACCGCCGATCCGCTTGAAGTAGGCACCGATGGTCTGCGCGATTGGACCGTCATAGAACACGCCCGGGCCATCCGCGGCGATCCTGCGATAGGTGCGTGCAAGATCGGGGTTGTGAAAGACGTCGTACTCGTTCGGAGCCTTGCCGCCCGGCTCGTAGGTGTGCACCGCATTGGCTGTTTCTTCCACGCCGGAACCTGGCTTCAGGAAGATCGCCATGTTGCGCTTGATGTACCACCCAATGATCTGCGGCACGGGAGCCCCGGCCTCGCAATAGTGAATTGCGGGCTCAAACAACTCCGCCCATTTGAGCTTTCCGTATCTCTGGTGCAACGCCCACCAACCGGCCAGGGCGCCCGGTGTCGAGACTGTCACGGCGCCCACGTGCGGCAGCACGCCATTCCGTGCACGGGAGCGAGCGGTCGCCAGCGAAAGGCTCTGGGGCGATCGTCCAGAGCTCGCCATTCCCGCGAGCCTGGCTGTGTGAGGATCCCAAACGAAGGCGTAGCAATCTCCGCCCAGACCGGAGCTGGTTGGTTCCACCAGGCCCAGCAGCGCATTGGCCGCGATCGCGGCGTCCACCGCCGATCCTCCCTTCTTCAGCATGTCGATCGCTGCCTGAGTGGCGAGCGGATGCGCGGTTCCGGCCGCCCCTACACATCCCAGGGCGGGGGATCGCGATGTGAAGCTGGCGCCCGCGGGCCTATCCCCCGCGTGTACATCCGGCCGAATGAATCGTTCTTCGCCGGCTGACTGGAACCTCGGCAAAGTGGTTGCCGCGCTTCCCGTCTGCACTGCTGCCCCATGTTGAGCCGGTGTCGAGGAGGCGAGCGCGGCGGACCCGGCAGCCGCCAGAGGAAGTGTCGCAAGAAAAGTACGACGGCGCATGAACCCTCCTGGAGCGAATCACGAGCTCGACTTTCAGTTCCACGTACGAGCGATAGAGCAGTATTGCTGTCGTTGCGGATCCAAGAGAGTTCCGCTTTGACCGGAAGAAAGAACCACAACTCTGATACTTCGCTGTGCCCCTGCAGGTGAGATGCTCTCCCCTGCATTACCGGGCGCGGAACGCCTTCACCACAAGATCGTTCGGCTGGCTCCCCGCAGGAAGAAGCGTGAACAGAGTGGGGCCGTTCTTGCTCTGGGTGCGAACGATGGCCGCGTCGGCGGAGCCGTAATCCGCGACGAGCAGCAGGTGCTCATCCTGAGAGAAAGCGATCGAATCCGGGTGCGAGCCGGTATGCACGCTGGTCTCAACCCGGCCGTCATCGATGCTGTACATCGTGGCCGAGTCAGCACCGAAGTTAGAGACCCAGAGGCTGGAGTCGTCGTCGCTGATCACGCCATCCGTGGGTTTGGCGCCGATAGTATACGTGCCGAGCACCTGATTGTTGGAAGTATCGATCTCCGAGATGCTGTCGGAGTCGAAGTTGGTCGAGAAGACCTCGCCGCTGTCCGGCTTCAATATGAGATGTGTGGGCGTCTTGCCGACGTCCAGCAGGCACAACAGGTGATCGTTCTGCAAGGTCGCATCCTGTTTGCCGAACCACGAGTCGGGCGCCGCGGCGAGCCAAACGGCCATCACCATGTGAGAGCCCGAGCAGGCCACGAAGGCCTTCGAGGAATCCGGCAGGATGACCATATCGGTGGCTCCCGGGCAGCCGCTGAAGGCGTCGCGATACTGGAGCGGGTGCTTTTGATCCGCGCCGATGGAGTAGACGGAGATGCTGCCCGCGACTCGATTGCTCACCACCAGCGTGCGCCCATCGGGTGACACTCGGGCGACTCCGGGCGCTTCCCCCGTGGCCGCTGTTGTGATCTCCCGACGCTTGTCCAGGTCGAGAACGCTGACGGTATTGGAGCCTGAATTGGGAACATAGGCGCGCTTGCCATCCGGCGCAACGGCAATGAAGTAGGGCTTGCGACGCACCCCGATCGTGGCGTCGACACGATTCGTGTCCGCATTGATGACCGAGACAGAGTCGCTGCCGGCGTTCACGGCATATACCTCATCGCGACGGGGATTGATGGCCATCCCCGTGGGCTGGCGACCGACCTGCAGCACACGATCCCGGCGCAGATAAACGAGGTCGAGCACGGTGACCGTATCGGCGGCGCCATCGGAGATGTAGGCGAACTCACGGTAGTTCGGCGAGTAGATGGGGAAGGCATAACGGTTGCAGCCGGCCAACACCAGCGGCAGCAAAAGCAGGGCCAGAGCCGCCCGGCTAGGAGCTTGTTGAAAAAGCACCTCGGAGGTCCGCGAGGCAAGTACGAAACCCG
>CAXUIM010000120.1:0-11521 GCA_964250885.1 uncultured Acidobacteriaceae bacterium | reverse complement strand
TCGTCGGCTTCGAGTCAGGCGATCCGCAGATCCTGAAGAACATCAAGAAGGGCGCGACCATTGAGCGTGCGCGAGACTTCATGAAGGATTGTCACGAACTTGGTCTGGTGATCCATGGAGACTTCATTCTGGGTCTCCCGGGCGAAACCAAGGAATCCATTCGCAACACCATCAACTTCGCCAAGACCCTGGATTGCGAGACCATCCAGGTCTCAATCGCCCACGCCTATCCCGGAACCGAGTTCTACGATTTCGCCAAGCGCAACAGCTTCATCACCAACGAGAGCATGGAGGACGGTGGCGGCCATCAGATGGCCCATATCGAATATCCCGGCCTGCCCACCGAGTATGTGATGGAGATGGTGCACAAGTTTTACGACGAATATTACTTCCGGCCCAAGGCCGCGGCGCGCGTGATCTGGAAGGCGATTGTCAATCGCGATGTGCCCCGCTTGTATGTGGAAGCGAAGAGCTTCTTGAAGCTGCGCTCGCAGCGGAACGCCGCGGTCCGGATCAAGCGCGAAGAGTCCGCCTTGAAGCAGCAGGAGAGTGTCAGCTTGAACGCGTAGTAGCGAGAGCGTCGTACGGGAGATCGAACGACTTATGGTGGCGCTGAAAGGCCTGACAGCGATCTCGGCGCTGGCGCTAGCCGGTTTCGGCCTCTCCTATCGTCCACTGCCTTCGCAGAGCTTCTCCCCTCTCACATCCACGTCTTCCACTCTTCAAAACGACAAAGACCACCCAGCGCATACAACGGGCTGGGTGGACACCCGGCTCTACTTCGGGCTGGGTCCCGCGGATGCACCTAACCAGGGAGTGACGGAGACGGTCTGGCGTAACTTTCTGGATCAGGAAGTTACGTCCCGCTTCCCTTCTGGACTTACTGTGGTGGATGTATACGGCCAGTGGAAGAGCCGCCGTTCGGCGCGGGTGGAGCGCATCCGGTCGAAGATGCTGATCATCGACTACCCGGCGACAGCGGAGAACTCCGCACGGGTTGATGCCATTCGCGCCGCCTGGAAGCGGCGTACCGGCGATCAATCGGTGCTCCGAGTCACTCAACCCGCAGATGTTTCATTCTGACAGCCCGGAGCAGCGAGCCTGGACCGGCCGCGCCCGAGCCTCGCGCAGGTGTAACAAGCTGGACCGTTCCACGCCACGATGTTGTTCCGACCAACGTCATCATCGGCGACTCGGGCTCCCCGTGATCCATCAAAAGGCAGAGCTTGCAGGACGAATCTTTCGATGGCAACATTGAATCGCTTGCCGGGTTCTTTCATCTATGACGAACCGCGCCGTCAGCATGCATAAGGCCATCATGATGGAGGCGCTGCGGAAGCTTGTGGCACCTTGGCCTTAAGCAACATCAGGGTTGCTGTACCAGGGCTGTGGACATCGAGTGGCTTTTCCCAAGAAAAGCCACCCTGCACACGGCTCCCGGGGCACGGTACCCCCTGTTATTGCTCTAGCCGGCGAGATCGAGGCAGGGGCCCGTCAATCACGCGTCGCTACCCTCCGTACCGGACTAGGAGCTTGTTGAAAAAGCACCTCGGATGTCCGCGAGGCAAGTACGAAAGCCGCAATCGAAGCGGGTTTCGCGAAGCTAGCGAAGCCACAAAAGCCGATTTTCCACAAGCTCCTAGGTGAGGATGCGCAGGAGTTCTAAGTTGGGTCAGTACACACTCTCACGAAGCCGGTATCTCATTCTGCTTGCGGTCATGCTCACGGCTTCGGTCGGCGACACCATGCTGTCGCATGGCATGGCTCAGGTCGGCCGCGTCGATATGCACCATCTGGGTCTGCTGCTGAGCGCGCTGCGCAATCTCTGGATCATCACCGGGATCATCCTGCTCATCGGTTTCTTTGCCAGCTATCTCTCCGCTCTGAGCTGGGCGGATCTGACCTTCGTGATGCCGGCGACTGCTTTCGGTTACGTGGTCGTTGCTCTGCTCAGCCGCTTCTGGCTTCACGAGCATCTTTCGATTTATCGCTGGGCGGGGATCTTCATGATCGTTTGCGCTGTAGGATTCGTGGCCAACGGCCCGTCGCGCACCGAGGATGGCGTCTCGACGCTCGACCGCATGAACTCGGGAGCTGGCCTTTGATCGTCACCGCCGCGGTCCGGACCTGGGGCTGCATTCTGACTGTTGCGGCGTTGGCTGTGACGGGCGAGGTGTTGACCGCCGGAGCCATGCGCAAGATTGGTGACCTCGACATCGTCCGTGCCCAGAGCGGCATCGGCGGCGTCATCAGCAGCGTGTTGCGCAGTCCCAGGTTCGTCGTGGGAGCGCTGGCCATGGCGCTGAACTTCTTCGCTCTGCTCTTTACGTTGAGCGTGGTCGACGTGTCCCTTGCGGCGCCCGCAACGGCCTCATTGACCTACGTGGGCAATGCCGTGGGAGCACGCATGTTTCTACACGAGAACGTCGACAGGCGCCGCTGGATTGCTGTGGTCTTCGTCGTCATCGGCGTCCTTCTTCTGGCCCACTGACCGGCCGGCTGCTTCCAGTGTCGAAGCGCTTTTCCCGCTGCTGTGAAGCGAGCTGATACGCCGGTTCGTTGTCTCCGCGCTCGCTAGCTCTTACCTGCAGAACCCGTTTCGTTCTTCCGCGCCAGCCAACGCATCACGCCCTGGGCGGGAAGATCCGGCGTGAGGAACCGCGCGGGTGTTCCCACGTTGCGGAGGACGGCTTCCGCGGCCAGGCGGCCACTACGTACCGCTCCCTCCATCGTGGATGGCCATCCGGTCTGCGTCCAATCCCCCGCCAGGTATAGACCATCGCCCGCCGCCTCCGCTGCCGGACGGAATCGATCCAGCCCCGGCACCACGGAAAACGTGGCGCGCGCCTCCTTCAATACACCCGATCGAAGGACGCGGGCCGCCCGCACGTCCGGGAAGAACCGAGCCAGCTCCTCGATGGCGGAGGCGAGAATCTGCTCCCGGCCCTGGTGCAACTCGGGGAAGGAAGCACTGATGACGAGCTCGAGGTATTGACCTCCCTCGGCCGCACCGCTTCGATCCGGATCCGGCTCCGCGCGCCGGATGCGTGACTTGTTGAACATCCACTGAATCCGAGTATCGAGCAGCGCGGCCTGATCAATATCCGTGATGGCCCGGTCGAACCACAGGTGAACGGTTGTGATCGGCGCATGTGTGAAGTGTTGCAACCCGTTCTGCACATGCTGCGAAGCTTGCGTCTGCGCCGGCGAGGTTCCCAGCAGGCGCGCGGTCTGTTCGAACGGAAGAGCCAACAGCAGCGACCGCGCCTGGAGTGTCTGGCCGCCGGAAGTGACCGCGTGCCAAAGTCCCGTGTCTGCATGCTCGATGTGCTCGATGCTGCTGCGCAGATGGAGAGCAGTTCCCTGCTGCTCCGCCAGCTGCGCGACGCTGAAATAGAAATCCGAGAGCGGTTGCGTGGGAATGCCGAGACGGCCGCCCTGGCGCGACTTGAGCAACGACTCGTACAGCACCTGTCCGGCGTAGCGGGTGGAACATCGATCGAAGCTGTCATTGAGCGTGGCGACAATCACCGGCTCCCAGAAGTGATGTATCGCTCCTTCGGTCTGGTGCGTTCGCTGCAGCCAGGCGGAGAATGGCTCTTCGTCCTGCGCAGGGAAACCCGGGAAAAAGTTCAACAAGCCCTGCGCAATCGCTAGTTTGTCCCGGAACGACAACATGGGCGCTCGCAGGAAGCTGAGCGAGGAGTGCCCTGGAGCGGGCAAAGCGCCGGCGCCGATCTCGCTGCGGCGGGCCGGCTTCCCGCCGCCGCCGCCGGGCTCGAGAAACGGAATGCGGTCGTACCAGCGAATGTGTCGGTCGGCCCCGGCCAGCCGGCACAGGTCGATCAGGTTCGTGCAGCAGCCGAGCAGAACATGCTGCGAATCGATGACCTTGTCCAGTGCGGGGTGTCGATAGGAGTAGGCGCGGCCGCCCACGTACGGTTTGCGCTCGTGCAGAGCGACGCGAGCTCCCGCGCCGGACAGCGCCACGGCCGCTGAGAGTCCGGCGAGACCCGCGCCCACGATCAGGACGTCCAGAACGTCCGCTGTCGCTGCGTCGCTCATGCCAGCAGTCGCGCCCAGATCGACTGCACGACACCGGCGCCCAGGATGGCCACCTTTTGAGAGGTTGGCACGGACACGCGCTCGCGGAAGATAGCGGCCGGGTCGGCAGCGATGCGGCCCAGCAGCCCATGGTAGATGCGCACCAGCACACGCATTGCAGGCCGGGCATCCCGGTCCAGCAGAGGGATCAACTCCTCCGCGCTGCCGTAGAGCCTCTGCGCATGCTTCTCGACCGCCAGCAGCAGGGCCCGATCGGGTGGCTCGACCGGCGTGCCCTGCGAGAGAGTCCATATCCGTTCGGCAGGGACTCCATAGTCCCGAAGCAGGTCGGCGGAGATGTAGATACGTCCGCGCTCCACATCTTCCTTTACGTCGCGCAGGATATTCGTCAGCTGGAAGGCGATGCCTGTGTCAATCGCGAGCTGCTCCGCCTGTCGTCCTTCGTATCCGAAGATACGAATGCATACCAACCCCACCACCGATGCGACCAGGTAGCAGTAGTGCTGCAGGGCGGCGAAACTCTCGTAAACCTGAACGGTGTGCGCGTTGGCCCCATCCGCAGCTTCTGCGCCCCCCGGCTGACTCAGCACAACCTGGCGAACACCCTCCGGAGCGGGTTGGAGGTCGAGTGTTGTACCCGCGACGAGCTGTTCGAGCAGTTCATCGGGGATACCGAATCGCCGCTGCGTGTCGTTCAACGCAACAAACACGGGATCCCCGCTCTTGGACCCGCGTGATGCCCTCCAGGTCTCGGTCCATGCCGCCATCGCCTTACGGCGGGCGTCTAGGGAGAGCGACTCGTCGTCCGCCAGATCGTCAGCCTGACGCATGAACGCATACACCGCGCACATCGCGTCGGACTTGTGCTGGGGCAGAACCCGGAACGCATAGTAGAAGTTCTTTGCTTCGCGTTTCGCGATGGCGCGGCAGACTGCATAGGCGGCGGTCAGCTCTGGGGAACGAGCTTCGGTCATGCAGCCTGATCCTCGCGCCCGCGCCGGGCAGGCAGCCCTGCGGAGATCTTGCTCAACAGCGCGCCGCCCAGCAGCCGCATCTTTGCCGCCTTGCTGACCACCGGGCGCGAGTCGAGAGTGTTGTAACCCTGGGCGGCGATCGCGTCGAGAATGGCGTGGCCTCCCTTTGCGAACAGAGAGAGCGTCGAAGCCAGATCTCGCTGCACCAGGGAAGCGATGCGCTGGCCGCGCGTCAGACGGGCGCGCGCATCGGCCACAAGAAACTCCATCATCGCGCGGAAGTTCGCATCGTATCGCCGCTGCGCGATCTGCTCATCGGTCACGCCGAAGCGCCGCATGGCGTCTGCGGGCAGATAGCGGCGGCCGCGTTCCCAGTCTTCCACCACATCCTGGTAGAAGTTGGCCAGCTGCAAGCCGGTGCAGATCTCGTCGGATAGCCGCATCAACTCCTCTGAGCGATAGCCGCTGACCAGAAGTACCAGCCGGCCCACGGGATTCGCGGAATATCGAGAGTAGTGTTCGAGCGTTGCAAGCGACTCGTGATGGGTATACACCTGGTCCTGCTCAAAAGCCGAGATCAGATCATCGAATGGCTCGCGAGGAAGCTGGCAGCTTGTAATGGTGGGCTGCAGCGCTACGTAAACCGGGTGGCGCGAGCGCTCCGGTTGAGCGAAGCACTCACTCAGCATGGTGCGCCAGACCGCGAGCAGCCGGGTCGCCGTAGCCGTATCGGCGACCTCATCCCCCAGATCGTCCGAGGTTCGGCAGAACGCATAGACACTGTAGAAGTGCGCTCGCAAGGCAACGGGCAGAAAGAAGGTTGCGACATGGAAGTTCTCGTAGTGGGTGGTCGCGAGCCGCTTGCACCAGGCCACGGCCTCGGCCAGCGACGGACGCACGGCGGGCGTGCGATACAGCGCCGGGGCGCCCGCCAAGGTATCGTCCCCGATGAGAGATCCTGGAGTTTCCACCGCGTTCACGCAGGCTCCTCGGTCAGCAGCGCCTGGAACGCGCGCGTCCCCACCCAATCTTCCGCATCGGTTACGTCGTTTTGTTCACCGGAACGCTTCTCCGCAACGCGCGGCGTGGGAAAGACAATTGTCTTGATCTCCGGCGCAGTGCCTTCCGGCGGCCGTGTGAGCATTCGCCGAAACACGTCCGGAAGCGCCTGCAGCGAGGTCGATCCGGTAAGGAAATCGTCGCCGCGAAAGCGCCCGGAACGCAGCAGCTCGAAGGCGCGCCGGGCGGTGGCGGGGGTGTGATGGAAGCTTGCCTTCAGCGTGAGGTCTGAGTAGTGAATCAGGTTGGTGTCGAAAGCAACCGTGGTACCGGCCGGCGGGCCACCGAAGAGATTCACCAGACCCCCTTTGCGTGCCATTTGGACGGCCCACTGCCAGGCTTCCGGCGTGGCAACCGCCTCGAAGACGATATCGGCTCCTCGCCCCTCCGGTGTAAGCGCGCGCGCCGCGGCGACCGGGTCGGCGACATCGGCCAGCCGCACCACCTGCTCGGCGCCAAGACGCCGGGCGGTCTCCACCTGGTCCAACCGCTTGACCACGGCAATCACATGCAGGCCTTCGAGGGAGGCCGCATGAATAAACAGCAGGCCGATCGGGCCGGCTCCGAGCACGATCGCCGTCTGTCCCGCCCGCGCATTGGATTCTTCCATCCCCCGAATCACGCACGCCAGCGGCTCGGTGAGTGCCGCATGCTCCAGCAGCATCTCCGCCGGCACATGCAGCGTGTTCTTGGCCACGATGCGCGCCGGGATGCGGATGAACTCGGCGTAGGCTCCATTGTTGAACAGCAGATCGTCGCAGAGGTTCTGCTGGCCGTTACGGCAGAAGAAGCAGACGTCGCACGGGGCTGAATTCAGAGGGATGACGCGATCGCCGGCCGCGAAATTCTCCACCCCGGCGCCGACGGTGTGCACTGTACCGGCGAGCTCGTGGCCGAAGAGCCGGTCCCGCGTCAGCATCTTCGCATGATAGCCGCGCCGGTAAACCTTCAGATCGGTACCGCAGGTCAGAGCCACTCCCACGCGCACCACCAGCTCGCCGGGACCGGAGGCCGGCACCGGCACGCGCTCGATCCTAAGATCCTGGGTGCCGCGCAGCACGGCAGCCGTCATCGTCTGAATTCCTGCCGCACCCATCTCTCTATTCTCGCACTGGACGGGAGACGTTGGTCGAAGGGCTTTTTTCCCCAAGAAAGTTATCGTGGATGCCTTCACCGGGCGGTAGCAGACTTTGAAAGCACACCAGGAATAATCCTGTTGGAACCGGCCGCGTTCTGGACCGCTCTGTTCTGAAACAGCCACCGACCCTGCTGCATCTGATACCCTGAGCCCAGCGCGAACGCATGAAATTCTCTCCAGAAGCCTATGCCAAAAGCACCGTCGCTTCCGTACAGGAGTACTCGCTGCTCTGTACGCGGGCTATCGGGAATATCTTCTCGCAGCCGCGGTACATCGCCGACACCTTCACCCAGATGGATTCGATCGGTGTCGGTTCACTGCCCATCGTTGTTCTGACCGGCTTCTTCACCGGTTGCGTTCTCGCGCTGGAGTCGGCCACCTCGCTCAAGGAGTTCGGCGCCGTCAGCATGACGGGCAAGCTGGTAGCGCTCTCGATGGTAAAAGAGCTGGGGCCGGTGCTGACGGGACTGATGGTCTCGGGCCGCAACGCCTCCGGCATGGCCAGCGAGCTGGGATCGATGAAGGTGTCCGAACAGATCGACGCCATGCGCGCGCTGGGCACGGACCCCATCCGCAAACTGGTGACGCCGCGAATCGTCGCGACCGTCTTCATGCTGTTCTTCCTGACCATCGTCTCCGACGCGTGCGGCACGGCCGGCGCCGGTCTGGTGGCGGTGGCCCGCCTCAAGCTGGACGCCGGCGCCTTCTTTCACTCGGCCTACATGACCCTGCAGGTAGGCGACGTCGTCGAAGGTTTGACCAAGCCGATCTTCTCCGGCTTCATCATCGCCACCGTGGGTTGCTACTTCGGTCTCAGAACCACCGGGGGAACGCGTGGTGTCGGCCGTTCCACCACCGAGGCCGTGGTCGTCTCCTCGGTGCTCATTATCGTGGTGGACTTCCTTGTAACCCAGCTGATGATCGGCATCTTTGGCCGATGAGACGATAATGCGATGGCCGACATCTCGCCCACTCCAGGCTTAGACTCTCCCAATCCAGGTTCAGACGTCCGCACCGATGTTGCGACAAACACTCCCCCGCCGGCGAGTACTCCGGTGGTCGAATTTGAAGATGTCTCTATAGGCTTCGAAGGCCACCAGGTGCTTTCCAATATCACCTTCGGCGTGCACCATGGGGAGACCCGCATCATCCTCGGACCTGCCGGCGTGGGCAAGAGCGTTCTGATGAAGCTGTCGAACGGGCTCATGCAACCGGATAGCGGCGAGGTACGAATCCTCGGCCGGCCGCTACGAGGCATGACCGAGCGCGAGCTCTTCGAGCTCCGCGCCCATATCGGTATGGTCTTCCAGGAGAGCGCTCTGTTCGACTCGTTGCTCGTGGAGGACAACGTGGCCTACCAGTTGGAGGAGGAGCATGTCGATCCAGCGGAGATGCACGATCGCGTCGTGGAAGCGCTGCGCTTTGTCGAGCTCGAGAAGGCGATTGACAAGTTTCCGTCCGAGCTGAGTGGCGGCATGCGGCGACGCGTCTCGATCGCCCGGGCCATCATCAACCGCCCCGATCTGATCCTGTACGATTCGCCCACCGGCGGTCTGGACCCCATTACATCCAACACCATCATTGAGCTGGTCATGAAGCAGCGCGATGTCTCGCAAACCACCTCGCTTCTGATCACGCACCGCCTGCAGGATGCCTTCACCCTCGCCACCCATCGCTTCAATACGCAGAAGGGCGGAATGGAGATGATCCCGGACGGCGGCATCGATCCGAACACCAAGTTTCTTGTGCTCAACGAGGGCAAGGTGGTCTTCGACGGCCCCACGCTGGAGCTGACACACTCCGAAGATCCCTGGCTGAAGGCGTATCTGGAATAGAGCG
Source organism: uncultured Acidobacteriaceae bacterium (assembly GCA_964250885.1). GTDB lineage: Bacteria > Acidobacteriota > Terriglobia > Terriglobales > Acidobacteriaceae > Granulicella. Next base: position 2,446 of record CAXUIM010000120.1, on the reverse strand, counting down.
TTCTCCCGCAGGATAAGGTTTCAAGCTCCCACGGCCAGCGTGCGGTGGAAGAGATCGAGCGCCAGGCCGAAAAGCGAGCGCGCCAGCTCCGGGTCATATCGAACCCCTTCGTCGCGCAGAAACGCGTGCGCCCCGTTGACCTCGTGCCAGTTCAACCGGCTTCCCACCTCATTGAGGCGCGCCAGCACCTTCATGCGGCCTTCGGTGGGGATGTGGGGATCCTGCCGTCCCCAGACCATCAGCAGCTCGCCTTTGATCTCACCGGCCCGCTCCATGGAGTTGTCTTTCAGGCCCTCGCCGAGGCTGCCCTTGTGGATGTCGGTGGCGTAGAAGCACACCGCTCCCCGCACGTGCGGATTCATCGCCGCGCGAAACGCCAGGTGGCCTCCCAGGCAGATTCCCATCACGCCGAGCCGCCCGGTGCAGTCGGCGCGCAAGGCCAAATGCGCGAGAACGGCGCCTGCATCGTCATCGAAGGCCCGCACGGGCTTGGTGGTCTTCAGCGCATTGCCGCGATCGGAGCCGGCTGGATCGTACTTCAGCGCGGTTCCCGCAGGTTCGTATTCGTGGTATACCTCCGGAACCGCCACCACATAGCCGTGTCCGGCAAGCTGCACGGCGGTGCGATGGATCGGCGCCGTCACCTGGAAGATCTCGGAAAACAGGATGACCCCCGGGTAGCGCGCCTGGTCTGGCTCTGCGCCCGCGGGGCGAACAATCTGGACACGCATCGGCCCGGTGGGCGTGTCCAGGTCAACGAATTCAGTATCGAGTACGATCACGCTTCTCTCCCTGCGCTTCTCTCGCTTGCTCTTCTCTCCCGCTGCGCGAATCTGCGGTCCATGGTACCGCGGCTGGGCCTGCACGAGAGCTTGTCCAAAGCAAGTGTCTTCTATAATCAACCACCGGGGGCACACGCAATGGCAGAGGAGAAGACCTACACCGCGGATCAGGTGGCGACTGCGGCGCGGGAGTTGCGGCAGGCGGCCGGCGCCGACGAAGAAAGCTTCAGCACAGCACGGGTGGTTGCCATGCTGGGCGAAGAGATTCGGCTGCTGCGGGAACGCGGTTTCACGGATCAGCGAATCGCGGATCTCTTCACCGGCTTCGATATCGACGTAACTCCCGAAGATTTGTCCAGAAGATAGCGCGCCTCGGAAGCGGAGGGCTAGACTAGCCGATCTCCACCACACGCACCAGGACGCAGGTGATATTGTCGGAGCCGCCACGCTCGTTGGCGAGCCGGACCAGTTGGTCACACGCCAGGTCCACGGAGTTCGCCGCGCTCGCCGCAAGGATCCCGGAAAGCTCATCCTGCTGCACGTGGCGCGTCAGTCCATCGGAGGTGAGAAGCAGAACATCCCCCTCCTCCAGAGTCGCGGTGTAGAGATCCGGCCGTACATCCGCGTCCGCTCCGATGGCCCGCGTGATGACCGACTGCAGCGACGAGTCCTCAGCCTCCGCGGCCGTCATGCGCCCCAGCCGGACCTGCTCCGCGACGAAGGAGTGATCCTCGGTCATCTGCACGGCCTTTGCGGCGCGGACCAGGTACGCTCGGCTGTCGCCCACATTCACGATGGTGACGGTTCTGCCCGCGAGTCGCACCGCCACCAGCGTGGATCCCATGCCGCGATATCTGGTATCCCAGGCAGCCCGGCTGACCACCGCACGGTTGGCCGCGGCGACCGCGCGCTGCAGAGCCACGGACGTCGCCTGCGCGGCGGCGGTGGAGATGGATGAGAGCTCCTGCCGGGCGGTGGAGAGAAATGCCTCCACGGCAACCTGGCTGGCAACGTCGCCTCCCGCCGCGCCGCCCATGCCATCGCATACTACGAAGAGACTGAATTCGTCCTCGCTGCCAAAGCAATCCTGGTTCGACCGGCGCACCAACCCAATATCGGTGCGCCCCGCGGTTTGCAATCTCAATGGCAAATCAGCACCTTCGCGGGGCGAGTCGCACGCTTCCAGCGATCGGGCCCAGGCTCGTTCCAAAGCCAGACCAGTATATGCATGCAATCGTGAATTGAGACGGGCCTCGTGCTAACTCCGAGGACACCGCTCCCGCGGGGGTGCGGGGCCGACGCCGAAAACCGGCGCCATCACCGCGGCTACAGCATCTCGCCTGCAGGTGTAGAGGGGGTCACGACACCAAACGTCAAAAGTTGTACGATGAGCCCTCGTGCACAAACCTGTCGTCAGTGAAAAAGCAATCGCAACAGCATCTTGCAACGGAGAATGTGGGATTCAGCTTGGCAGGCGTGCATGCCCCCAACGTTCCTTTACGCACGGGTGCAAACGATTTCTCGACAAGCTGCCACAACCGTGACAACCTATCCAGCGAGATGACGCAGGAGCGCGATAGCCTTTGCGGCGCGCTTTGCGGCGCGCTTGGTCAAGGGGGTAGTCGTGTGACCTTCACTTCCAAGATTCTGATTACAGATGCTTC
>CAXUIM010000119.1:7937-11741 GCA_964250885.1 uncultured Acidobacteriaceae bacterium | reverse complement strand
GTCAAGGGGGTAGTCGTGTGACCTTCACTTCCAAGATTCTGATTACAGATGCTTCGTAATCGGACTTGACCCACAATCGGCAGCATCCTGGAAGTCAGGGTTCACGGCAAGAGCATGGACGGCTGAACGCAGAAGAGCACTGGCGTTTTGGTGTAGTCGCTCCTGGAGGGGAGCTTTGAATTCATGGGCCGATTTCCGCGAGGAAAACGGCGCTCGCACCACGTACCGACTGCACACGAACACGAGAATCGCGTCTACGATTCGTCGCCGGGCCGGGGTCCATTCAGACGCTGTCGCCACTCCGCGATCGCAGCCGTCTCCGTCGCCGGAAAGGTCAGGTGCCCCACCTTCCGTCCGGGCCTTGGCTCCTTGCCGTAGTCGTGACGAAACAGCATTGGAAATGCCGACGTCTCGGCTGCCGGCGGCATCCAGCCGATGCAGTTGAGCATTACCGTGGGCCGGCTCTCCGTACTGCCCAGCTCCCGGCCGGGAGCGGGCTCCAGAATCGCGTGCAGGTGATTTTCAAACTGCGACGTCAGCGCTCCCTCAATGGTCCAATGGCCTGAGTTGTGGACTCGCGGCGCCATCTCATTGGCCAGCAGATCATGGCCGAATACGAAGAACTCGACGGCCAGCACCCCCACATACTCCAGCCGCTCCAGCAGGAGCCTGAGATACCGTTCCGCCTTTAGCTGTAACTCCGCGTCCCGATACGGCGCAATGGAGGCGCGCAAGATTCCTTCGCGATGATGATTCTCGACCAGCGGATAAAAGACGATCTCCCCGGCCCGATTGCGCGCGGCGAGCAGCGACACCTCCGATTGAAACGCCACCATGCCTTCAAGGATGCACGGTACTTCGCCAACCTCCGCCCAGGCTGCGGCCGCATCCTCCGGCTTGTAGAGCCGCACCTGGCCCTTGCCGTCGTAGCCCATGCGCCGTGTCTTCAAAATTGCGGGCAGGCCCATTGCGGCCACCGCCCGTTCCAGATCTTCAAGGCTGTCAACCGCCGCGAAAGGCGCGACCCCGATGCCGCACTGCTCAAAGAACTGCTTCTCCAGCAGACGATCCTGGGCAATGCCGACCGCGCGCGGATTGGGATACAGGTTCAGGCCACGCAGCACCGCCGCGTCGATGTTCTCGCTCTCGATGGTCACGAGGTCGACCTGTGCGGCGAACGCGGCGACTTCGGCTGCACTCTCCAGATCGACGGTCAGCACGGGGGCGGCCTGTTCGGCACAGTCGCCCGGTTGGCCCGCGCAGAGCACGTCGACACCGAGCCCTTCCGCGGCCTGGGCCAGCATCAGGGCCAGCTGCCCGGCGCCAAGAATGCCTATGCGGGTGCGTCCGGGCCGTATCATACGCGTGGATCCGGTTTCTTCAGAACCGCCCGCGTCTGCGTGCTGCGAAAGCGGTCCAGTTTGCCGGCAATTCCCTCGTCGCTGAGGGCCAGAACGGATGCCGCAAACAGCGCCGCATTCTTCGCCCCGGCCACGCCGATCGCGAAGGTGGCGACCGGCACGCCCGCCGGCATCTGCGCAATCGACAGCAGTGAGTCCAGACCATCCAGCGCGCGGCTCTTCACCGGCACGCCCAGCACAGGAAGGCTCGTCTTGGACGCGATCATTCCGGGAAGGTGCGCCGCACCGCCCGCGCCGGCAATGATCAGGCGCAGGCCCCGCTCTTTCGCGCTCTCCGCAAACTTCATCATCTTGTCCGGCGTGCGGTGCGCGGAGACGACCTCCGCCTCATAGCCGATGCCGAACTCATCGAGCATCTTGGCTGCCTCTTCCATGGTGGGCCAGTCGGACTTCGATCCCATGATGATCCCCACCACGATTTTCTTCTTTGTGCTTACCCGCTTCGCTGCCGCCCGCTTTGCTGCCGTCATCAGGGTCTCCATCGCTGCAGAAGCTCGACGAAGGCTGCCTGCTCCAGCGCCTGCACTCGATCTTTCAACGTGTCCACAGTATCGCCCGGAAGAACCGGGCAGCGCTTCTGCAGCACGATCGGGCCGCCGTCCACCTCTTCGGTCACAAGATGGATGGTGCACCCCGTTTCGCGTACGCCGCTGGCCAGCACGGCCTCATGCACCCGCGCGTTCATCAGGCCGGCGAACGCGGGCAGCAGCGACGGATGCACATTCAGCAGGCGCCCGCTCCAGGCCGCAACGAAGGCCGGCGAGACGATGCGCATATACCCAATCATAAGCACCACATTGGCGCCGGCCTCGCGCAGGGCCTCGCTGACCCGCTCGTCATAGGTCTCGCGGGTCAACCCGGAAGCACCGAGAAACAGCCCTCTGATGCCGTGCCTTTCCGCCCGCCGCAGTATGAGCGCCCCCGCTCTGTCGGAGATCACCAGCGGGATCTCGGCCTCCAGCGTGCCCGCTTCGATGGCGTCGATCACGCCCTGCAGGGCGGTTCCGCGAGTCGAGCCGAGGACGCATACTCTGAGTTTCATGCCGGCCGCGATGCCTCCCCTGGCCTCGGTGCATCCAGGTGTCTCCGGGCATTCATGTGCCTCAGGCTGTTCATATGATCCACGCGACGCTGCAGCGAGGCCGCGGTACCGATGTCGGCGCGATGGAAGAAGGCTCCCGAGACCTGCCGGGCCACTTGCTCACACACCTGCTCCGCCTCGATGATGCTCTCTCCCACCCCCACGATCGCCAGCGTGCGCGAACCGGTCGCGATCAGCTGTCCCTGCTGCACATCGACCGCGCTAAGGAACACGGTAGCGCCGTCAGGCAGCGATGTGGGCACGTGCACCGCATCGCCCTTGCGAGGTCGGTCGGGATAACCCTCCGGCACGATGTACTTGCATACACTCGCCCGCCGCGCGAACTCCACCGGCAGGAGATGCAGCGTCCCATCCACAATCGCCTGGCACACCGCCACGAAGTCGGTCTCCAGCAGCACCAGCAAATTCAGACACTCCGGGTCGCCGAAGCGAGCGTTGTACTCGATCAGCTTCACGCCTTTGGCCGTCGCCATGAACCCGCCATAGAGAACGCCACGATACGGCGCACCGCACTCCACAGCCAGGGCGGCTGCTACCCGCTCATTGATCTGCCGCGCGGCAGCCACATCCTCCGGACTCAGGAAGGGCAGCTTGTGGTCCGCGTCGCTGTAGGTTCCCATGCCGCCGGTATTCGGTCCCGTGTCGCCGGCGAAGGCGCGCTTGTGATCCTGGACGGCGGGCATGTGGCGCAGGGTGCGGCCATCGCAGAAGCTCATCAGCGAGAACTCTTCGCCCTCGAGCTTTTCTTCGATGACGAACGGCCGGCCCCCGGCCAGCAACTCGCGGCAAAAGACAATGCTGTCTTCCGCCGAGTGCAGATGATCCCCGCTGACCTTGACCCCTTTGCCCCCGGCCAGGCCATCGTTCTTGATGACGTGCCGGCCAGCGAAGCGAGCCAGCACCGTCTCCACGCCCTGCAGGCTTTCAAAGCGCTGAAAAAAAGGATTGCCGGCAATTCCATGCCGGGCCAGCAGCTCGCGGGCGAAGCTCTTGCTGGACTCGATACGCGCCAGGGCGCGCGTCGGTCCCACCACCCGCACCTGCGCCGCCCACAGCGCGTCGGCCACACCAGCGGCCAGGGGCGCCTCCGGGCCGAGCACCGCGAGCGTGGCTGCCTTCTCCTTCGCAAAGGCCGCGATCGCCGCCGCGTCCGTCACGCTCCCCGTCTCGTACGCGTGGCAGAGCTCGGCGATTCCAGGATTGCGCGCGTTGCTGAAGCAGCCCCGCTCCGGGTTCCGCGGCGCGCGCGCCCGGGCGTCGGCCATGGCGTGCTCGCGCGCC
>CAXUIM010000119.1:0-7927 GCA_964250885.1 uncultured Acidobacteriaceae bacterium | reverse complement strand
CCACGATGAGAATCGTCTCCCTCATCCTCGCAGCGTCTCCGGAGTCGCGGCTGCGGGGTCCAGATCCTCCGAGTCGAGGCCTTCCAGTACGCTCGCCTCCAGCGGCCGCGGATCGGGAGCGAACGGCGTGCCGGTGATGGCCTCGAAGAGCTGAATATAGCGGGCGCCCAGCTCGGCGATCAGATCTACCGGCGGCGCCGGCAGCACCGCGTCCTGGTACGGGTCGCAGCGCTCGCGAAACCAAAGCCGGAAGAACTCCTTGTCGATCATCTCCGGTTCCTGCGCCGCGGCCAGACGCTCGGCATAACTTCCGGCCAACCAGTAGCGGCTGGAGTCCGGTGTGTGGATCTCGTCGATCAGCAGAATCTCGCCGTCCTCCGCGACGCCGAACTCATACTTCGTATCCACCAGGATCAGACCGCGGCTTGCGGCCATCTGCTGCCCAAGGGCGAACAGGTCAAGCGCCTTCCGCGAGCAGAACCCCCACTCCTCAGAGCTCAGCCAGCCTTCGGCAACGATCTCCTCCGCCGTGATGGGGCGGTCGTGCTGCGTCTCCTTGGTGGTCGGCGTTACGATGGCCTCGGCCAGCTTCTCGTTCTTCTTCATGCCTTCGGGAAGTGGATGCCCGCAGATCTGCCGGGCGCCCCGCGCATACTGGGTCCAGATCGATGTGTCGGTGGATCCGGTCATGTATCCCCGCACGACGAACTCAATCGGCAGGACACGGCACTTGCGGGCGATCAATGCGTTGGCATGCGGGCTGCTCAGCACATGGTTGCCGACAATGCCGCGAGTCTGCGCAAACCAGTACAGCGAGGTGCGGTTCAACACCTGGCCTTTGAAGGGAATGGCGCCCAGCATGCGGTCAAAGCCGCTCTGCCGGTCGGTGGTCACCAGTAACAGCCGGCCGTCACCCAGGTCATAGGTGTCACGCACTTTGCCGGCATACTTCGCGGCCTGGTACCTGGCCGGCAACTGCAGGTGGGTCGCCGTCAGGCAGTGCGCGGCTGCTTCAATCAGGGTTTGCCGATTCATAGCTCTACAATCCACATCTTCGCAAATTCAAACTCGCGCCGTTACAACCCGGCGAAGCGCACGCCCGACGCTCCCGCCTCAACTCGTCCCAGCTCCCACACCCGCAGCGCCGGCCAGGGGCTGATGGCCGCCGACAGCGTGCTCTGCAGCCGCGGTGGCCCGGCCAGCACCAGACCCACGCCCATGTTGAACGTCCAGAACATCTCGAGATCGCTGATGTTGCCCAGCTGTTGCAGCAGCTTGAAGATGGGCTGCGGGGTCCAGGTGGAGCGGTCGATCACCACACCCAGGCCCTCCGGAACGATGCGCGGCACATTCTCGACGAGACCTCCGCCGGTGATGTGCGCCATGCCCTTAACCGGCGCGCCCGCACCGAGGATACGGCGTACCGCGGCCACATAGTTCACATGCGGCGCGAGCAGCACATCGGCCAGCGACTCGCCGTCCAGGGCGTCCGGCTGCGCGTCGATCGTGTAGCCGGCCATCTCGAACAGCAGCTTGCGCGCCAGCGAGAAGCCGTTGGTATGCAGACCGCTGGAGTTGATGGCGTACAGCACATCCCCGGCCTCGATGCCGGCGCCGGTCAGAAGCCGCCCGCGCTCCACCACCCCGGTCACGAAGCCGACGACATCGAGATCGCCCTCGGCGTACACCGCCGGCATCTCCGCCGTCTCTCCCCCGACCAGGGCGATGCCCGCCTCCACGCAGGCGAGACTCATTCCACGCACCAGCTCTCCCACGATCGCGGGCTCGATCTTATGGAAGCCGAGATAGTCCAGGAACGTCAGCGGCGTGGCGCCCATCACCACGATGTCGCCCGCCACCGCGGCCACCAGATCTCGCCCCAGATCTTCATAGCGGCCGGCCATCACAGTCACCTTGGTCTTGGTGCCGACTCCGTCGGTGCTCTGCACCAGCACCGGATCGCTCATGCCTTCCAGCGCCTCGGTCAGCGAGAAGAGCGTTCCGAAGGATCCCAGCCCGGTCAGCACTGCCGGCGAGTGGGTCCGGGCGACATGCGACTTGATGCGACGCACCGCTTCATTGCCCGCCTCGATGTCCACACCCGCGGACTTGTAATCAACCGTCTCGCCCAAACCTTCTCCTCTTCATCACGATTTCGTCACGATCCCAGATAGCGGGTGTTGCCTTCGCCCCAGCGGCGGGCGCTATCCCACCCAGCGGCGCGCGTTATCGAACATACGCTGCCAGGGGCTCTCCCGCAGGTTGCGCGTCCAGGTATGCTGCACGCCCAGAAACACGCGCTCCGGATGCGGCATCAGGATCAGCGCCCGGCCGTCGCTGCTGCTGAGCCCCGCGATGCCGGCAGCGGACCCACTGGGGTTCGCCGGATACTGCTCCGTCACCTGACCCCAGGTATCAATGTAGCGCAGCCCCACGACGGCGTCTTCGGAAACCGCGCTGACGTGGCCTTCACCATGCGCCACGGCGATCGGTATGCGCGCACCCGCCATGCCCCGCAGGAACAACGACGGGGCATCCTGGATCTCCACCATGCTCAGGCGCGCTTCGAATCGTGACGAAACATTGCGGCCAAAGTGCGGCCAGCTCGCCGCTCCTGGAACGATCTCGCGAAGCTGCGCCATCATCTGGCAGCCATTGCACACGCCCAGTGAGAAGCTGTCGGCGCGCGCAAAGAAACTGGTAAACATCTCTTTCAGTCGCTCGTTGAAGAGAATGGTCTTCGCCCATCCGCTGCCCGCGCCGAGAACGTCGCCATAGGAAAATCCCCCACACGCGGCCAGCCCGGCAAAGTCCCCTAGATGCATGCGCCCCGCCAGCAGATCGCTCATATGCACATCTACGGCGGCGAAGCCGGCGCGATCGAAGGCCGCCGCCATCTCGGTCTGCCCGTTGACTCCCTGCTCGCGCAGGATGGCCACCCGCGGCCGCGCCGTATGCAGGAACGGAGCGCTCACGCGCTCTTCGAGATCAAACGGAACCGTTACGGAAAGCCCCGGCCGCGATGGGTCGGCCAGCAAGGCAAATTCTTCCCGCGCGCACCGCGGATTGTCACGCAGCGACTGGATGTGAAAACTGGTCTCCGCCCACATGGCATGCAGGGCCGTGCGCGTGCTGCGATAGAGCACCTCGGCTCCACCGCGGAAGACGATCTCGTTCCCGGAAATCGCTTCTCCGATCGGCGCGGCGGAGAGGCCCGCGTCGCGAAGCCGGCCCAACACGATCTCCAGCTCAGCCGTGGCCACCTGGACAACGCCGCCGAGCTCTTCCGCAAACAGGCGGCCCAGCTCACCCCAGCTTTCATCATCATGGGCTGTTCCAGCCCAGGCCAGGTCGATATCCAAATCGATGTCCAGGCCCATCTGCCCGGCGAAGGCCATCTCCACGAGCGTGACAAAGAGACCGCCGTCACTGCGATCGTGGTAGGCCAGCAACTTGCCCTCACGGTTGAGCTCCTGCATCGCCGCGAAAAAGGCCTTCAGCTTCGCCGGCTCCCGGGTATCGGGGCACACGGCGCCGGTCTGCCCATACACTTGCGCCAGGCAGGAGCCTGCCAGCCGATTTTTGCCCTCGCCCAGGTCGATCAGAATCAGGGCGTTCTCGCCCGGTTGCAGCTGGGGTGTGAGAGTCCGGCGCACGTCCCTGACTGGCGCAAAGCCGGAGACGATCAGGGACAGCGGCGACACCACGGCTTTCTGCGTTTCGCCCTCGCGCCACTTCATCTTCATCGACATCGAGTCCTTGCCCACCGGGATCGTCATCCCCAGCGCCGGGCAGAACTCCATGCCCACCGCCTGCACGGCGTCAAAGAGCTTCTGATCTTCGAGGCCTTCGCCGGCCGCGGCCATCCAGTTGGCGGAGAGTTTGATATCGGCGAGACCGCCGCCCGCTTCCGAGCCAACCAGCACGCCCGCCATGTTGGTGATCACTTCGCCCACAGCCATGCGCGCCGACGCTGCGGCATCGATCAGAGCCAGAGGTGTACGTTCGCCCACCGCCATGGCTTCCCCACAGAGGTCTTCGCTGTAGTCGGCAACCGAGCTATCCGCAACCGAGCGCAGGGTCACCGCGCAGTCGGCCACCGGCACCTGCCACGGGCCCACCATCTGATCCTGCACCACGATGCCGCCGACGCTGCGATCGCCGATGGTGATCAGGAATGACTTCGACGCAATCGCGGGCAGCCGCAGCAGACGCGCTACAGCTTCCGTGACGCGCACACCCGCCAGATCGAGCGGCGCGGTGGGCACGGCCGCGCGGGTGAACGCCCGCTTCATCCTGGGCGGCTTGCCGAACAGCACCTGCAATGGCAGATCGATGGCCTTCTCCGCACCGTCTTCAAGCACCAGGCGCGGCTGCGTTTCGGCGTGCCCCACCACCGCGAACGGACAGCGCTCGCGCTCGCAGAAGGCCGCAAACCGCTGCAAGTATTCCGGCGCGATGGCGAGCACATACCGCTCCTGCGCCTCGTTGCACCACGTCTCCAGGGGACTCAGCCCGGCCTCGCCGCGGGGAATCGCTTTCAGATCGAAGCTTCCGCCGCAGCCGCCGTCCTTGACCAACTCCGGGAACGCATTCGACAGTCCCCCCGCACCGACGTCGTGGATGAAGGCGATCGGGTTGTCGGCGCCGCTCTGCCAGCAGCGGTCGATGACCTCCTGCGCGCGCCGCTCCATCTCCGCGTTGTCGCGCTGCACCGAGGCGAAATCGAGCTCGCTGTTGGCCGCGCCGGCATTGCTCGAAGCCGCGCCCCCGCCCAGGCCGATCAGCATCGCCGGTCCGCCCAGCGCCACCAGCGCGTAGCCGGCATGCATCGCGCCTTTTTCGACGTCCTGCGCGCGGATGTTCCCCAGGCCCCCGGCGAGCATGATCGGCTTGTGGTAGCCAAAGACAGTGCCTTCGCTCTCCTGCTCGAAGGTGCGGAAGTAGCCGCACAGATTAGGCCGGCCGAACTCGTTGTTATACGCCGCCGCTCCCAGCGGGCCGTCAATCATGATCTCGAGCGGCGAGGCCACGTGCGCCGGCCGCCCGTAGGCGCGCTCCCACGGCTGAGGAGCCTGCGGCAGATGCAGGTTCGACACCGTGAATCCGCATAACCCGGCCTTGGGCTTGGCTCCGCGTCCGGTGGCGCCCTCATCCCGGATCTCGCCCCCGGCCCCGGTCGCCGCGCCCGGCCACGGCGATATGGCGGTGGGATGATTGTGCGTCTCCACCTTGAGCAGGATGTGAATGTCTTCCTCGTGGCGCCGATAGACGCCCGCGTCCGCCGCCTTGTTGCCGGTCCCGCTGTCGCCGTCCCCGTTGCTGATGAACCCGTCGCGTGGAAACCCGTCACTTGCAAACCCGTCGCTTGCCAACCCGACCGGCGCCGGAAAGAAACGTTCGCCGCGTCCCCCGCGGATCACCGCCGCGTTGTCGCGATACGCCGAGAGCACATTGTCTCCGGAGACCTCATAGGTGTTCCGAATCATCTGGAAGAGCGAGCGTGGCTGCTCCACGCCGTCGATGCTCCAGGTGGCATTGAAGATCTTGTGCCGGCAGTGCTCGCTGTTGGCCTGCGCAAACATGTACAGCTCGACATCGGTAGGGTTTCGCCCCAGCCGGCGGAACTCCGTGACCAGGTACTCGCGCTCGTCGCTGGCCAGCGAAAGTCCCAGCTCGCGATCGGCCGCGGCCAGCACCACCGCACCCTGACCCAGCACATCGATATGCGCCAGTCCCCGCCCCTGCCGCGGGGCGAAGAGAGTTTCGAGCTGCGCGGCACTGTCGAGGAAGACGCTCTCGGTCATGCGATCGTGCAGGGCTTCCGCCAACATGCTGAGGCCGTGCGCCGCCCCCTCTCCGTCGCCATACAACACACGAACCACTCGCGCGCGCTCAATGCGCTCGATGCCGTGGAAGCCGGTGTTGTGCAGAATGTCGGTTGCCTTGCTCGACCAGGGAGACTGCGTGCCCACGCGCGGTCCGATCCATACGCAGGATTCCGGCGGCAGCGCCGTGCCCAGCTCCAGAAGCTCCGCCAGCCGCTGGTCCATGAGCCTGCTGCCTGAGAACTCATGGCCGAGCAGCAGCAGATACAGGTAGGCTGACTCAATCCGCGAAACCGCGGGATCGATGGCCTGCAAGCGTGTGGCCAGCCGTGCCGCCTCGAACGCGGTCAGCGCCGGCGGTCCGGGAAGAACCCGCACCGTGGCCGCTGCGCTAGATGTGGGCGGAGAGATTTTTTGAAATGTGGCTGGCGACATCTTCAGTGTGTTTGGCAGCGTCGTTCCGTTTCTTTTCCAGCTTGTCGAGATACTCTTCGGTGATATCCCCAGTCACGTACACGCCGTCGAAGACGGAAGTGTCGAAGTGGGTGAGACAGGGCGCCGCCTGCGTGATGGCGTCCTTCAGATCGTCCAGATCCTGAAAGATCAACTCGTCGGCGCCGATATGCCGAGCCAACTCCTGCACATCTTTGCCGTTCGCGATCAGCTCCGAACGCGCCGGCATGTCAATCCCGTAGACATTCGGATAGCGCACCGGCGGGGCCGCGGAACACACGTATACGTGCTTGGCTCCCTGCTCCCGGATCATTGCGATAATCTCACGGATGGTGGTGCCGCGCACGATCGAGTCGTCCACCAGGAGAACGTTCTTGCCCGCGAAGGCCTGCGGAATCGGGTTCAGTTTGCGGCGAATCGATTTCTTGCGCTGCGCCTGCCCGGGCATGATGAAAGTGCGGCCGACGTAGCGGTTTCGCACCAGCGCATCGCGGTATGGAATGTTGAGCCGCGTGGCGATCTCCTGCGCCGCGATGCGGCTGGTCGACGGGATGGGAACCACCACGTCGATGGGCACATGCGCCATCTCCCGCTTGATCTTGTCGGCCAGCTTGACGCCCATGTTGATGCGGGCCTGGTAGACCGAAGCTCCATCCAGCACGGAGTCCGGTCGCGCCAGGTAAACGAACTCGAACAGGCAGGGCGCCTTCTCGCGGGCCTGCAGACTCTCGTGCCGGTACACCACACCTTCCATGTCGATGAAGAGCACCTCACCCGGCGCCAGGTCGTGATCCAGCTTGAACCCGCTGACCTGCAGGGCCACGCTCTCAGAGGCGACCATGTACTCGCTGCCCCGGGCGTCGAGCCGCAGGCCCGGTTCATCGCGCGTGCCGAAGACCAGCGGCCGTATGCCATGCAGATCGCGAAACGCTATCATGCCCACGCCGGCGATCATCGCGATCACCGCGTATCCACCCTTGCAGCGCCGATGCACCTCTTCGACGGCCGCGAAGATGTCATACTCATTCGGTTTGACCGCTCCACGCCGCGTCATGGCGTGTGCGAATACGTTCAGCATCACCTCGGAGTCGGATGTGGTGTTGAGATGGCGCATGTCCGTCTGGAAGAGGTCATCGACGATCTCTGCCACGTTGGTCAGATTGCCATTATGCGCAAAGATGATTCCGTAGGGAGAGTTCACGTAAAACGGCTGCGCTTCCGCAACCGAGGCGCAGCCCGCGGTGGGATAGCGCACGTGACCGATGCCCATATTCCCCAGCAGCTTCGCCATGTTGCCCGCGTCGAAGACGTCGGTGATCAGGCCGTTCCCCTTCTCCAGATAGAAGCGGTCCTGAAAACAGGTGGCGATGCCCGCGGCATCCTGGCCGCGGTGCTGCAGCATGGAGAGAGACTCGTAGATGACCGAACTGACCGGATGATGTCCGAAGACACCGACGATGCCGCACATTCTTCCTCGCTGCCTGGCTTGCGCCTCATCGCGGATCCCGCAGACTCCGGTGCCAAGCTCATTCCCAGCCCAGGCTCGAATGCGCGATGGAAAATGCCGAAATGCCCCATGGCTATTCTCTCATCATTCCAGCGAGGAAAGCAGCGAGCGGCCCAGCGAGGAAAGCAGCGAGCGGCCC
>CAXUIM010000118.1:9886-11790 GCA_964250885.1 uncultured Acidobacteriaceae bacterium | reverse complement strand
GTTTCGTACTTGCCTCGCGGACATCCGAGGTGCTTTTTCAACAAGCTCCTAGCGCAAGACCGTATTGCAGCGGCGGCGCGGCTGGATCAGCGATGAGTTGTGATCAGCGATGAGTCGCGTGCATTTCTGGTTCCATGAAAGCTTCTTTGTGGCAATCGGAAACTACCCGAGATCAAGCGGTAGCCTCAGATTAGTGAACCCCACCCCCGACTGACGATCTCAGCGTCAAGCGGACAAACATCTGAGTTCTCATGAACGCTTCAGATGGGCGGCGTTGCTGGTTGCGGCCACTTCACGACATCTGAGCGCAGCCGGAGAATTCCGCAATTTGCGGGCTTTGGGGCAGGTTTCGCAGGAGCAAAAGCTCCTGGCATGATATCGGAAGGTGTGTATGCCGATGGAGAGTTCGGCTATCCCGGAACATCGCATCACTGCTTTCCTCAGGACCGGCCGGATTCGCACAGCAGCTGGACCGATGCCGGGGCTGCGATACTGAGACTCATGGATGAGATTTGCCCCCTGTGCGAGGGTGCGGGAATGCGCGTGGTGGAGCGCGCCGGTGGCGTGCGTGTGGCCGAAGAGTGCGTCTGCCGGACGGCGCGCCGGGCGGCCCGGCTGATTGCCGGGGCACGCATTCCGCAGCGCTATGAGCACTGCATTCTGGATAGCTTCGAAACTCAGGAGAATTTCGCGCAAAAGGTGCGAAACCGTTCGCTGGAGGCGGCCCTGTTGATGGCTCGCAACTTCGTTCGCGGATATCCGGCGGAGACCGATGGCAAAGGCCTTCTGCTCACGGGGTCCATCGGGGTCGGCAAGACCCATCTTGCCGTCGGAATCCTGCAGGCTCTGATGGCGGAGCGGGGTGCGAAGGGCCTGTTCTACGACTATCGTGATCTGTTGAAGCAGGTGCAGAACAGCTATAGCCGCAACGTGGAAACCTCGGAGCGCGAGGTACTGGAGCCGGTGTTTGAGGCCGAGGTGCTGGTGCTGGACGAACTAGGCGCCGCCAAGCCTACCGATTGGGTGTGGGATACGGTGGCGCACATCCTGAATACGCGCTATAACGACCGCCGCACCACGATCATTACAACCAACTACCCAAATCTGCCGCCGCTGGGAGTGGACCCGAACGGACCGCGAGCCGCACTGCGCGAAGAGTCCCTGGGCGACCGCATCACGGAACGCATGCGTTCGCGGCTGCAGGAGATGTGCGTGGTGGTCGAGATCCAGGGCAGCGATCGCCGCCAGGGGTTGAAGCGCGCCACCTTCGCCTGACAGCCGTACCGGTATCTGGGCGCGCGGTATCGGCCGAGGCTCGCGCTACGGAACGCTCGCATGGGTCCGAATCGGGGTCTGAACGAGGGCCGTGGAGTGGGGAACCCTCCACAATATAGAATCGGCAATCATGCCCGAGTCTGGACCCACGCCCCCGACGCAGCCTTCCTCTGTGGCTCCGGAGCGAATGCCATTTACCGAACCGACGCCGGAGCGCAGTTTTCCGACCACGGCGGTGGCCATCGCCGCGGTCGCCGTGGCCATCCTGGTGGGGCTGTTTGTCGCGATGGCAAGGCGGCATGCCGTCCCGCCACCGCCGAACACAGTGCAGCCGCTGGCCGCCTATGCGCACAACCTGGCGCTCAGCAACCTGCAGCTTAGCGAAGCGGACAGCATGTCGGGGGGAAAATCCACTTATCTGGCCGGGCATATTGCCAACCGCGGGCCCTCCACCGTAACCGGCGTGACCGTGCAGGTGATCTTCGCGACCAGCGACGGGATGCCACCACAATTGGAGACAACGCCGCTTGCGGTGATCTATATGCGCGAGCCATACATCGATACTCGGCCGGTCAGTGCATCGCCGCTGGCCCCCGGTGCGGAGGCGGACTTCCGCCTGATCTTCGACA
>CAXUIM010000118.1:5833-9786 GCA_964250885.1 uncultured Acidobacteriaceae bacterium | reverse complement strand
GAACTGGCAGACCTGGTCCGGTGCGCCGCTAAGCTTAGCGGGTTCGACGCGGCCCCCCGGGCACAAAAAACCTCCAAAAACCTAAATCCATCCTGCCTCCGCTCCCGTTCTGTTAGTGGGAGCCGAGGCGTGCGCGCCTCTGCTGCCGTGAGAGTTCAAACAACGAGATTGCCGTAGGCGTCTGGTCAGCCAGCGGCTCCAAACTCTTCCCTGTGGGGAGAGAACTAAGGCAGATTGAGCCCCCAGCGATGGGGGCTTTTTTTTGCCCGGCTCACTCAAATGGGGCTGGTAGTGCCCTAAATCCTGCTGTAGAGCAATAACAGGGGACCATGCCCTCGGTAGCGTGTGCAGGGTGGCTTTATCGGGAAAAGGCCACTTGAGGTGTACAGTCCTGGGTATAGCACCCTGATGTTGCTTTAAGCACGCGGCCAGGCGGCGGCGCGAACAGCCAGGAGGGTCTCCAGCAACGGCTTAAGCAGGTCCAGTCTCAGAGCGTTGGCGCCATCGGATTTTGCCTGCGAAGGATTGTCGTGCACCTCCAGAAAGAGCCCGTCGATGCCGGCGGCCACGGCCGCGCGCGCCAGCACGGGGATGAACTCGGGCTGGCCCCCGGAGACGGCGGGCGGCGCTGGTTCGGCGCTGGGACTTTGGCCGGCGGCATCCGAGCTTTGGCCAGCGGCGCTTGAGTTCTGGCCAGCGGCACGGCTTCCGCTGCTCGGCATCTGTACCGAGTGGGTTGCGTCAAAGACCACCGGAGCATAGGAGCGCATGATGGGCAGCGACCGCATGTCTACCACCAGGTTGTTGTACCCGAAGCTGGCGCCACGCTCGGTGAGGCAGACCCGGGCGGCGGCCGTTCCGGTGGGGGCGACGGGCGAAAGGCTCGGTCCGCCGGCGCTCTCGCGCACCTTCTCCACCGCGTGACGCATGTCCCAGGGGGCGACAAACTGACCTTTTTTTACGTTTACAGCGCGACCGGTGCGAGCGGCGGCGATCAGCAGATCCGTCTGGCGGCAGAGAAACGCGGGAATCTGCAGCATCACGTCGGCCGTGCCGAACGCCTCGCTGACCGGAGCGCACTGTTCCGGGGTATGCACGTCGGTGAGCACGGGCAGGCCGTGACGCTCCGCGATGGCCCGCAGAATGCTGCAACCCTCCTCCAGGCCCGGGCCGCGAAAGCTGCGGATAGAGGTTCGGTTCGCCTTGTCATAGCTGGCCTTGAAGATGTACGGGATGTGCAGGTCCGACGTGATGCGCTGAATGGCATCCGCCAGCGAACGGGCGTGACTCTCCGACTCCAGAACGCAGGGACCAGCGATCAGAAACAGGGCGTCGCCGCCTACCGGAACTTCGCCGATATGGAAATTGGAGGGATGCGTCATCGAGTCCTGGAGAGATGCGTCATGGGCTATAGGATATCCTCACCAGCGCAGGGGTGCGTCGACAGCACCGTCCGACCTCGGGTTGCACCTCGCGCCGAAGAGCTTGTTGAAAATCGGCTTTTGTGGCTTCACTAGCTTCGCGAAACCCGCTTTGATTGCGGGTTTCGTACTTGCCTCGCGAACATCCGAGGTGCTTTTTCAACAAGCGCCTAAAGCGCCGGCTCCGCCCGGGCCTCAACGCCAACCTTCGTGGTGCTCCGGCCTTCGCGGCGATCGCGCAACATCAGAAAGGGTCGCTCGACCCCGAAGTACAACAGCGAGCTGGCCGCCAGCAGGCTGCCCATGAGCACCAGGGCGGCCGCCCAACTCCGTTGTTCCATCACGTGCGGCAGCCACAGTTCGTCCAGATGGGCGATCTCCTTGTGAATCAGGTACAGGCTGAAAGCCAGGGTGGCCAACAAGCGGGCGCCGGGGAATCGCAGCCAGCCCGGCCAGCAGCGCGTCTCCGCCGCCGCCGCAACGAGCAGCGCAAACCCCAGCGCCAGTATGGGAAATCCAACAATCGTGGGAAGTGGCGCAAACCGGTCCACAAACATCCAGACGGAGACGCCTACCAGCGCGCTGCCGGCCGCCAGCAGATTCCCCGATCGAGCCGTCAGCGCCGTCCACCAGACCGGCCGGAAGATGCGGACCAGGGCCAGCGCCACTCCGGCCAGCAGACCGTCCAGGCGGGTATACGTCGGATAATAGACGCGCTCGATGTACATCGTCCCGAAGCGATCGTTGTGCGGGCCCAGCCGCCTCAGCAGATGCAGCACCTCAAAGCTGCGAAGGGCCAGCCCGAGCGCGAAGAAGACGCCGAGGATGGCAACGGTCTTCCGCGGCGACGGCCGGCACGCCAGCAGCAGCACCACAAGGGGCAGCAGCAGATAAAAGTGCTCCTCCACGCAGAGCGACCAGGCATGCGAGAAGTTGGCGTTCTTCGCATAGTCGACGAACAGGTTTTGCGTGAAGGTCAGAAACTCCCACAGCGGCGGCAGGCCGGTTGTCTCTCGCCATCTGGGCCAGAGCTCATATAGCGCCAGCACAACCAGATAGGCCGGCAAAATGCGATAGGCGCGCCGGCGATAGAATCCCGGCAGCGAAATGCGTTGGCCACGGCTCACCGGCTTCAATAGCTGGGAGCCGATCAGATATCCACTCAGCACAAAGAAGAGGTCGACCCCCACCCATCCAAACCGCGCGACCGGTTCCAGCCACTCAGGGAGTATCTGTCCCAGGTGGAACAGCATCACGGCCACGATAGCCAGCGCACGGAGCGTATCCAGGCCGGCGAGACGGTTTGGGAAAGAGTTCAAATAGGCTCCGGGCTTATAGCGTTTCCTGATATTAGGCCGTTCTCCGAATATCCTAGAGCCGTTCTCCGAATATCCTAGAGCCGTTCTCCGGAGCAGCAGTAGACGAGAAGGGTACATAGGTCCCTCTTCCCAACAGGGATGCCGTAAATGGGCTGCGCTGAGTGACGACAAACTCACCTCAGCGCTGGACGGGATCGTAAGCAGCGCGGTGCTCCGGATCGACAACAGTGATCTGGACTTCGCCCGGCCAGGACGCCAGTCGAGAACAGCTAAATCGAACTGTTCGACGGCAAGCGGCGCGATCCTTCCTGCAGGTGCCGGTCTTTGCACCCTTTGCAGTGAGCGGCGCAGGCGAGTAGCGAGTGCAGTTTGCTGGATACGCTTTGGTGGAAACGTCTAGCAGCATCCGAGAAGCTGATCCGCCGCCGGCAATCTCTACCATTTTGAACTGGAGTTGTCTCTCTCCCTTGACGATTGGATTCAAGGTCCTTAGGGCCGAGGGTTCGCCAGGGCGCTGCGCCGGACCGACCGCTGCCTACGCCGGCGCGACTGGGTACCGGATAGGGGTCTGACAGACTACAATAAGGTTAATGGCCGCCGCCTCGCAGCAGATCTATCCGCCCGTCGACACGCAGACTCTGGATCACAAACGTTACTTCTTCACCCAGCTTGGGCTCACCGAACGCCTGCTGGAGCGCTGCCTCGGCGAAGCGCTCAGCGCGGGCGGCGACTTCGCCGACCTTTATTTTGAGTCAGTTACCTCCACATCCCTGGGGATGGATGAGGGTCTGATCAAGACCGCGGCCCAGGGTATCAGCGTCGGCTGCGGAATTCGCGTGCTCTCGGGAGAGCGTACCGGTTTCGCCTACACCGATGATCTCTCGGCGGAACGCCTGCTCAAGGCCGCACGTACGGCGGCGCTGATCGCGAGCGGACCGCAGACCCAGCGCGTGGAAGGGCTGAACCGGCTTGATGCCGCGGCCGCGCCCTCGCTCTACCCTGTCACCGGGGCCAGCGCGGATGCGGATATTTCCGCCAAAATTGAACTCATCGCACGAGCCAACAAGGCGGCCCGGGACTTCGACTCCCGCATCACCCAGGTGCGCTGCGGCATCAATGACGAGCTTCGCCGGATCCTGATCGCCGCCTCCGATGGCGCCTTCGCCAGCGATACACAGCCTCTGGCCCGTTTCAACGTCGCGGTGATCGCCAA
>CAXUIM010000118.1:0-5733 GCA_964250885.1 uncultured Acidobacteriaceae bacterium | reverse complement strand
CCTTCGCCAGCGATACACAGCCTCTGGCCCGTTTCAACGTCGCGGTGATCGCCAAGGAAGGCGCGAATACGGCGCGCGGCAGCAGCGGCGGTGGCGGCCGCGTCACCCTCGACTTCTTCACCGACTCCCGCGCTCATGGCGAGACCGACAAGTCCCCGGAGCACTTCGCCCGCGAGGCCGCGCGCACCGCCATCTTGCAACTCGGCGCCGTCGCCGCGCCCGCCGGTGAGATGCCGGTCGTGCTGGGCCCCGGCTGGCCCGGCGTTCTGCTGCACGAAGCGGTCGGCCACGGCCTGGAAGCCGACTTCAATCGCAAGAAGACCAGCGCCTTCGCCGGTCTGATCGGCCAGCAGGTAGCCTCGTCCAAAGTGACTGTGGTGGACAACGGCACCATGCCCGGGCGGCGCGGATCCCTGAATGTAGATGACGAGGGCAATCCCACCCAGGAAACGGTGCTCATCGAGAACGGCATCCTGCGCGGCTATCTGTCCGACAAGCTCAGCTCCCGGCTGATGAAGATGCCCAACACCGGCAGCGGCCGCCGGGAGAGTTACCAGGCCATTCCCATGCCGCGCATGACCAACACCTACATGCTCAACGGCGAGGACCAGCCCTCCGACATTCTGAAGTCGGTCAAGCGGGGCCTGTACGCTGTGAACTTCGGCGGAGGTCAGGTCGACATCACCAACGGCAAATTCGTCTTCTCCGCCTCAGAGGCCTATCTGATCGAGGATGGCGTGGTTACGGCGCCTGTGAAGGGCGCCACGCTAATAGGAAATGGACCGGAGGCTCTCAAGTATGTCTCGATGGTCGGCAACGATCTGGCTCTCGACGAGGGTATCGGCACCTGCGGCAAGGCAGGCCAAAGTGTTCCTGTGGGCGTCGGCATGCCCACCATCAAGCTCGACCGCATGACCGTGGGCGGCACGGGCCGTTAGGCTCGCCCCCTCTCACCTTCCGGTCGAATCGCACACGCACCTATAACCGTTTTCAGAAAGAAGACCATGGCCTCTAAAGTTGCTGTGATTCCAGAGAAACTCTATGAATGCGAAGTGAAGCGCCGGCGCGTGCGGGCGAGCGGCGGTTATGAGCCGTTCTGGAAGGTTAAGACCCTCGCCGACGCCCTCGTTGACGGGGACACCGAGTTTCGCTGCAAGGACTGCCATGGAGCGTTGAAGCTGCACCGGCGCAACGCCGCCGCTCCGGGCTCGCACGTCGAACACAAGCTGCAGAGCGACTCCGAATTTTGCGTCTCCAGTAATCGCTTTCGCGAGGCGACCGACGGCCGCAAACCACGCCTTTCCGGTACACCCGTGCAGTAAGCGATTGTCCCGATGCTGTGTATAGCCGGAGAAGATACTGCGAACATTTCTCCTGTTGCGGTACAACGATTGGATCGTGCGAGTGCTGTCTCCTTGAGAGGAAACGGCAGCAGTGGTGAGGCTCGCTGTACACCTGCAGGAGAAATGCTCCAACCCACAGGGAGAAGATCTTGGCTTCAGCCGTTATCGCAGCGACCGCCGATCTCCACCAGCTCGCCGCCGACGCCGTCGCGCGGGCGCTCAAGCTGGGAGCCACGGACGCCGAGGCCGTAATCGTCGAAAGCGAAGAGTTCGCCGTAAACGTACGTCTCGGTCAGGTCGAACAGCTTACCGAATCCGGCTCCCGGGCTCTCGGGCTGCGCGTCTTTTTCGCCGCCAGCGGGCACGGCGCTTCCGCCGAAGCCGGCCAGCGCACGGCCAGTACCTCCACCAGCGATCTCTCTCGTAGCGGCATGGCGCACATCGTTGAATCCGCGGTCGAGCTGGCGAAGGTTACCGGCGCCGATCCTTTCGCCGGGCTCCCCGAACGCGAGGGCTTTGGCTGCAACGACGTCGAAGCTCTGGCGCTGTACTTCAACGATGTCGACGCCATCCCGGCGGCCGAACGCATCGAGATCGCGCGCCGCTGCGAGGCCGCCGCGCTCGCCTGCGATTCACGCATTCAAAACTCCAGCGGCGCCGACTTCGACGCCAGTGTCTCGCATCGCATCATGGTCAACTCACGAGGCTTTTCCGGCGAGTACCGGCGCAGCTACTGCGGCTTTTCCGTCACCCCCATCGCGCAGGATGCGAGCGGCGCCATGCAGCGCGATTACTGGTACTCCTCAGCCCGCTCCGCACGGCTGCTGGACTTGCCCGAGGCGGTCGGAGAAAAGGCTGCGGCCCGGGCCCTCCGCCGGCTGGGAGCACGCCGCGTGCCCACCCAGAAGTGCCCTGTGGTCTTCGCTCCCGAGATTGCCCGTGGCCTGATGCATAACCTGCTCTCGGCCGCCGACGGAGACGCCATCTACCGCAACGCTTCCATGTTCTCCGGGCATCTCGGCGAGCAGGTGGCGGGCGAGAACATCACCATGATCGACGACGGAACGATGGTGTTTGACCATGTCCTGAGCGAGAACGGCGCGGCCGGAACGATGCTGCGCACCGGCGGCTTCGGAACCTCACCCTTCGACGGCGACGGCCTGCCCACGCGCCGAACCGTCATCGTCGAACGTGGTGTGCTGAAGAACCTGATGCTGAACACCTACACCGCCCGCAAGCTCAACATGCAGTCGACCGGTAAAGCCTCGCGGGGACTGGCGGGAGCGCCCGGCATTGGCGGCGGCAACTACTTCCTGGCCCCCGGGGAGATCACACCCGAGGCCCTCATCGGGGACGTCCGGCAGGGCCTCTACGTGCTGCAGACAATGGGCTTCGGCGTGAACCTGGTAACCGGCGACTACTCGCAGGGCGCCAGCGGCCTGTGGATTGAAAATGGCGAGTTGGCCTACCCGGTCGAAGAGATCACCATCGCCGGCAATCTGAAAGATATGTTCCGCAACGTCTCGGCCATCGCCAATGATCTGGAGTTTCGCGGTTCGGGCGCCGTGCCCACCCTCCGCATTGAAGGCATGACGGTGGCCGGAAGCTGAAATGCGTCCTCTCGGCAGCTTTGCCTCGACCAGCCTGTTGTGTTTCAGTTCGGTTCAGGCAGGGTCTCTCGAGAGCCCTGGAAGATAGCTTTGCCTTGCGAACCACTCTAGAATTCAAGCTGTGAGCGCGGCCTTCGCCTTCGAGCACCGCATCGAGTTCCTTCCTGAGAACTCCACGGAGGCGTTGCGGGAGATTCCGGCCGCCCCCGGCGTCTTTGCGCTGCGCGGCGCCGGCGCAGAGGCCGAGCCCTACCTCACGCGCGCCGCCGATCTCCGCCGCCGGTTGCGCCGCCTGCTCGCACCTCCCGAGGCGTTCGACGAGCAGGGCCGCCCGGTACTCTCCCGCCGCCTGAACCTTCGCGACAAGGTGCGCTTCATCGAGTGGACACGCACCGGATCCGAGTTTGAATCGACACTTCTCCTTTACCAGGCCGCGCGCGCGGCCTTCGGTTGGGAGCAGGCCCGCCGCCGTCTGCGGCTGCATCCGCCTTTTTTCTTGCGACTTACGCTCTCGCACCAGCACCCACGCGTGTATTCGACCAATCGACTGAACAAGCGCTCGCTGCCCGAATTCTTTGGGCCTTTTCCATCGCGCAACGCCGCCGAGCGCACCTGCGACGCCGTGCTGGATCTCTTCCAGTTGCGGCGATGCTATGAAGATCTCAATCCGTTTCCCGACCACCCCGGCTGTGTCTACGGTGAGATGAACAAATGCCTGCAGCCCTGCAAGCAAGGCCACGCGCAGGCCTGCACGCCCGGCCTGTACGCCGCCGAAGCCCAGCGCGTGCTCGCTTTCTTTCGCAGCCGCGGGCAGTCCATGCTGGACGAGATCGCACAGCAGCGCGACTCGGCCAGCGAGCGCATGGACTTTGAGGCCGCCGCCGCGCTGCACAGGCAGTGGGAGAAGGTGAGGGCCGCTGGGCTGCTGGCCGATGAACTGGTACGGCCGGTCAACGAATTGCGCGCGGTCGTCGTGCAGGAAGCGGCTCCGGGTTTGGGCCAGGCGGAGGGTCGCACCGCAGAGGCCGCTCTCTTCCTGCTGGAGAACGGCCGCATCACGGGTCCGGAACGGCTCTCCACGTTGGGCGTTCGTGCCGTGCGCGAGCAGACCGCGGTGGGCAGTTCCCTGTTCGCGCAGCCCCTCATGCTATCGGCGGTTCCGCTGCAATCGGCGGTTCCGCTGCTGGCGGCGGCGCCGCTGGCGGAGACCGGGGCTGCGGACGCAGCCTCGCCCCCGGAGCCCGTGCTCGCGACGCTCTCCCCCGAGGACCGCGCCCGAGACGCGCTCGAGACCCTTCGCCAGCGCTCCCGGTCCGAGGCCGCCTCGGGGGACGAGCTTAGCGACTCTCTTTCCCTGTTTCGCCGCTGGTACTACCGTCCCGAGAAACAGCGCGCCGGCGAGGTATTTCTGCCGAATCCGGACGGCTCCTGGCCCATTCGCCGCCTCCTCAACGGGGCGGCCCGCGTGGTGCTCGGCCCCCCGGCCGCCGCCCCCCCGGTGGATCGCGAAGCGGCCCGCGCGGCCTCGCAGGATGTCAAGACCAGGGTCCTGCACCCAGGCCGCGAAGGCGTGGAGCGGATCGTACCGGTATTGCCGAAGCGGAAACGTCAAGGCGTGTCGGCAAGCGGCTCCGATACCACCGTTTCTTCATGAAAATCATGCCTCAGAATAGAGGGTTTTGAGTACTGTCTCGGTGAGCCCTTGCTGCTCCAGGGTGGCCAGGTACTCTTGAACCGTCTTCGGCGGATTTCCCAGGCTGTTGCGGTGCTCTTCTGCGGCCGCCAGGCTTCGCCGGATAGAGGTCAATCAGATGTGCAATGAACTCGTCGGGCGTTTGCGCCTCAACGTCGTACATCTGCAGCTCCGACGCTGGAAGTTCAGCAGGTTTTCCGTGATGATTACGCTTGCTCTACCCCGAATCGCAGCCGCGTCGAGGTGTTCTGATGCAGTACCTGCGCTCGCAAATCGAACGCAGCCGTAGCGTTGGAGGGGCAACCTTGCCTCCGATGCCCGGATGTCCAGCCAGCGGCTCGGGAAAAATTCCACTTACTGCTGCCCTGCCGTCCTGATGACTGTTTGCTCCAGTCAGAGCGGAACCGGGTATTCTGGGGACAAGCTGGATTTGTGATGACCCTTTCAGATCGATCCTTCAAGTAACCGGCTTCTTCGCGGAGGACCGAAATAAGTTGCATTCCACCGGGGTTGGCCAATGCCGGCCTGCCAGCCGCATTCCTGTCAGCCGCATTAAGGACACCTTCGTTGATTGAACTTGCGTTTTCGATTCTGGCTGCCGACTTCGCTCACTTGGCCGACGAGATCTCCCGCGCCGAGAGCGGCGGAGGCAGCATCGTCCATGTGGACATCATGGACGGCCACTTCGTGCCCAACATAACCTTCGGGCCGCCCGCGGTCAAAGCCATCCGCCCCGTCACCAGCCTCCCGCTGGACTGCCACCTCATGATTGAAGATCCCGACCAGTTCATCCCGGCTTTCGCTGAAGCGGGAGCGGACATGGCCAGCGTGCACGTGGAGGCCTGCCGGCATCTCAATCGCTCCCTGCAGCACATCATCGATAACGGCATGCTCGCCGGGGTGGTGATCAACCCGGCGACGCCGGTCGAGATGCTGCGCGAGGTCCTGCCGATGGTGCACCATGTGCTCGTCATGAGTGTCAATCCGGGCTTCGGCGGGCAGAGTTTTCTGCCCCGTTCCCTCGAGCGGATTGCCCATCTGCGCCGGCTGCGCCGGGAGCTGGGTCTGAACTATCGGATCGAAGTGG
>CAXUIM010000117.1:0-11805 GCA_964250885.1 uncultured Acidobacteriaceae bacterium | reverse complement strand
GCGGGTTCCTGGGACCATATGTGATGGGACTCTCGAAACAGATCACCGGACAGTACCGGGCCTGCATGATGGGCTTGGGAGTGGTCTCGGCGCTCTCTTCCCTGCTGGTGCTGAAGCTCTCCGCGAGGCCCACTGTCGGAGAGTAGCCTGCTGCGTCTTGCTCGCATTCCGGCGCATCGCAACCCTGCATTTTTTGAAGTGCTGCATCTGTAAAACGCTGAATCAATACGCAGAATCAGCGAGAGCTCTGGAGTAGTCGAAAGCAAAACAACGCTGTTGAAATCTTATGAGCTGTACAAGCCAAGTCTCTCCACCGCAGCTTCTCTGAGAAGAGAGCCTGAGAAGAGCCACCGTTTCGCCTGGCCAAGATCTGCCCGGGCATGAACGTAGCCGCGAACAACGGGATTGCAGCACCGTTCGATGGCGTTGCCCAATTTTGGTGAGCGCCGCTGCGGATTAGGTTTATGATCAACCTCGCGGGGAGCCACTCACCGGGACAGGGAGGCTGGTTATGAAACGTCCTACATTGCGATCCTATCTTTTCCTGGTCATAGCACTATTCATCGTCGCGTTCGTTGTGTGGAGGGCGAGGCCAGTCCGCGGCTCGGACAAAGAAACTCTCCTCAAAAACTGGAACAGCGCGGCGGCGGCGGGCTATCTGGATCGCCGGGAGATCTATTGGGAGGATTGGCCCAAGGCGCGAAGACAACACGGGACTGTTTGCATCTCCTGCCACACCAACGTACCGTACGCGATCGCGCGGCCGGCGTTGCAGGAGGATCTGCACGAGCCCGCCGCTCCGGCGCCCGAACAGGCTCTCTTGAAGAGCGTGGACCTGCGCGTGAATGACTGGAGCCGGATGAGTCCGTTCTACTCGGATGAGAGCTATGGACCCGGGAAGGCCGTGCAGTCTCATTCAACCGAAGCCGTGATGAATGCGGTGCTCCTGGCGAGCTATGACAAGCGCGAGGGCAATCTGCATCCGACCACGCAGGCGGCGTTGAACAATGCCTGGGCGCTGCAGCAAACGACCGGAGAAGACGCCGGCGGGTGGTTATGGCAAGACTTCCACCTTGCACCCTGGGAATCGGTTCAGTCTGCCTACCAGGGAGCCGCGATGCTCATGCTGGAAGTGGGAACCGCACCGAATCTGTTCATACGAACGCAGCAGAGCCAGGCCCACCTCTCTCTGCTGCAACAATATCTGCGCAGCCACTATGCGGCGCAGCCTTTGCTCAACCAGATCTATGTCTTGTGGGCCTCGGCGCAAGTTCCGGGCCTGTTGAGCCAGGAACAGCAGCAGTCGCTGTTTGCGAGCCTCACCGGACTTCAGGAGGCAGATGGCGGTTGGAACCTCTCCTCGCTGGAATCGTGGCAGCGTTCCGACAAAACCCCGCAGTCCACCGCGAGCGACGGACTCGCGACCGCCCTGGTTGTACTTTGCATGCAGGCTTCACCGGCAGAACGCCAGGATGTATCGCTGCAACGCGGGCTGAATTGGCTTGGACATCATCAGGATACCGATGGCCACTGGCGAGCCCCCTCCCTCAACGAGGATAGAGATCCTGACAGCAACATCGGGCTGTTCATGAGCGATGCGGCGACGGCCTATGCCGCACTCGCGCTGGAACAAGCCAAGGCGAGCGCCCTCGCGCTGAGTGACTTACCCCACCCCGGCGCCCTGGTTCCTCAACGGACAGCGGTGCCTTAGCGGTAGCCGATAGCCCACAACGCTAGTCGACAGCGCAGTCCATGACCCCAGCTGACACCAAAGCGGCGGCCAATAGGCTAGCTGTAGCCGGGATGCGGCAGGAGATAGTTGATAGCCGTGTTCCATGGACGATAACGTTTTCACGGAACGGCATAGACCGAAGCCGCGGATGTCGAGTGGATTGCCTTGAGATCCATCCTCACATTCGTCAGAAGCGCTTCACAGTATTCCGTAGAACGCCTTAATCGGACGCAGGCAGGGGCGAAGATGCCGGCCGCGGCTGGGTCGGCTTGCGCAGGATGGCGGCGGAGAGCAGCGTGATCGCCAAACCTACCGGAAAGGGCTCCAGGAACGTCAGGGCTGCGTTGTAGAACACGTTGTTATAACGCTCTTTCATCTTCTGAATCTGCTCTAGCTGCGCTTGCAAAGCCGCGGCGCTCATGCCCGACGTATGCGCTTTCTGGACGAGAAACGCCGCGTACTTATCCATAAAGTCGGGCATGAAGTTGAAGTAGATGATCTCCCACGTAAGCACATAGAACACGCAGGTGATCAGCGTGATGGAGATGCCGACGGCAAACGCCTTCGTGAAGGTGATCCGGCCGCCGGCTTCCTGGTCGCGATACGAGCGGATGCCGAAGAAGACCAGCAGAAACGAGAGCACGATCAGCGTATAGCCGATGTAGTAGCCGTGGTCAAAGCCGCTACGGTTTTCGAGCGGCGTGGCAGCAGCCACCATGGCCGCGCACAGCAGACCGGAAATCAGTCCGTATCTGAAGATGGTCTTTCGCATGGGTGTCTCCTTCGTGAATGAAGTAGAGCCAGCGTAGCGTACTCGGCGGGGCGAATGTCGTCATGCTTTCGGGTGATTTTGCCCCTCCAGGCAGGAATCACGCTTTTGGACGACGCAAATTCGCCCGGTTTCCCAACCGACTCACGGGATCAGACCAAATTCTTTGCCTAACTGCACAGCCTGCGTGCGGCGTTTGGCTCCCAGCTTGTCGAATGCGCGGCTACAGTGGGTCTTGACCGTGTTTTCGCTGACGAAGAGTTTGGTGGCGATTTCACGGTTGCTCAGGCCTTGCGCGACGAGCTCGAGGATTTCCAGTTCGCGGCGGGTGATGTTGAGGTCTTCGCGCTTTTTGCCATTCGGCGAAAACGGCGCAGCGGCTTGCGTCACTGGGACGGGAACCTCCCGGAACACGATTCGCTGGCGCGCGGAGTTGAGCCGCAGACCGAGCCAGATGCCTAGACCGGCAAAAATGGCAGCGATCAGAGCACCGTAGATTTCAGCCGAATGCTCGATCACCAGAAAGCGATACTGCGTCCACTGCAGGACTGCGACCAAAATGCCGCCGACCGTGCCGTAGATGAGGACGTGCCGTTTCATGGTCTCTTGGGGGCGCGGGATATCGCGCTGCGATGATGTTACTGGATTTCGGTCCCAGACCGCCCAATCAGCCCGTGCGTTGAATCGCAATTGCAACGGCATTGCAATCGCACTCGCCTAGTCCTCACCTATGACCAGCGAACGGAGCAGGTCCAGAACTCTGCCCGCAGCAGCGCCAGGCTCAGCCATCGCTTGCTGGAGAGCGTTTTGAGCTTCAGCTGCATCGGCGGCCGATGCCGGATGTACATAGGCCATCGACCAGCTCGGGAAATCTCGGGACTCCGCTGCGGAGCATTCAAGAACGGTGACAACCCCGTGTCTCTCATCGCGCTGAATCTTTTCAAAAATCTCCTCGATTGAGTCCTTATGACCTTCCAGAACCTGTGCGAAGTACCCGGAGTTGTACAGCAAGGCTCCGGTCACCCCGTGACGGATGTTGTTCTGTCTGGCCTTCTCGAGAATCGCGGGAATCTCGCGATCCGATTGCTGGCCAGAATCTTCGATGAGGTTACGACTGCAGTAGACAATTCTGAACAAATGGGGCTGCATGGTCACTCCTGTCTGTTTTTGAGCTGGTTGCCAAGGGGTTTTGGAAGAGAACAGCCAGTTCGCTGGCCGGCACGGCTGGGCTATAAAAGAAACCCTGAACGGATTGGCAGCCCTCCTCCCGTACACTCGCGAGATGTTCCGGGGTCTCCACGCCTTCGGCCAGGGTTGCAATGCCAAGGCTCTGGCCCAGGGCTGAGATCGCTCTGAGGACCGCCCTGCTCTTCGTGTCGCTTCGGTCTGCGCCGACGAGAGACCGATCGATCTTGATCTTGTCGAAGGGGAAGTTCACCAATTGACTCAGAGAGGCCAAGCCCGTGCCGAAGCTGTCCATCGCCACGCGAACTCCGAGCTGCCGCAGCGTCTCGAGCGAGGAGCGGACGTTTCCCGCATCGCGCAGGAGGATCTCTTCCGTCACCTCGACCTCCAGCCTTGCCCCCGTGATGCCGGCCTTCTGCAAAGCTCGCTCCACGGAAGCGGCGAATGTGGCGTTCTCAAACTGGAGAGGGGAGACATTGATGGCGACGCTCACAGATTCCGGCCAGGAGGCCGCGTCCTTGCAAGCGGTACGGACCACCCAATCCCCTATGGGCACGGCAAGTCCGATCTCTTCAGCCAGCGGAAGGAATTCGCCCGGCAGGAGCAATCCTCGTTCAGGGTGCCGCCAGCGTAGCAAGCCTTCCAGCCCGATGATGGATCCGGATTCGACGTCGATCTGCGGCTGATAGTGCAGCTCGAGCTGCTTGAGGACGATCGCCTTGCGAAGGGCGAACTCCATGGCTCTTCGCCGTTGCGCTCGCTGTTCCATCGGGGCCGAAAAGAAATGGAAGATGCCGCGGCCTGCATCCTTGGAGTGATAGAGGGCCAGATCGGCGCAGCGCAGAAGTTGTTCACGGGATGAGCCATCCTCGGGTGCGCGCGCGATTCCGATGCTCGCCCCTATATTGATCACGTGACCTTCAATCAAATATGGCCTTTGCAGCATATCGATCAGACGCCGCGCCGAATCCGCGACTTGCATCCGATCGGCCGGGCCACGCAGAAGCACCGCGAACTCATCTCCTCCGAAACGGGCCAGCAGGTCCGACTCCCGCAGCGCGGCGCGGATCCGATCACTGACCACGCGCAGTAACACGTCCCCGATTCCGTGGCCTAACGTGTCGTTTACGGCCTTGAACCGGTCGAGATCGAGAAAGAACACTGTAATTCCAGCAGTCTCGCTTCCCGACGCCGCAAGCGTCTGGTCGAGTTGCTGTTCGAAGAAGTCACGATTGGCTGCACCTGTAAGGCGGTCCAGCCGGCCGTACGACAACTCAACAACGGCGGTGGTTCCGCGATCGACACTCGTCTGCATACAGATACTATCGGCAGCTCGGGATCAGTTCTTGAGCTCTGCTCGAAATTTCCGCCTGCAAACTTGCGGTCCCTCCATGGTGATAGACGGAGACCGGCTCAGATACTGATTCTCCATCCAATAACCAACGAAAGCGGTGAGTTCCAGTGTGCCGTCCACTTTCAAACCTGAACTTCCGGGATTTATTGGCCGCTCCCCTGGGAGGCAGCGATCGCCTCCGGCCGTGAGGGCTGCAAGGTCGCCGTAAACGAATAGGTACCGGAAGACAGCAGCAAATCCCCTGGATGCGATCCGGGTTTTACTCGCGCGTCCTGCGTCAGGGGCTGGCCATTCAACCGGAAGTCCACCGCATTTGTATGCTCGGTGGCCAGCACCGCTGTGCTGTTCGCCGGCACGGTCACCGTCCAACTTACACGCTCTCCCGTGACGGTCCACTGCGAATGGATTTCACCATAGGTGGACTGGTAGGTGAAGTCCAGATGGCCCATGCGGCCATCGAAGTTCGGATGAAGGTAGATGGTGTGAAATCCGGCATCGTTGGACATGGTGTCCACGCCGGCGGCATAGCGGTACATCCACTCCGCCACGGCGCCATACGCATAATGATTGAAGGAGTTCATACTCGGATCGTGGATCATCTGATCGCCATTCCAGCGCTCCCACATGGTTGTGGCCCCATGCTCCACCTGATATCCCCACGAGGGGTACTGCGTATTCAACAGCAGCCGATACGCCACATCACTGTGACCGGTATCCGAGAGCACCTCCAGTAGATAGGGTGTACCGAGAAAGCCTGTGCCTAACATCCAATTGTTCTTCTGGATCAGCTCCACGAGACGAGCCGCCGCCGCCTGGCGAAGAGTATCGGGCAGGAGATTCATGTGCAGGGCCAGAACATAGCCCGTCTGCGTCTCTGTTTCCTTATTGGTTCCGCTCTCCTCGGCGCCGGAGTGGAGCGTCGGCGGCGGGATACTGGGAAATTTATCCAGCGCACCGACAAAGCCGTCCGAGTGCACATACGCCTTCTGGAAAGCCTCGCGTATCTGCTCGAACATCTGTTTGTAATGCGCCGCTTCGGCTGTGCGCCCCGTGGCTTTCGCCATCTGCTGCATCAAGGAAGCGTCGTAGGCCCAATAGGCGGTCGCCAGTAGATCTTCGGGCGTGGTGACCGTGGGTGTAAGCCAATCTCCGAAAGCCGATCCGTAGTCTTTCTGCCAAAGATGGTTCTGATTCCTGCTTTCGATCTCCGCCAGGTAAGCGGCCATGCCATCCCAGCTTTCGTCAATGATCTTCGGATCGCCGGTCTGTATCCACCCCGTCCAAGGGATGATCACACCGGCATCGCTCCACGCAGCGCCATAGCCCGGGTTCGGTGTGTCCAGACCCGGTGCATAGATGCCGTACATCGCGGTTCCCACCTGGGTTCCATGCAGATCAGCCGCATACTTCCGGCTGAAGCTGGCGAGCCCCATATTGAAAGCTGCCGTGCGCCAGAACACCTGTGCGTCGGCGCTCCATCCCAGGCGTTCATCCCGTTGCGGGCAATCGGTTGGCACGCCCACGAAGTTGGAGCGTTGGCCCCAGAGAATATTGCTCCACAACTGATTCACCATGGGAACGCCCGTACTGAACTGGGTGGTGAAGGGAGCGCTCGTGTGAAGCACAACGGCGCTGAGAGTGGTGGCTGTCGGCCGCGTGCTCACGCCGGTGATTTCCGCATATCGGAAACCGTGGAAGGTGAACAGGGGTTGGAAGAGCTCTTCGCCCTTGTCTCCGCTGAGAATGTAATGATCCGTAGCCTTTGCCGTTCGCAGGTTGTCCACGTACAGTGTGCCATCCGGATTCAACACTTCACCAAAGCGAAGCTGCACGTCCTCACCCCGCGGCCCGGATATCCGTAATCTCGGAACGGCAGCCATGTTCTGCCCGAAGTCAACGATCCACACACCGGGTTTTGGACTGGTGATGCTCCTGGCTGGCATGACTCGTTCTTCGCGAATCGGCTGGAAGTATTGCGCGATGATCTTCGGCTCCTTCGGATCGACGATCATGGCGCTTTGCCAAGCAGCGTCGTCAAAGCGGGGCTGATCCCATCCTCGCTGAACCAGACGCGCATCCATCGTCTCGCCGTCGTAGATCTCCGCCCTTTGGATCGCCGAGCTGTCCGCCTTCCACGATGCGTCCGTCGCAACCCATTCTACCGATCCATCGGCATGCTGCAGCCGCAACTGCGCTCTCACGGCCGGCTGGGTGTTGCCATAGTCGTTCGGCAGCTGAATCCAGCGCAACGGGGTCGAATACCAACCCGGCGCCAGGTACGCTGCGAGAGCATTGCCGCCCTTTCGAATCTGCGCGGTCACGTCGTATACCTGATACGGCACATGCTCACGGAAATCCATCCATCCCGGCGCGAGAACCTGATCCCCCACCGGTTTGCCATTGAGGAAGAACTTGTAGGCTCCCAAAGCCGTAGCATAGAGCCGCGCCGAAACGACGGTGTTCTTCTCACTGAACTCCTGCCGGAGCGCCGCCACGGGACCGCTAGGCCAGGGGCGCCCTACAGATTCGCCGCCGAAGGGATCCGGTGGCGCGTTATAGACCACCGCTGGAGCCCAGGCCGTTGCTGCAAAGCGCGGCGCCCACCACCCGTCCGGAGCCTTCAGCGTGGCCTTCCAGTCAGAGCCGGGTGCGCTCTTGAGCACTCGCGAAGTGCCATCTGCGAACAGAACATAAAGGCAGGCGCTCATGGGAGTCTGGAAATTTTCGGTTTCCCTTCGCGACACCGAGTAGCGGGTGACCGCGATGGCCAGCAGGTTTTCTCCTGCCCGCACCTGTTGGGTTACGTCCTGCCGCCAGTAGTCCCCCCAGGGCATCTGCCGCCAGGGCGGCAACGGCTGCCGCTCATGGACCTGCTTTCCGTTCACCCAGGCCGCGGCCGTATCCTCACCGGTCGCATACAAGACCGCGCTCTTGATCGGCTTATCCAGCGTGAAGTTCAACCGAAAATCACTCTGCATATCCGTTTCTTCAGCCGGATGTGCCGCGGCATCTGAGGTCTTCGGATTGGTGATCCATTCCGCACCCGAGGTACGTACGGCATGCAGATCCGCGGATTCATATCCAATCCACTGCGCCTTCCATGCATCCTGTGACATCAAGCCGGTTTCCCACCAGCTCGCGGCGCTGGCGGGATAGGCTTTGCCTCCGGCTCCCCAGACCTGCACGGTCCACCAATAGCGAGTCTCCGGTTTCAGCTCGGGACCCGCATACGCGATGCCGGCCGAAACGCCCGAATCCACCCTCCCACTGTCCCAGATATCAGCTTTCTCGTTGGTTGCCGCCGGTGAATGGCTATAAACCCGAAGTTCATACGCGCTCTGTAGAGCCCCCGGGCCTGGATCGCTAAGCTGCCACGCAAGCATGGGTTTTAATGAGTCGATACCCAGCGGCTCGGCCAGCGAGTCGACCCGGAGGTTGGTGGGTCCGGCCGCCGTTGTAGCCGCCAGCACAACGCCCCCGACGGTCCAGACAAAGAATGCCGCTACGACCTGGACCACACGCTTCCAAATCGGCCGCCCCGACAGCTTCATACCCATCCTTCAGCGCCTTTCCTGAATGACCTCTAGCAGGACATTGATGTTGATTTAGCAGGAAATTGATGTTGATTCGCAAAGCATTTCAGCAGACCGTCCCAACTGCGACAGGGTGGAAGTTCAAGCCTGCCTACGCAGGTTCCTGTCCAGACGAACTCGGAGAAGTGTATGTCTCTCTGCAAACAATTTCAATATGTAATCCAGAATTGTCCCAGTCGGCGGTACGAGCTGTGGGCAGCGCGTGCATGGTACGCGCACGTCTGGAGTTGATCGTGCGCCCGATCTGCTTGCGGCGCACCGGGACGGCTTCCACCCGCGTGAAGAGCTCACCGGCTTCTGGACGGAGTTTCGCAACTCCCATGAGGCTCTACCGCTCGGTGGGCCTGGCCAGCAGGCCTTGATCGCGAAGCCAGTGCTCCAGCAGCCCTGTCCACACATCGAGCGATGCGTCTCCACTGCCTAGGCCGGAACCGTGACTCCCATGGCGGAACAGGTGCATCTCCGCGGATGCGCCCGCCTTGATCATCGCTTCGTAGAACTCGACGCTGGCGCTGACCGGCACCACGGCGTCATCGGTGGTGGCGTAAAGGAATACGGGTGGGGTTTGACTGGTGACATGAAGCCTGGGCGTGTACTGCACCGCAAACGCAGCGCATTGCGCAGGCGAAACGGTGTGAAGATTCGAGCAGTAGGTAATTTCCTTGCCGGCCCGCGGCTCCATAGCGTTGAGCCACGCGTACGCCAGGACGACAAAGTCAGGACGATCGCTCAGTGTATCTACCGAGCCGGAAGAGACCGACAGTCCAGGATGATAGAGCGTTGCCGTCGCGGCCGCGAGGTGTCCGCCGGCGGAGAAGCCCACGATTCCGATGCGATTCGGGGCAAAGTCGTAGCGCTTCCCCAGCGAGCGCACGAGGCGGATCGCACGCTGCGCATCCAGCAGGGGAATGGGATAGATATTCTGCGGACCGAGGCGGTATTTCAGCACGAAGGCCGTAAAGCCGCGCGATGTGAACCAGTCAGCAACCTGGCGGCCCTCCAGGTTGCTGACCAGAGTCGTGTAGCCTCCGCCTGGCGCGATGATGATTGCACTTCCATTTCCACGCCCCGTCTGCGGCACAAAAACGGTGAGCGTGGGAATGTCCTGAGAGTTCCCCCCGGGCGGTACGCCAGCATAGAGAGGAATCGTGGAGATCCCAAGCGCGGGGTCCAGGGGGAGAACCTGTGCGTAACACGCGCACGATAGAAGAAAGAACAGGCAGCGAACAAGACCCTTCATGGCAGATTCCTTGAGTGCGGCAGGTTAAACTTAGCGCATTCCTCAACGCGCTCTCCCTTGAGAAACACCTGATATCGTACAAGAGCGGCCAGGGAGACTGTGCGCTTTCATCCTGCCTTCTTATCTGAGGGGCCTCTGAGTGTCTGACAGCCTTCCGCCTGTGCCCGTAGTGCCGCCAGACGTTCCCACGCAGGCGTGGTGGCAGACTCTGAAACGGCGGACGGGTCTGGACCGTTCCATTGCGTTCATCGTTCTAGGCCGACTGCTGCAGGGATTGGGCAGCGTGGGAACGGTCACCCTGATCGTGCACTTCCTCTCTCCCGTGGAACAGGGCTATTACTACTCGCTCTACAGCCTTGTAGCTCTTCAGATGATCTTTGAGCTTGGCTTTTCTTTCGTGATTCTGCAGATCGCTGCCCACGAGCGGGCACACATTCAACTGCTTCCAAATGGGGCCCTGCACGGCGAGGAGATGCGGATTCGCCGCATGGCTTCGGTGCTCCAGCTTTCGCTACGCTGGTACCTCACTGCAGCCGTTGCTATGGGCTTTGCGCTCATGGTCGGCGGCTCACACTTCTTTGCGCTGCGCCAGGCGGCTCCTGCGGTTGAGATCTGGCGTTGGCCCTTACGCCTGACGGTTCTCGCCTGTTGCGTCACATTTGCGATTGGACCCGTTCTCTCTTTTCTGGAGGGCTGCGGCCTGGTGGTCCAGGTTGCCCGGACACGACTCTTTCAGGGCCTCGCAGCCATCGCAATCAGCTGGACCGCCATGATCAGCCATCACGGCCTGTTTGCGCCAGCAGGAGTGCTCGCGGCACAGGGCATTGTCGCTCTTTCCCTGATCTACGCCAGACGCTCTCTGCTTCTGCCTCTCATGCGTGTACCTGCGGCAGGCGCGATCCACTGGCGGCGTGAGGTCTGGCCTTTCCAATGGAAGATCGCCGTCAGCTGGTTGTGCGACTACTTCGTCTTCCAGCTGCTGACTCCAATCCTCTTTGCTCTGCGTGGACCGGTAGAGGCCGGCCGCATGGGCCTTTCCATGAGCGCGGTGGTTCAGCTTGGCGGTCTCGTGCTTGCCTGGATGAGCACCAAGGCCGCACCCTTCGGCACCCTGGTTGCCCGCCGCCAATTCGCGGAACTCGATCTGCTCTTCTTCCGCACTCTGCGTCAGTCGCTCGCACTGCTGGCCGGCGGGGCTGCTCTTCTGTTCGGGTTTGTTCTTGTTCTTCCCTACATCTTTCCCAGGCTGTCGCACCGGATCGTCCCGTGGCCCGTCTTCCTGCTTCTTCTCCTCACGGCGCTCAGCACACACGTTGTCCAAAGCGAAGCTCTTTATCTGCGTGCCCACAAGATTGAGCCATTTCTGATTCAATCCATGGTGACCGCCGTGGTGACCGTGGGCTCCGTGCTGCTTGTGGCCAGGCCCTGGGGAACGCTCGGCGTCTCCCTGGCTTACTTCCTTACTTTGGGTGTGGCAGGAGTGATCTCGGCGACGTGGATCTTTGTCTCCATGCGTCGCAAGTGGGCCGAACAAAGCCTGGCGGGCTGATTGCGCCGGTTGAGACGTGCGGCTCGCTCGCCGGCGGCTTCATGCCCGACGCTCACATGCACAGATAAAACATCCGGCCGCTTAAGGCTGGCGTTCGGGAACCAGTTAAGTGCTTCGCGACCCAGTTCACTGTGACCGAAAGAGTCGTTGTGACTCCGCTACCGCAGATTGCACTGAAACTGTTCGCGATGTTAGACCAGTATTGCTGTCATTGCGTTTGAGTAGAACGTGTACAAGTGGCGTTTTCCTTGGGAAAACCGCGTTGAGACTTGAAGCCCTGCGTACACCCGCAGCAATACGGCTCTAGTTCGCGGTGAAGGTGACGCTGCCATTGGTGGTGCCGAAGTCCAGGGTAGGGCCGCCCCGGCCAACGGTGGTGTCGA
>CAXUIM010000116.1:0-11811 GCA_964250885.1 uncultured Acidobacteriaceae bacterium | reverse complement strand
TCGGGCTGGCCGGCTTTATCGGTCTTGCCGGCTTCGGCGCGTTGGCGGGCCAGGGTCCGGGCGCGCGCCTTCAGCGCCTCGCGTTCACGTTTGGACTCGAATTGCTCTTCCTCTCCCTCAAGCCCCTGACCGAAGCCCCCTCTGCGAGCCTTCCAGGCGGCGTAGCGATCGGCAAGCTTCCGGAACAGGGCGAAGTGACTGGTAAACCACTGGCTCGCCGTGTTGAGCGTGAAGGTCGTGGTGAGGTACAGCGAGAGCAACACCATCAAGCTGCCGAGAAGCAGCGCCCCGGGCAGGTTGACGTAGTGCAGCAGCGTATCGCTGACGATGCGGCCGGCCACGCCGCAAATCGGAAGCGCATGCCGCCACATCAGCCGGCCGG
The DNA here is from genome assembly GCA_964250885.1 of uncultured Acidobacteriaceae bacterium. GTDB lineage: Bacteria > Acidobacteriota > Terriglobia > Terriglobales > Acidobacteriaceae > Granulicella. The sequence continues at coordinate 11,429 of CAXUIM010000116.1, read as the reverse complement.
GCAATAGAGCGATCATTGCCGGCGCGAAGACCAGCCAGAGCGCCAATCCCGCCGTCTTCGCGGCGCCGGAGCCGACCGGCCGTGAGCGCATCCAGGAGATGCCCAGCCGCAGCAACACCAGCGGAACGAAGAGCACCGCCACCCCCACCGCCTGGAGCAGAAGGTCCGACATAAAGGCGCCGACCATTCCCGTCCAATTGTGCGCGGGAGGCACGGCGACGCCGCCGCCGACGGTGTTGAACGACGGGTCGGAGGGTGTGTAGCTGACCAGCGAGAGGATCAGGAGCCCGGCGGCGACCAGCACGATGAGTCCCAGCATCTCGTTCAAACGGCGGCTGCGGGTTGGCGAGTAGACAAGTCTCTGGGGCTTCATAGGGGGACATCGCGCAGCCCGGTCACTTCCCCGCGCCTGAATCTGCGGACAGCGGGGAGAGCGCGAAACCGGGAACTGCCAGAGCAAGTTCATTCTTCCATAGCGAGGGGGCCGATGCGCGCCTCCGGGGGGTGGAACCAGAGTGGTGACGGGGCGCAGCCGGACGCAGCTTTTTGATACGGGCACGAACCCGGTGCGTCGCGATTTCTCCGCGACGGTCAACGTGGAGGCAGGGATCGTGCATCTAGAACAACACGGAGCCGCTCTCCTGAACTGGAGGACGGCCCGTAAACGCGGCGCGGAGGAGCGGAATTTTCGCGATTTCTTTCGTTTGCTGCCGGCGAAGGAGAATCGCATACAGCCGGTAGACTCTGCCCGCCATACATGTGGTCAGCTGCGGCGCAGCTAGAGGGATGGAACGAAAATGGCGAACGAGACGGACGGATCCGACAAGAATAAAGAAATGGAAGGCGTTCTGCTGGACGTCATCAAAGTCTTGAATGATGGACAAAAGGGCTTCGCGGATATTGGCGAGCACCTGAAGGACGATCAGCTCAAGCGCTACTTTTTGGCCGAGAGTCTAAAGCGGGCCAGCTTCCGTGCTGAGCTCGAGAACGATCTCCATCGCGCGGGTATGGCCGACGTAAAGGAGTCCGGCACAGTGGCCGGGGCTCTGCATCGCAGCTGGGGTGATTTAAAGGCAAAGCTGGGCGGCGGCGACCACACGCTGCTTGAAACGGCGGAGGCCGGTGAAGACGCCGCCAAGAAGGCGTACAAGGAAGCGCTTGAGAAGGATCTTCCCTTGCCGATCCGTCAGACTTTGACGACCCAGCAGGCTCACATCCTGACTTCACATGATTATGTGAAGAGCCATCGCGATGCGCTGGTGAGCTAACCTCGTCGCCTTTGATTAGCCGTCGATGCAGCCACCCGCAGGTCCTGGATCCCCGGTCTGGCTGGCGCTGAGGTCAAGTGTAAGACGTTGCGAGAAGGCGGCCGTAAGGCCGCCTTTCTTGCGTTCAAGCCACGGTTCAAGCGAGGGACGATGCGCATGTCTCGGATATTGATGGGCCTGATGTATGTGGCTGCGGGCAGCGGGCACTTCATCGCTACCCGGGTCTATGAAGGCATCATGCCGGACTACCTGCCCGCCCATCGCGAGCTAGTGCTGTTAAGCGGGGTCGCGGAGATCGCCGGCGGGCTCGGCGTGCTCATCCCGGCGACGCAACCGGCCGCCGCCACGGGCCTGATCCTGTTGCTGATCGCGGTATTCCCGGCCAACCTTTGGATGGTGCAGCACCCGGAGCGCTATCCCTCGATACCGTTGTGGGCGTCCTGGCTCCGATTGCCCCTGCAGCTGCCGTTGATCTGGTGGGCAAGCCGCTATCTGCATCGCGACCAGGACCGGAAACGGCTGCCTTAGTAGCCGAGGTGGAACAGGTAGAAGACCACGCCGGCGGCGACAATGCAGTAGATTCCGAACAGATACCAGCGGCCCTCCTCCAGCCAGGAACTGAGCCAGCGCAGCGCGGCTAGCCCGGCCAGGAACGATAAGACCATGCCCAGGATGGCAGCGACAAAGCTGCCGTGGAGATCGAGAGGGGCGCCGCTGGCGGTGGCCGCGTGCGAGGCTTTGACCACCCGCAGCACCTCGCGCGCAATCGCCGCCGGCGTGAGAATGACGGCCAGCGCGAAGGAAAATCGCTCGGCGCGCTCGCGGGTGGCCCCGGTGAGCAGGCCCGTCGATATGGTAGCCCCGGAGCGCGAGAAGCCGCGGAACGGGAGGCAGAAGCCTTGAATGGCCCCCATCCAGCCGGCCTGCGCAAAGGTAAGATTGTCTCCGGAGCGCGAGAGGCTGCGGGCGTACTCGGGTGTGGCGGCGCGGTTATCCTGGCGCGCCAGGTTGGTGCGCCGCTCCCTGAGCCCGGCATACAGGATCAGCAGGCCAGCAGCCAGCAGAGCGGCGCCGACCAGATCGAGACGGCCGAAGAGCAGCTCGATCTCTGCCTTGGGAGCGCCTTTGAAGGCCGTCTTTTCGATGATCTCGATGATCGGGTAACCGATGATGGCGGTCAGTACGGTTGCCCAGATGGCCCGAACGGCGAACCGTTTGAAGGCATCGCCGCTGGCAAAGTAGGCCCGCTTCCACTGCGACCAGAAATAGACGATCACCGCAAACATGGTGCCGGTGTGGAGCATCACCAAGATTAGCGTCATCTCCGGGGACGACGGGTCGAGGTGGAGCAGCTTTTCAGCCACGACGACGTGCGCCGAGCTGGAGACAGGCAGAAGTTCAGCGAGGCCTTGAACGATGGCCAGGATCAGCACTTTGAGCAGAGGCATGCGCTGATTCTAAATGCCTGCAACCGGATCCGACCGGGATCCCTTCCGCCGGGCTTACAACTTCAATACCCGCTCCGCGTTGGTGCAGGTCAATTTCGTCATTTCGTGTTCCTCAAGCTGCAGCGAAGCCAGGAACTCCTTGCCGCGGGTATTGGGGCTGAACGGATAGTCCACCGAGTACATCAGGCGGTCCAGCCCCACCACCTGGCGGGCACACTCGAACGGCGGTCGCGTGAAGTAGCCGCTGGTGGTGACATGGACCTGCGCGAGAAAGGTTTCGGCCACACTGCGTTTGAGGTGTTTGGCAGCGGGAGTGAGCACGTTGCTGGATCGCGCCAGCGCATACGGCACGCCCTCTCCCATGTGGCCAATAATGATCTGCAGCTTAGGAAAGCGGTCCAGGACGCCCGCCACAATCAGCCGCAGGATGTGCAGACCGTTCTCCGCGTGCCAGCCCCAGCCCGCGATGGAGAGCAGGTATCCCGCGTCGCCGGGCAGACCGGAATAATAGGCCTCCTTCACCGTCTGGGGTGGCGGCGCCGGATGCAGGTAAATGGGGACGCCCAGGGACTCGGCGGCCTCAAAGACGGGAAGGAACTCGGGCGCGTCCAGAAACTTGCCGTCGGTGGTTCCATCGAAGAGCGCCCCCACGAAGCCCAGTTCTTTGACGCAGCGCTCCAGCTCCCGGGCCGCCGCTGCGGGGTCCTTCAATCCCGGCGAAGCGAACGCCGCGAAGCGTTCCGGCCGCGCGCGCACCGCATCGGCCAGTTCATCGTGCACGTCTTTCAAGACCGTGGTCTGCCCGGCCGCCGGCAGATCGTCGACGCCCATGGCGGCCAGCGACAGGACCTGCACGTCGACACCGCCTTCATCCATCGCCGCTACGCGGCCTTCGCCCAGATCCAGCAGTCTTTCACGAATCGCCTGCATTGCAGGGGGAGCGCTCTCGCCATAAGCGTTAGTCGCTTGCAAAAAATCACGGGTTACAAAGTGTTCTTCGAGAGCAATCGTCTTCATACAGGGTTAGACGCAAGAGCGCAATGGCACGCGGCCCCGTCAGCGGGCAGAAAGGGCGTACCCAGCCTTGATGCTCAGTGCGATTTCGCCTGATCGAAAAATGCACCGTCACCCCTGCCGCCGCTGTAGGCGCCTCGGGCCGTGTCTATTGCGCTAGGAGCAGTATTACTGCCTTGTGCCCGCTTCGAAGTTTACGAGTGCCGTTTTTCCGGGGGAAAAACGGCGTTGACACCTGCAGCCTTGGGTACACCTACAGTGATACTGCGCTAGTCTCGATCGGAACCGTAAATCGGGATTCCCTGCGCCACGCGAAAGGCGACGCTCTCGGCGCGGTCCGCATAGTCTGACTTGGGATATTCCTTGCGGAGTTCGTCGGCGATGGACTGGCAGTTTTTGGCCGCGGCTTCGGATTTCCTGGCATTGTCGTCGACCTGGTACATGGTGACGAGCGCGCCCTGTCGATACGCCGCGTCGTAGAGGGCTTCGGCGGACTTGGGGCCTCCGGGATAGTGGCTGGCGTATTTGAGGTACAGCTCGCTCTCCTGCTCCGGACACTTGGGGAGGCCCTGCCAGTCGCCGCACAGCTTTTCGTCGATCAGATCGAAAGCAGCGCGAGCGGCTACCTCGGAGTCGGGATACAGCTTGATGACGCGCTTCAGACCGCCCTCATAGATCTCGGGGCGGAGGAAGGACTGCTGCTCGTGAGCGCTGGGCAGCGTGGAGTTGTCGAACTTGTCGAGCTGCCAGCGGATGTCGGCGGAGCGGAAGGCGGCTTCCGGGGCCAGGGGAGAGTTGGGGAAGTACTCGGCAACCCGCTCGTAGAGCAGATGAGCCGCCTCCGCGGCGCCCTCGGGCGGGTGCGGTTGAGCGGCCTGCGCTTCGAGCTCGGCGGCCGCTCCGTACAGGATCACATCTCCATTCGGCGTGGTGGGGCCGACAATGCCCTTGTCGCGGATCCAACCGGAACTGGGGTCGGGGTTTGAGGCCGGATCCTTGAACTCGGGCTCGGAGTCGGGATCGGCATCTTCCTTCGCATCGGTGTTCGCGAACACATTCACCCACGGTCCATTGTGGGCCATGATGACCACCTCATGGCCCGCCGTTACCGTGATGATCGGGGGGGCGCTGGAGTCGGCGCTCACGTACACATTGGCCGTGTGCAGCACGGTGGCCCGGGCGGAGCGGTCGTATCCACTGCGGCTGTCAGGATTCTGCGGCCTGGGTGGCTTCTGCGCCAGAAGAGTCACGGAGAGGAGAAAGCTGCAGGCAGCCAGCCGCCGCAACGGGCTCGCTGTGAGCTTCCTGGTTGCCGGCGAACTCAAAGAAGCGTTCATACGTGGATTAGACGGGCATCGCGGCGGTCTCGTTCTGCAGCTCCGCGCGGAGAGCCGGATCGAGATTGCCGCCGGAGACAATGGCGACGACCTTCGCCGGCGCCGCGGCCGCCGAGCCAGAGAGGCTGAAGCCGCGCCAGAGCGCCGCCGCCAGCGTGACCGCGCCGGAGGGCTCGGCCACGATTGTAGTTGCCGCCAGCAGCAGGCGCGTGGCCGAGCGAATCTCCGCTTCGCTCAGAGTGACGATCCCGTCGACGTACCGCAGGATGTGCTCGAAGTTGAGCCGGCCGAGAGATTGGGTGCGCAGGCCGTCGCAGAGGGTGCGGGTGGTGAGCGCGGCGGCCCACTCGACCAGCTTGCGGGTGCGGAAGCTCTCGGCCGCGTCCCCGGCGAGTTCCGGCTCGCAGCCCCAGACGCGCGGCGGGGTTCGTCCCTCGGCTGCGCAGGTGAGCTTGATTCCGGTTGCCACCCCGGAGAGCAGACCACCCCCGGAAACCGGCGAAAGCACCAGATCCACATCCGGCAGCTGTTCCAGGATTTCCACCCCGCAGGTCGCCTGGCCGGCAATGATGGCGGGATCGTCATAGGGAGCGACGATGGTGTACCCGTGCGCGGCGGCGAGCGCCTCCGCCTTGAGCTTGCGCTCGGTGCTGGCCGGCCCGACAGTAACGATCTCGGCTCCCAGGGCGACGGTGGCGTCGCGCTTGATCCGGGGAGCGTTCTCCGGCATCACAATCACGGCGCGTCCCCCCAGCGCCCGGGCTGCAAAGGCGACGCCCTGCGCGTGATTGCCGGAGGAGTAGGTGATGACGCCGCGGCGCAGTTCCCCCGCAGAGAGCTGGGCGATCTTGTTGTAGGCTCCGCGCAGCTTGAAGCTGCCGATCGGCTGGGCCGACTCGTCCTTGAGATAAATCTCGGGCAGTTTCCCGGCCCGCTCCGTGAATCCGACGGCGCGAAGGTTCTCCGGGGGGAGCCGCACCAAGGGCGTGCGCACCGCGGCGGCAGCGATCCGGGTACGGGCGGCGATGATGTCAGCCAGGGTGAGAAGAGACGGCATAGTGTTCCACTTCATTGTAGTGGGATCTGGCTTTGACCCGCATCGCCGCTGGCTGAATGCAACCGCCTATCGAGCCTCCGCCTTGTGGAGGATGAGCGCGAAGAAGTGCAGCAGGCGGAGCCGGTCCCAGAATGTGGGGCCGGAGCCATCCAGGTCCAGGTGGGAAAGGACCGGTGAGATCAGGCACGCCTGCAGCGTGCCGCGGGGCAACTGGCTTTCCAGCCACAGGCTCTCGGCGGACGGTATGATGTTGTCGCCCTCACCGGCCAGGAGATACACGGGCGTAGTGAGATGTGCGAGATGGCCGTCGGGACTGATGGCGGCCATGGTTTGAAGATGCCGGGCAGCGGAGGCAGCCAGCAGATCGCGGGTGCGGGCCGAGCGGGTATTCATGAGCTGCCGCGCTTCGATCCGCTGGGCGGGATTAAGCCGGGCGAGCACCGCCTGTTCCGCGGGAACATCCTCGTACAGGTGAGCGCGCAACATGGCCCGCAGCGGTTCCAGGCCAGCCGCCGGCACGAAGTCCTGCAGATACTCGTATTCGAGCACCAGAGCCCCATATTCGTGCGGGGGGAGTTGCTCGATAGTCCCATCCGGCCGCAGCTCCTCGCCGGTGCGATAGTAGTCGGCGACGCGCGCCATCTCGTCTTCGGAGCCCACCGCGAAGATGAACCTGAAGCTGGAGCGGAACTGGGCATGGGTGGCGGCCAGCATGGCCAGGCTTCCAGCGAAGCTGAGCCCCAGCACACCGACCGGACGATCCGCGTTGCGCCGCGCCAGCCAGACGGCGGACTCGCCAATGGTGGCTATGGAGTTGGCGCCTACGTGATAGTCCTTGATGTCCGGCAGCTCGGGGGTGAGCACGCGAAAACCGCAGGCCGCCATGGCGGAGGCGAAGGCCACCAGGCGAGGTTCATCGATCCCCAGGTGATGGACCCCATGCAGCACCAGCAGCGCCGGCGCCTGGGGCCGGTCGCGCGGAAAGTACAGCCGCGCGCGCACCGGTCCGCTGGCCAGGGGGAGCACGAGCTCGCGCGTCGAGATAGGCTGGGTGAGCGGATGGAGAAACTCCGGAACCGACTTGTCGGCCACCAGGTCGAGCACCGCCATCGCCTGCAGGTGCGCGATCAGGAAGGGCCAGGCCAGCGCCACCAGAAGAGCGCAGACGAGGACAGAGATGGCAGCGTAGAGCCGGGGCCGCTCCGCGATGCGCTGCCGCCGCCGGCGAAGGCGGGCGGCGAGACGAACGGTTCCGGAGAGGCGTGGGCGGGCCGGCATGTGGGGCGAGAGCGAATCTCCTGTCGGGTGTACAGCGCAGCGACCGATCGGTGCTATCGCGCAGGCGCCTCGCGGAAATCCGAGGTGCTTTTTCAACAAGCAGCATTTTGCTTTACTGCGAACTGGAATCAGGCGTGCAGTGTCGTTTTTTCGAGGAAAAACGACGTTGAGGTCGGCGGCTTCGGTCTACACCTAAAGCAAAAATGCCCTAACGCAAATGGGTCAGGGTCAGCCCGCAGAGGATACACAGGATCAGCAGCAGCAGGAGCGCCGTCGCCAGCAGCGCAAGCAATCGCGAAACCTGCCGCTCGAGCTGGGTGACGCGCGCCTGCAGAGCATCGGCGGAAAGCCGGGCGGCGCGCGAATCGGCGGCTATGGTGGAGAGCACCTCGCTTTGCGCATTGAGCAGCCGGTAGAGACCGGCGTGAGCGGCAGTGACCTGGCCGAGATCGCCGCGCAGGCCCTCGGCCATCTGCTGCATTGCATCCCGCGAGGCCTCTTCGCTGGCGCTCTTGGAATTGAGAAAGCGGTCGGCTACCGGCACGAGGCGGCTGATGTGCGGTGCCAGTTCAATCAGTTGGGAGAGCGCCTTGGGCCACATGCAGGAATTGTAGAGCGGTTCACTGTTTCGTGGATCCGGAACTCCCGGCCAGGCGATTTCCGGCGAGAAAGAAGACCGAGCCGGCTTCGCGGGAATCGGAGATCCGGTCTTGACTACAGCGGCTCCCGGATCACGATGGGAAGGGATGCCAGCCTTCGTCTGCGGCGGCTGTCGAGGATGAGCGCAATGCCCGCGCAAAGCAGTATTGCCGTCATGAGTCCCTGCGACCAGACGCAGTAAATGCACCATTTCTCGAGGACATACGCTTCCATGTAGGTGAGGAAGGCGGCGCAGAGAAACCCGAACTCAGCCGCCTGCAAGGTAAGCCAGAGGCGGCCGGCCAGCGCCAGAACCGCGATCAGGGCATAGCCGGCGATGCCAAAGATGGCTACCGGGATGTGGATCTTCTTCGCGGAGGGAAGTTCGTCGAAGGTGATGGGAGGAAAAACGGCGTAGCGCGAATGGTTCACCGTGCCGCAGTCCCAGTGCTCACTGACCGCGCAGGGCGGTGCGGCGTTCTGATCCTGGAAATGAATTCGCAGGGCAAGCGCGGAGTCGATGATACCGGCGATGGCAAGCAGTGCAATGAGAAAACGCATGTCGACTCCTATTGTAAGAGCCGACATGCGTTTGAAGGCGTGAAGCAGCTGTGCAGGGCGCCGCCGGTGGCAGGACCGCTACTGCAAGTTGTACGCGAGCTTCATGGTGACAGGCACGGGAGTGTTGTTCAGAGTCGCGGGCTTGAAGCGGAATTGGCTCACGGCCTGGAGTACACCCTGATCCGTGAACACGTCCGTGGACTTGATGCACTTCAGGTTCTCCGGCTTGCCGTCCCTATTGACTGTCAGGGCGATGACCACAGTGCGATCTCCACCGGCTCCTTCCGCCAGAATGTGGTCTGGATCGACGGTAACCGTGTGAATCAGCTGAGGCGGAACAACGCCGGTCGAGATGCGGACCGGGGTGGAAGCCGTTACGTCCGGCGTTGACGATTTGACGGCTGCGAAGGCAGCGGGTTGAACGCTGGCCTGCAGTACCGGCGTAGAGCTGGGCTGAGCAGACGTTTTCGCCTGGCCGTAGAGCAGGGCTGGCGAAAGCGCGAGGATGGCCGCAATAGTACGCTTCATGTCGAAACCTCAATGGGCATAGAGTACCCGTCACTAATTTAGGCCCGCCAAGACACGATTGTCAATGATTTTCTTGGGTAGATAGTCCAAAGCGGCTGGAACCAGCCCAACCTGAAACCGGCGACGAATATCGAATTGCGAGTGCGAATACCGAACCCACGGATCGCCGTTGGTTATAAGCGCTTCAGGAGCCTGCGATCCGGTAACGTGCGCCTGTGGCGCGGGTGGGGATGCCAGCTCCCTGACAGGCTGAAGTGCCCGCTTTGCGTCTCAAGACGAGCCCCGCCCCGCGGCGCCATGGGCTGAATGACGGGGAGCGCAACGGATCTGCAGCGGGTCTTTCCTGACTGAAGGGTTGTCTAGGTGTCAGTGCCAGACGAAGCACCACCACTGCTGGCCTTCCGCGAACGTTCTCTACCCTGTTCTTCGCTCGCTTCGAACGACCGATAGGCGTTGATCAGGCGAGAGATCAGCACGGCCATGAAAAGAACGCCAAGGATCGACTCCAGCAGCGATACGGATTTGACTTCGGGAGCAACTGCCACCATGCCGGATGTCCCCAGCTCGGTCAGCGTTCCGAAGCTGAAATAGATGAAGTCGAACCTGTCCGGATGAACATGGAGGTTTCCCGTAGGGCTGAGATAGAACGCCTCCGGATGGACATTAAAGAACGCCAGGTACACGTTCGAAAACATGAAGCCAAGTAAGAGGTAGACGCAAAGGGCGCCGAAGATCGTCTCCGAATCCGGCCTTTCTATCTGGAAGATATGCCGTGAGATGATGCCGATCGTTAGTAGATCGAAGCCCAGAGAGAGCATCCGGTTTACAAAGGGCAGGACGCCGGGCGTGTGCAGATGAAAGAGGAGATGCTGGAGAATAGATGGAATGGCCAGAATAATGACCAGAGCCATGAGGCTGCGGCTGAATGTGACGGCATAGACAGTGAGCAGAATAACGATTGTGCCGATGATCCGAAAGGCGTAGTAGCCGGCGCCGGTGGTCTCCGAGTAGGGATAGACGACGATGGAACCAAGTAGAAAGAAAAAGAGGAGAGCAAAGCGGCCGCGAAACGGGAATAAAGATAAGCGTCGAACCAGTTGGTGTGCAGAGTGCGTTTCGCCCATGTCCACATTAAACCGTTCGCACTCCAGATGTGTATAGAGGCACGCGTGTTTTGCTGACTGGCCGGCGTTTCGCGCTGTCGCGTATCATCGACCTGAAAGCCGGGCGTTCCCCGAAATGCGCGTCCTGTACGGCAGAGCGGAAGCGACGAGGTGCATTGCGCTTCACGATGGGCCCCCGCTCGATATCGCAAAAAATCGATCGCACCCCAGCCTGGCTCGCCGGCAAAGTCCAAAATCGCAAGAGAGATATTCGCGATCGCATGGCAGACCGATGCAGACGCTCGTTTCGGAAGAAGCCCGCGAAAGTATGAGGCGGAGCACCTGACCCGCCGATCAACACGACACATTCACAACAAGAGGCGAAGAGAATGGCTTTGATGGAGAGGATCAGAACGCAGGATGACCTGCATATCTGGAACGCGCTGAGCAACCAGGGGCTGGACAACAAAGATCGATCGAGCGCCGGGGATGAGGCCAAGGCGTGGGTGGAAACACATCTGGCCGCGTCGCGGGCCTGTATCGCGGAACTGCTGGCGGCTCAGAGCCCCCGCACCGTGGCGAATACCCTGGTCCCGTTCGATCGCGCCTGCTGGCATCTGCGCATGGCCGGCAGCCAGAGCGGTGTGATGTTCATGGTGCACCCGCTGGCGGCGGTTCGCGATGCGGCGCAGGAACTGCAGCAGGCGATCAGCGCCGAATCCGTAGCCTTGAACCTCAATCGCGAGGTGTATGAGGCGCTGGAGGCGCTCGAACCCCTGGCCCAGGCCGACCCTGCCGGGTTGTCCGCCGAGGATAAGGCGACCCGCTACTACATTGAGCGCGTGCTGCTCGGCTACCGCTTGTCCGGCGTGGATAAGGATGAAGCGACGCGTGAGCAGATCCGCGCTCTGGCCGATCGCATGACCGAGCTGAGCATGACCTTCAGCCGCCGGGTCCAGGACGATGTGCGGCGAATCGTGGTGGAAGATCCGAATGAGCTGCTGGGCCTGCCCCAGGATTACCTCGCGCGGCATGGCCTGCGCGAGGTCGAGGCTCAGGGGGCGCGCGGCGCGCTGCGGGTGGAGCGGTGCACCGAGGCGCCCGGGGACGCGCCTGGCGACGGTCCCGTGGAGCCTGGCGGCGGTCCCGTGGAGCTGACCACCGACCCGCCTGAGATGAGTCCGGTGATGAGCTAT
>CAXUIM010000115.1:0-11907 GCA_964250885.1 uncultured Acidobacteriaceae bacterium | reverse complement strand
CCGGACAAAGAAGCGCAGTCGGTCGAGATTGACTGGCCCAGCGGCATTCACCAGACGCTGGAACATGTTGCCGGGGACCAGATCCTGCGTATCGACGAGCCGGTACCTGCGAATGGGCAAGGTGGAAAGGCGCAGCCTTGAGACTCCTCCTCTGAGCATTCGGTAGCGGACACTCGGCGAGTGCCGTTCTCTATCGGCCCCCTTTCGCCAAAGGACGGGTCCGAAGTCTTCTTGGCTCCGGAAAACAGGATAGGGCTCCGGGAAACAGTAGAAATGCTCCAAGCTCCCTACACTCGCAGGAGTAATGCCCTGACTGTTTTTGCGCAATCTCCAGAGCCGATCGCGGCTCATGTGAAAGGGGTTGACTTTGGAATTCTGGCGAACGCGCGTAATGCGGCGCGGAACAGGGCGTGCCGAGGACTGTACACGCTGAGTTGGAGTGTGTTGGCTGCTTGACAATCGTCCCGAAAACTTGATACAAAACGTTTCGATCCTGTACCACCGATTCTGAATTTATTGCTGTGGGCGCGTAGCCATTTCCACCAGGATTCTGGCTGCGTGAGCAATAGTCCAGGAACGGGGCACTACAGGATTGCACGCTAAAGAGACACCCAGCAAAGGGCGATATTCAGCCCTGTGCCCCACCCTGGAACTCGATGCAGCAGATAACGACGCTGCGCGAGAGAAGATTTACGCGGCCCGGACGACGATGACGGGCCGCAGCAGTGCTTTCGGAGGATCTATGACGTGGTTCAAGAGGAGCAAGCAGCGCTTGCTGTGGTTGTTTACGGCGAGCGCGCTTTTGGTGGCGCCCGCCTGCGCTCAGACGGTGTTCGGGACCCTGGCAGGTACGGTAACCGATGCTACGGGAGCGCTGGTCCCGGGAGCCACGGTAACCGTGGTCGGCGAGCAGACCGGAACCAAATTCGGGGGAACCACAACCTCGTCCGGAGCCTTCCGGTTTCCGGAGGTTCCCATCGGAGGCTATGACGTCACCGTCGCGGCTCCCGGCTTCCAGGCGGGCAAGTACACAGGCGTTCGTATCAACCTCCAGGTGACGACCGCCCTGAACGTAACCCTCCAGCTCGGCGCAACCACACAGACCGTAACGGTGAACGCCGGGGCTCTGACGCTGCAGACGGAGAGCTCGGACATCACAGGATCGATCACCGACCAGGAGTACAACGATCTGCCGCTGGCGCTGGGCGGTGTCGGGGCCTTCCGGTCGCCGGAAGCGTTTATCTTCCTGCTGCCCGGCAACACCGGTCCTGGAACCAGTAACAACAGCGATAACGGCGTGTTCTACGCGAAGATCGCAGGCGGCCAGGATTACGGCGCCGAAGTGCTGATCGACGGTTTGAGCCAGCAACGCAGCGAGAACGGGTCTTCCTTCGATGAGGAGTCCCCTTCGGTCGATGCTCTGCGGGAGTTGACGGTGACCGAAGCGCTTCCGCCAGCTGAGTTCAACCGGACCACCGGAGGTTTTGAGAACTTCGTCACCAAGAGCGGAACGAACCAGTACCATGGCAGCGCGTACGATATTGTCCGCAACACGGCGCTGGACGCGAACCTGTGGTTCAACGGCGGCAATGGGGCGATCGCCTGTTCCGGCGCGAATGACACACCGGCTTGCCGCTCGACATACGCCACACCGGCCGATCGCAAGAACGACTACGGCGTGACCATGGGCGGCCCTGTTTCCATTCCCAAGCTGTACAACGGCAAGAACCGGCTCTTTTTCTTCTTCTCCTGGGAGCAGCTGCGCTACAGCCTGGGCAACACGGTCACCGACACGGTCCCGACCCCCGCGGAGCTCGGGGGTGACTTTTCCAGTCCCCAGATCCTGATTCCCGGCTCGAACGAAGGAACAAACCCCTGCGATGGCACCACCATACAGCAGGGCCAGATCTTCGATCCGGCAACCGAACGCACGGTGACCACGCCGACGGGACAGGTGAACTGCCGGACAGCCTTCCCCGGCAACATGATCCCCGCCAGCCGGTTCTCGCCCGCGGCCGTGAAATTGTTGAGCTACTTCCCGGCCGCCAGCAACCCGAGTCAGGTATTCAACAACTACCAGTTCTCAAGCACATCCCCCATTGCCAACACGGCGATGACGATCCGCATCGACGCCGACCTCTCGCAGAACAGCCACCTGTGGGGCTCCTACAGCTCTCGCGATAACGACCGCGTCTCGGGAACGCCTCAGGCGCTGCCTTATCCGGAGGATCCGAACACCTGGAGACAGAACTTCACGACGCACTTTTTCCGGCTGGGCTGGGATTACACCTTCCGGGGAAACCTCCTGAACCATTTGATCGTCGGCTCGAATCGCAGCAATAGCGTGAACTTCGCCATCCCTTATTACAACGGGGTCAACTACTTCCAGCAGATCGGCATCGGGAACGCAAGCTCGAAGTTCTTCCCCATCGTTTCAAACGGGGTCACAACCAATGAGGGGAACGGCGACGACGGGGACAACGTTGACAACGGCCTGCGGCTGGTAGAGAGCGTGTCATGGCAGAAGGGGCCGCACTCACTCACTTTCGGTACCGATATTCGCTATCAGCAATATTCTCCGCTGGTCCAAAATGCACCTTCGGTCGGCTTCGCTGCCGCTGAGACGTCGGCGTATACCGGTTCGAGCAACAATGGGTTCGGACTTGCAAGCGAATTGCTGGGAGACGCCAACAGTGGTGCGCAAAACATCTACGCGCACCAGTCACGCTGGATCTCCTGGTATTACGCCGGGTACGTGCAGGATGACTGGAAGGTATCCAGGGCGCTGACCTTGAATCTTGGCGTGAACTACAGCGTCGATGTTCCGCGCCATGAGGCGGATAACGACACCTCGGACTTCAGCCCGACCGCCCTCGATCCCGAGTACGGGGTTCCCGGCGCGCTGGTCTTCGGGACCCAGTGCGTAAGCAGCGGCTGCAATACGAAGTGGGCGAACACGTACTTCAAGGACATCGCGCCGCGCATCGGCCTGGCCTATGCTCCCGCGTTCCTCAACAACAACACCGTGTTTCGCGCCGGCGGCGGCATCCTGTATGGACCGCTTCAGTACGATGACTTCGGCGGGTCGATGGACACCGGTTACAAGTCCTCGCCCACCTTCGATTCCAAGAATGGTTTTGATCCCTCCTTCCAGATTGATAGCGGTTACCCAGCCTTTGCGGCGCCGCCAATCCTGGATCCGGGCTTCTACAACGGGCAGCCCCTGTCGGGTTCTTACATCGAAAAATCCGCCGGCCGGCCGGCTGCAATCTACGATTGGGATGCCAACGTCCAGCAACAATTGGTAAAGAACCTGATCCTCAGCGTCGGCTATGTCGGCAGCGCGGGACAGAATCTGCAGGCGAACAATCAAAACCTCAACAACATCTCCCCCAACGACTTCGGTCTCAGCACGCACCTGAGCCAACAACTGATGGGAAACAGCATCGGAGTTCCGGTACCTTTCACCGGCTACTACAGCTTGTGGGGCAACGGGGTCCAGACGCAACAGGCGTTGCGGCCCTTCCCGCAATACGACTACATCGACTCCGGCTGCTGTCTCCAGAGCACGGGGCACTCCAGCTACGACGCTCTCCTGGTCTCGTTGAAGGGCGAGTTCAAGAACCTTCAGCTGCAGGCCTCGTATACATGGTCGAAAAACGAGAACGACACGGACAGCGCAATCCCTAATACCAATCCCGGACAGCCGCAGGTGCAGAATCCGGATGACCTGCATCAGGAAAAGGCCATCAGTATTCAGGACATTCCGAACACGTTCGTTGCGAGTTATGTCTACACACTTCCGTTTGGACATGGTCAGAAGTTTCTGACCCACGGTCTGGCCAGCTATGGCGCCGGAGGATGGAGGATCGGCGGCATCCAACGCTACCAGAGCGGCGAGCCCCTGGAATTCTGCTGCAGCGTTGGCATCCCGGGCTGGGAGAACTCAACCCGAGACGACCTGACCGGAGCCAGCATCAAAAGCCCGGTTTACAAGAGTGGCTGGCGCAACATCAAGCCCTTCGACACACCGGGCGCCGACGATCCAGACGTAAACAGCTTCTTCGTCGGGGCACAGACCAATCCACATGCTTCCACATACGCTGCCGAGGGAGTGGCGCCTGCGTTCATCGACCAGAATCAAATCGTCAACACCCTCGCCACCGGCTCCAATCCCGTGTACACGCCGTACTCCCTGGGCAACACGCCACGCGTGACCGGCATACGTATGCCTCTCTGGCTCGATGAGGACTTCAGCGTGATCAAAGAGACGCCCATCCACGAGAATCTCAACCTGCAACTGAAGTTCGAGTTCCTCAACGTGTTCAATCGCCACTATTTCGGTTCTCCGGACGTAGGTCCGGGAGACGCGACCTTCGGTATTCCGACCTATCAGGCCAACTCACCGCGGGCCATCCAGGTGACCGGAACCATCAACTTCTAACCCGACAACAAGCGGTATGTGACAGGGGCCTGGCGTATGCCAGGCCCCCCTGTTTTGCGAGGCCGACAAAGCATTTCTCCTGCAGGTGTAGAGGAAAGCTTCCGGTTCCATGGCCGTTCTCACTCAAGAAACGGCTCTCGCATAATCTCCCGCGTCTCAGCAACAGAAAGAATGCCTCAAGGTTCGGGCGAGGACTTCCTACCCTCTAGGGCCGCGGCACGGGCTAGCTCCTGTTTGGCTCGCGCCTCGTCCCCTTCCTTGCGGTACACCTGACCCAGTTGGAAGTGCAGCGCGGCGTTGTTCGGCTCAGCGGCTACGGCTTGTTCATACTCCACTTGCGCCTGCGGAAAAGCCAGACGCCGCGCATAGAGCGTACCGAGTGCACTATGAATCCTGCTATCGGAGGGCGCCAATTTCTCTGCCTGCACAAGCAGCATCAACGCGTCGTCGAGCATATTGCGGTTCGTGAGCAGGACTCCGAGATTCAATAGCGGCTCCGGGCTGGGATGCGCTGCCCCTTGTTGCCACGTGATCGCCTGGCGATAGGCTTTGATGGCCTCCTCGGGCTTATTGAGTGCCTCGAAGGCAAGTCCCAGATTGTTCTCCGTCTTGACCGACTGGGACAGATAGATCAGTGTCTGCTGAAAGCAGCTCAAGGCCTCGCCGAAGCGATTCTCGCTGTACTTGACTCTGCCCAGGGCGTA
This sequence comes from uncultured Acidobacteriaceae bacterium, assembly GCA_964250885.1. Classification (GTDB taxonomy): domain Bacteria; phylum Acidobacteriota; class Terriglobia; order Terriglobales; family Acidobacteriaceae; genus Granulicella. Next base: position 6,759 of record CAXUIM010000115.1, on the reverse strand, counting down.
CCAGGCTTCGCCATCAGTCCTGTTCTCTTTGAGAGACAATGTCAACCAACGATCGGCGTCTGGGAAATCGTTCAGCAACACATAATCGAGGGCAACATACCGCAAAGCCAGTGCCGAGGGATGGACAAACCTTGCGGCTCGTGTGTACGCCTCCAGCGAATCCTTCGGACGATTCTCACGAAGCAGCGTAAAGCCAAGCAGGTAGAGCGGCTCGGCCGAATCTCCCTTCGCCGCAAGATAGGCCCGCAGGATCGATTCGGCCTCGGGCCAGTGTTCTGCGTTGATCGCTAACCTGGCCCGCAAGAGTTCATCGGGGCGGCTCGGTACAGTGGGCCCGGATGGCTGTTGTGCCTGACCGGGCGGCGCTGAGTTCGCTTGCAGCACCGGCAGACTACACAGCAGAGGTCCGGCAATCCAGCAAATCAATCCGCGCATGGGTACATGCCTGTGCAGGGTAGGCCTGCCTGAAAGTGCGAACCGCCATGCTCTCGTTTCCCGGCTGGAGAGCACTTCTCCTCCAGGTGTAGACGAAAGATTCGGGTTCCGCGGCCGTTTTCCGCGAAGCCGTTTCTCTCGAGTGAAGCGGCCCTCGCACATTCTGTCGCTGTACGGCAAGAGGAGTCAGGCTCTAACAGAATGATAGCGTAATGGCTCCATCCGCCGGTTTGTTTCCGTTCCGAAGGAGATCGGGTGCAGCAGGAGAAGCACGTCCTCTGGTAACTCCAGGGACATCGCGCCGGCACTATGATTAAGCATGCTCGCGTGGAGTATTGTCCTGGTGATCGCGCAGGTCGCTGGGGGAGGCGCAACCAGCGCGGACGATCTTGCTGCCGCGCGGAATGCCTACGAGGCGACGCTCGCGCGTGAGCCGGGCAATATCTCCGCCCAGCAAGGCGAGGTCACTGTGTCGGAGCAAATTGCCCTACGTGCGCGCGCGGCGAAAGATATGAACGAGGCTCTCCGCGCACTGCTGCGCGCACAGACTTGTGCACCTGAGAATCCGCGCCTGGTGTATGACCTGGCTGTGGTCGAAGAGGAGATTGGCGCGTACCAGGATGCGGACGCCACGGTAGAGCGCCTGCGCAAACTCGAACCCGCCGATGTTAAAATGAATTACCTCGCTGCACGCATCGAGCTCGATCTGGGCCGGCTCGCCGAGGCAGAGAAGGACATGCGCGCATACCTGGTGGCTACTCCCGACGACGCAAGCGCCCGCTACGGCCTGGGCCGTATCCTGCAGCAAGCTCAACAGCCTGCGGCGGCTAAAGTGGAATTCGAAAAGGCGATTGCGCTTAGACCCGCGCAGACCGAATCCTACTATCAACTTGGGCAGATCGCGCTCGATGCGGGCGATTACAACGCAGCCCTCGAAGAGGATGCCAAGGTCCTGGCCCGCGACCCGCGGCACGGGGGCGCTCTCGCCGGAACCGGCATAGCCTACTACCGGCTGAAGCAATACGCACCGGCGGAGCAGGTCCTGCAGCAGGCGATCGCAGCCGCACCGGACTACGAGCCGGCACACTACTATTACGGGCTTGTGCTCGCGCGGCTCGGCAAAAAGGCCGACGCCGACCGCGAACTGACCCTGGCCACCAAACTGGCCGCCGAGGCAAATCACAAAGACGCGCAGCGTGTCCGGCTGCAGCCATGATCTGAACATGACCCCGATCCAAACATGACCCCTTCACCCGTTTCTTTCCAATCCAGGCGGCATAGGATTAGCCGGGGCCGCTTTGCTCTTCGGTGCCGGCCGTCCGACCGGCAGAGGCCAACCGGCGCTGCTCTGACTCGCCCAGCGGCTATGCTGCTTCTGTGCGTGCTGGCCGTATGCACGGCCTTGAGGGCGTCCGGTCAGGAACCCTCACCGGAGAGTGCTGTAGGCTCACTGCTGGCCCAAGGGAGTACGGCCATAGAGCGCGGCGACCTGACCGCCGCGGAGAACGATTTTCAGCGTGCCGTGGCCGCGGCTCCGCAGCAAAGCGAGGCGCACTTTGGCCTGGGTATGGTGGAACTTCGCAAGGGCGCGCTGGACAGCGCCATGGTCTCGCTGAAGAGAGCCATTGAACTGAACCCGAAGCTCGGGGGGGCCCACCTGTTCCTCGGCATCGCCGAAGCGCAGGTCGGGCAGAGCGACGCCGCGCTCGATAATCTGCGCACAGAGCTCGCCCTGAATCCGGACAACGTGGCGGCTCTGAACTGGCTGGGTATTGTGGCCCTGGGCAACGGCCAACCGGAGCAGGCAGCGGCGGCGTTCGATCATGCGGTTGCTCTGCAGCCGACCGATCCGCAACTGCTGTACTACGACGCCCGGGCGCACGCCCAGGTAGCGCACACCGTCCTGCAAAAGCTCTACAAGCTGGATCCGGATTCGGCATTGGTTCACCGCGCCCTGGCTGAGGATCTCGCCGACAATGGGCAGCCGGAGAAGGCGATCGCGGAGTACCAGAAGGCGCTGGCAAAACAGCCCGACAGCGCCGACCTCCTCGAAGCCATGGCAGAGCAGGAGCAGAAGCTATCCCGGTTCGATGACGCGGTCAAGACCTATCAGCAGGAGCTCGCCATAAACCCCAACAGCGCCATCGCCATGTACAACCTGGGCAAGATGGATGTCGAGCACGGGCAGCCGCAGCAGGGGGTGGCGCTGCTGCGGAAGGCGGCCGTCGGGCAAGCGGCGCCAGCACCCGCAGACTTCTACCTTGGTTTTGGCCTGGCGGAGCTGGGGCGGAACGAAGAAGCAGCGCATTGGCTGGAGCAGTCGCTCTCCAGTCAACCTTCCCCGTTCATCCAGCAAAGCGCGTATTTCCAATTGGCGCGTGTGTACCAGCGCCTGGACCGCAAAGCAGACGCGCAGAAGGCCATCGACGAGCTGAAGCTATTGAAGGCGCGGAACTCGCCAGGCACAGACGCGGCGGATGGTACAACGGATTCCCAACCCGCAAACCAACCGCAAACCCCGCATCCGCCGAAATAACTGGCCGGAATAGCTTGTTTGATACGGCCAAACACGAGAGGAGCCCGCGCACGTGCGCGCCCAAGGATCGGCAAGGCGGCGCCCTGCTTGGTTCCGGCAGCTATATGTAACGTAAAATCAGAAGGTTGCTCAAGCAGCGGGAGTTACTTGAAGCAGCCGTGTGCTGTCCGGGCAGTGGCACACAGGTTGCTGGACCATGGCCGGCAATGGGCTGACCATCAGAGCAGCGCCACTTTACAGCGATGGCCGCCGCGAGGGAAGATTCTTAGGCATGGAGTTTCGAGTTTTGCCTGTATGCGGACTGGCCCTGCTGCTAGTCCTTGCCGCCCCGGAGAGTTCCACAAGAGCCTTGCTCGCCCAGAGCCCGAACCCCACCCCCCCCGGAAGCCAGGCAGAGACTCCGGATGAAGGGACGCATTCCACCTCGCAAAAGGGAATGAACACCGGGGGCGCCCATACCGCCGTGCTGGACGCGCAACATCGTCCGATTACGGCCGGCGGGTTCGTCTCTTCCGGTCCGGTTGTCTTCGAAGATATCGCCAAAAGCGCCGGTCTTACTACCTGGACGCACCGCATGGGGGCTCCACAAAAAAATATAATCCTGGAGACCGTCGGTTCCGGTGTAGCTCTGCTGGACTACGACAACGACGGCTGGCTTGACATTTATCTGGTGAATGGATCGACCGTGGATGCGGAGACCGGCAAAACCACACCACCGCATGCAGCGCTGTTTCACAACAACCACGATGGCACCTTCACGAATGTGACCGGCAAAGCCGGCGTGGCCAACGATCGCTGGGGTTTTGGTGCGGTGGTCGGAGACTACGATAACGACGGGTGGCCGGACATCTACGTCTCCAATTTCGGCAAGAACCGGCTGTACCACAACAACCACGACGGCACGTTTACCGACGTGGCGGAGAAGGCGGGCGTTACGGTGGGCGCCTGGTCAACCGGCGCGACCTGGGGCGACTACGACCAGGATGGTTTGCTCGATCTCTTTGTCCCGGGGTACGTGCATGTGGACCCGCTTACGGAGAGCAGCGATCGGTCCGACCTGGTCGCCTGTGAGTTCCGGGGGATCAAGGTGATGTGTGGACCGCGCGGCCTGCGCGGTGAGCCCGATCACCTGTTCCGCAATAATGGGGACGGGACCTTCACCGATGCCAGCAAGCATGCCGGTGTCGCCGATACCAGCCACTACTATGGCCTGGCTTCCCTGTTTATCGACGTGAACGGCGACGGAAAGCCGGACCTCCTGGTGGCCGACGACTCCACACCGAACTATCTGTATGTGAATAAAGGCGACGGGACCTTCGACGACGCCAGCTTTGCCAGTGGCTATGCTTTGAACGAGAGTGGCCGCGAGACGGCCTCCATGGGTATCGCAGCAGGCGATCTGACGCACAACGGCCGCATCGATCTCTACACCACGACCTTCTCAGACGATTACAATCCGCTCTACCGCAATGATGGCGATGCAAACTTCACCGACATCTCCTATCAGGCGGGCATCGCGGAGATTACCTATCCTTTTCTGGGCTGGGGTACAGCTTTCTTCGATTACGACAATGATGGCTGGCTCGACCTCATGGTTGTGAATGGACACGTGTATCCACAGGTGGACGCACAAAACTGGGGAACGAGTTATGCGCAGAGGCCCTTGCTTTTCCATAGCGAGAAGGGCAAGCTGGCGCCCGTACCGCCGGTGGAAGGTAGCGGTCTGGCGAAGGTTGCAATCTCCCGCGGCATGGCATTCGGCGATCTCTTCAATGACGGTCATATCGACGTCGTGGTCAACAACATGGATAGCACTCCCTCGCTCTTCCTCAATGTGGTGAAGAACGACAATCACTGGATCGCTTTCAAGATGGTGGGCACGCCGGCACCCGCGCAAGGTAAGCCAGGCAGCCCGCGCGACGCCGTCGGCGCTACGGTCTGGGTCACGGCCAACGGCTTCCGCCAGCGGATGGATGTGGTCGCGGGCGGCAGTTTTGCTTCCAGCTCCGACCAGCGGCCGCACTTCGGTTTGGGAGCCGCCACCAGGATTGACAAGCTCGAGGTGCGCTGGCCCAGCGGCCACACCGAAACGGTTGCGCCCCCAACCAGGCTCGACAGGTTTTACACCTGGACTGAGGGCAAGGGCCTGAGCGCCGACCCGAACACAGAACCGAGCGCGAGCCTCGAGCAAAAGCTTCAAGGCGAGGCAGCCAGCAGTGCTTCAGCCCAAAAGGCATCCGCCCAATAGCCGCTTCCCGCCTTCGCATGCGTCCAACGATCACAGTTGCAGAATTGCAAATCCGGGAGGTTCAGAAGGCGTAGAAGAACGACAAGGGATCAGAGGCTATGGCGTTTCCTGATCGTCTACAGCGCGCCCCGGAGATCAACGTCCTTTCTCCTCGGAAGAACGCGCTCTCACACCGCATCCGCCCTACAGCAACAGGAAAGATGATCTATGAACCCCAGACCGCGTCTTCCCGTGCTCGTCCTGCTTCTTGCGATCTTGTTCCCGTGCGGCGGCCGCTCCGCCGCCGCACAGACCAGCCCCGCCGCCCCGCAGACCAGCCCCGCCGCCGCACAGACCAGCCCCGCGGCTGACAGCAGCACCTTTGAGAACCCTCTGCTGCCCTCCGGTCCTGATCCCTGGGTCATCTCGCACAACGGTATGTACTACTACATGAACACAACCGGCCATAACCTCACCATCTGGGCCACGCCGGACATCACCGACCTGCGCCACGCACGAAAGCAAGTCGTCTGGACGCCGCCGGCCACCGGGCCGTATAGCCGTGAGATCTGGGCGCCGGAGCTGCATCGCTTCGACGGCAAATGGTATCTCTACTTCACCGCGGATGCTGGAAGCAATGAAGGACACCGTGTCTGGGTGCTGGAGAATGCGTCCGAGGATCCGCTCGAGGGTCAGTGGACGATGAAGGGACAAGTCGCGGATCAGACGGACAAGTGGGCCATCGATCCCTCCGCCTTCGAAGTCAATGGGCAAAAGTACCTCATCTGGTCCGGCTGGAAGGACGACACCGATGGCGAGCAGGACATCTACATCGCGCACCTGAAGAACCCCTGGACCATCGACTCCCCACGTACCCTGCTCTCCTTTCCCAAGTACCCCTGGGAGCATGTGGGCGACCTGCCCGATCGTCCGGCCATGCCCCATGTAGACGTCAATGAGGGACCCGAGATCCTGATGCATGGCAATGACATCTTTTTGGTCTACTCCGCGTCGGCCTGCTGGACCGACTACTACGAACTGGGTGTGCTGGAGGCCCATGCCGGCGACGATCTTCTCAAAGCCGATTCGTGGCATAAGTTCGACCATCCGTTCTTCAAAGAAGATCCCTCCAACGGAGTCTTCGGACCCGGGCATAACGGCTTCTTCAAATCTCCGGACGGCAAGCAGGACTGGATCATCTACCACGCCAATCCGGCCACAGGAGATGGGTGCGGCAGCATGCGATCTCCGCGCGCTCAGTCCTTCACCTGGAACTCCGACGGTACCCCGGACTTCGGCCAACCGCTGCCCACCGGTGTTCCCCTCGCGAAGCCTTCACGTTGAACGCCAAGCCTTCCTGTCAGCGGTTCAAAGCACTGCGCTCGCTGCCACGTCCCGCGCGCCGGATGTAGACTTCGTCGCATATCCTGAGCTTGATCGCAGGGCGCAACGTCCGGCAGCCCAAGGGAGAGACCGCCCTGCACAACGTGCAGGGCGACCCTGCCACCGCACGGCTGCCTGCTGCTGCGCTTACGGCAGTAGAGCAAATCAGCTGACGGTT
>CAXUIM010000114.1:8025-11975 GCA_964250885.1 uncultured Acidobacteriaceae bacterium | reverse complement strand
AAATGTTCCTCATGCGAACAAATGGAATTGTGCCCTCGGGATAACAACCCTCGCTAGAGGGTCGGCAACCAAAGCTATAGGGAATCGCCGCAGGTATCGATCCGAACGCGTGACCCACAATTGTTGTTCCAAACGGGCTTGGCGGCTTCATTGGAACAGACGCTCGCTCGGCACCCTGCAGCAACGTTTGGGGAAGAGCCAACCTGGCCCTACGGCCGGCTTCTATTTACAACAGCCTAACAGCCTGAAAGACCCACGGCAGCCGCTTAGATCCGACATCCGAATACTCTCACCGGAGAACTCATGGCCACAACAGATGACCTCACTACCTTAGTGTGTCTCTTCCATCACAACGATCAGGCGCAAGCGGCAATCAAGGACCTGCTCCAGGCCGGAATTCCGCAGTCTTCCATCTCTGTATTCGACAACAAGGATTCCGAAACTCAAACCAGCGACTCCTTTCAGGAGATGGGTATCCCGGATCGCGACAGAAGCCATCTCCTCGACAGCTTGCGTAAGGGCGGGGCCCTGGTTTCCGTGTCAGCAACAAGAGACGAAACGGCCGCGGTGGAAAAGGCCTTTGGAGCCCACAGGGCAAAACTGATCGACGAGGCCGACAGAGACCCAGGTGCCTACGCTGCAGCGCCCGAAGAAGGTTTGATTCCTGTCGTCGCGGAAGAACTTGTGGTGGGTAAGCGAACTGTCGACCAGGGCGGTGTACGCGTGTATCGCCGGGTCATTGAGATTCCGGTTGACGAGTCCGTCACTCTGCACGATGAGCATGTCAATGTGCAACGTACGGCCGTGGACCGGCCGGTTACGGAAGCGGACCTTGCTCTGCAAGGGGCACGCACGATCGAGTTGACCGAAACGGCCGAGGAAGCCGTAGTGAGCAAGACGGCGCGGGTCGTCGAAGAGGTTACGGTCGGCAAGACCGAGAGCGAGCGTATTGAACACATTCACGATACCGTTCGGCACACCGAGGTGGATGTCGAGGAGTTGGCTCCCGCAGGCGATTTACGGGCACCCGAAAAGCGCATGTAAGGGTTGGCCCGCTTGCGCCGGACGCTTCCTCGTTATGGAGGCGCGACCACAACGACACTCTCGTTTCCCTGCGATTTAGGAGATTTCATGGCCGAACACATCAAAGTTTATGAAGAGAAGAAAAAGCCTGTTGCGATCTGGGCATGGCTCCTGCCGCTTCTCCTCCTGCTGGCATTGCTAGCTTTCTTTCTGGCCCACCGTCGCGCCGCGCCGGACGCTGTAGCGGGCCCGGCAGCCACCGCCCCGGCAGCTTATCCGGACCTGGGAACCGTTCATTTCGACACGGACAAAGCGACTCTGACTCCAGAGGGACAGGCGACGCTGCAGCGAGCGGCTGACGCTATGAAGGCCAATCCCAGCGCTCACCTACGCATTGAAGGCTACACCGACAGTACCGGCAATGCTCCCCACAACGCGGACCTCTCGGAGCAGCGCGCCCAAACCGCGGCGGCGTACTTGAAGGGGCAGGGGATCGACGGAAGCCGTCTCACGGGCGGCGGATTCGGTCCCTCCAATCCGGTCGACTCCAATGCCACGAGCGCGGGCAAGGCGGACAATCGCCGCGTGGAACTTTTTTCGCAGCAATAATTTTTCGCAGCAATAACTCGTACCAATCACAAGGAGAATCGCATGTCTAAAACAGTTGTAGGACTATTCAGCACGATGCAGCAGGCAAATGAAGTCAAGAAGGCGCTTGCCGCCGATGGATACGAGAACATCAAAGTTGTCGCCAACGATACGGCAGATGGTGAGCAGACCAACGCCACGGCGAACCCCTCGGGATACACCGACATTGGCAGCGGCGGCGGGGCGGGCATTGGCGAGAAAATCAGTCACTTCTTTCGCTCGCTCGCGGGCGGAGATGACGAGGCTCACCATCATTACGCAAAGGGAGTCAACGCCGGCGGAGCCCTGCTCGCAGTGACCGTTCCCGACGAGGAAGCGACGGAAGTGGCCGCCCTTCTGAAGCAGCACGGCGCCAAAGACATCGACGGAGCCTACGAGAGCTCTGCGGCTTCGGGTACGCCAGTATACGGTGACAACTACGCGACCGAAAGGTCGACCGCGGGAGCGACTGCAATTCCCATCATTGAAGAAGAGTTGGTAGTCGGAAAACGTGAAGTGGATCGCGGCGGCGTACGTGTATACTCTCACGTGGTCGAGACGCCGGTGGACACCGATGTCACGCTGCGTGACGAGCGCATTAACATCGAGCGGCGCCCCGTGGATCGTCCTGCTACGGCCGCGGACTTCACCGCCGGCAAAGGCTCTGCCATCGAGCTGAATGCCACCGGAGAAGAGGCCGTGGTTGGCAAAACCAGCCGTGTCGTGGAAGAGGTTCTGGTGGGCAAGGAAAGCAGCCAGCACACCGAGTCGATTCATGACAGCGTCCGCAAGACCGAAGTCGATATCGATGAGATCCAGGGCGAAACAGTCAGCAACGCTCCTCAGAAGTCGCAGGTCTACTAACAGCTTTCACCGTTGTCACAGCACAGGCCGGACGTCGCCGTCCGGCCTGTGCTGCATCAGGAACATAGTCAGGATATGCGCCATGATCAATACCGAGTCCTCCCTTCACGACCTTCCTGCATCGTCTGAGCCAGAGAATGTGCTCACGGTGGCGGGCGACTTCGATCCCCTTCAATCATTTACCTGCTTGAGAATGCAGGACGGTCGCGTGATTCGCATTCCCACGTCTGTCCTTCTGTATCGCGAAGATGTTGGACAGACTTCGAGCGCGGGGGAGCCGGCCGGACAAGCGAGCGGCGACGCCCAGACGGAATGGACCATACCGATAATTGAAGAGCAGCTTACGGTGAGCAGAAAAACCGTGCCTACAGGTCGAGTCTTGCTGCAGAAGACGGTTCAGGAGTACCAGGAGACCCTGGATGAGCCTCTTGCCGTCCGAACCTTCGATGTGGAACGCGTTATTTTGAACCAACTTGTAGATAGCGCGCCGCCGGTGCGCACCGAAGGGGACATAACCATCTATCCCCTGGTGGAGGAGCAGTTGATCCTGACCAAGCAGCTCATCCTGAGAGAAGAAGTACGGGTCACCAAGAGAGACACCGAACGCCGGGACCACCAGGTTGTCACTCTGCATCGCGAGCACCTGACCGTGGAGCGCCAGGCGATAACGGACGAGAAGACGTCCTAGTCTCCGTTGCCACTCGCACGTTGCTGCAAGAGTGGCGACGTATATACATGCAGGCGCACCCCCCCGGCAGTAACAGCAGAAGGCTCGACGCATGGTGTAGCGCCGGGGAAGCCTGTTCCATGCTGACCCAAAAACAATTTATGGCTTGACTACTGTCTGGCCTGGCACGATCGGCAGAGGTTCCACGTCATGTGAATCCACTTCTTCCGCGAGCCAGACCTTTCCGCTTCTCTTCAAAAGAAACGTGACGATCATATCGCTTATCTGAGGCGCCGGCGGCGGCTGCAGGGAGGGATTTTGCCAGGCTGCCTGCAAGATCACCAAATCAGGGGTGAGCGATCGTTGCAGGAGGATGCGGAACGGCGGAAATTGGGCGCTCTTGAAGCCCTGCTTTAGCAGGCTCCGTATTTGTGGGGTGAGAGACGCACGGTCGCGGAAGAATCGTCCGACGCGGTTCACTGTCGCGCAGTCCTCGGTCTGCAGGCGAAGGAAGGCGTCCGGATCATGAGCATTCATTGCCGTCACAAAGGCGGTGAGAAAGGTCTGCACGCCGGCGTTTACATCCGGCGTTGCCAGCGCGGTCTGGGCCATTGGATGGATTGCCGTAGCCAAGACGGCGTTGGATGGCTCGAAGTGCTTGCGTACGCTCTTGTCCTGAGCGGAAGACGATCTCGCGAAGAGGCTAACGATCGTCAGAAGCATAAGAGCTTCCGTTAGCGGCGAGCTCAGTTTTACCGGCTTGAGGAGG
>CAXUIM010000114.1:3520-7925 GCA_964250885.1 uncultured Acidobacteriaceae bacterium | reverse complement strand
AAGCGGCGAATCTCTACACAGCAGGCAGCCACCTCAGCGAAGACATCCCCGCTGGGAAGCTAGAGCAATACCAGGGTGGTCGTGCCCTTCGCGAGTAGTGCGCAGGTTGGCTTTTCTGGGGAAAAGCCACGTGAGGTCCGCAGCCCTGGGGTACAGCAACCCTGATATTGCTTCAAGCAACATACAAATCATGAAACTGAGAGTCATCATTACCGGAGCGACGGGCATGGTGGGTGAAGGCGTCCTGCTGGAATGCCTGAATCATCCCGATGTGGAAGATGTTCTGATCCTCAATCGCAGGCCGGCAAACGTATCGCACCCGAAACTGCACGAGATTGTCCATGCGGACTTCTTCAATCTGGCGCCCATTGAATCAGAGTTGATGGGGTACAACGCCTGTTTCTTCTGTCTGGGCGTCTCCTCGGTTGGCCTCAGTAAGGAGGAGTATAAGCACGTCACTTACGATCTCACCCTGTCCGCGGCGCGCCTGCTGGCCCAATGCAATCCGGAGATAACCTTCTGTTACGTGACGGGCGCGGGCACCGACAGTACGGAACACAAGCGTATTGCATGGGCTCGCGTGAAGGGCGCCACGGAAAATTCGCTGCTGCGGTTGATTCAAGAGTCATACATGTTCCGGCCCGCCATCCTGAAGCCGGTACCGGGGCAAAAGAATGTAAAGAGCTACTATAAATTTCTGTTGTGGATCTTCCCTGTGGGCCGGGCACTCTATCCGGCCGGCTTCTGTACCTTGCAGGAAGTGGGGCGGGCCATGATCCATGTCGCGATGATGGGTTTTCCCAAACGTGTTCTGGAGGTAAAGGACATCGTTGAGTGCGCCAGGCAGGATGTGGCTCGCGCCTGAACTGCCTTACTTCGGTACCTCCTCATCGGAGGGAATGTACCAGGGCACGTCCTTCATCTGGAACAACTCCGGGCAGCGCCCGGTCAGGTGTGAGAGAACCACCTTCGCAATGCGGACACTGTGTGCGACCTCTTTCTCCCACTCGACCTGCGCGAGGCCGTCGCTGTGGGTGGGGCTCCAACGCGCGGTGCGGATGGCCAGTACCAGGCTGGAGGCAATCAGCAGTGCCGGCCCCAGCTTCTGGTAATCGACCTCGCGGCGATAGCCGCCGATTTGAGGGCCGCCCATAGATCATTTCTCCTGTTGCTGTGAAGCGGATCTAGTGGAAATCATGCGAACGGACCTCCAGCGCTTGATCGGAGAGAGACAGCAGATAGTTGGCTTTTACATGAATGACGCCGTCCTGATTTTGCAAGCGGCCTTCCGCAAGGAGGAACTTGCTGCGCGTCACCACCAGACGCTGCCGTTCATAGAGATCGGGCGTCACGATGACATTGGCAATGCCGGTCTCGTCTTCCATGGAAAGGAAGATGAATCCCAGCGCCGTGCCGGGACGCTGCCGCGCAATGACGCAGCCGGCCGTCCGTACCAGGACGCCGTCCTTGCAGGCGCGGAGTTCTTCGGCGGAGAGAATATTTTCCCGGCGCAGGCGATCGCGCCGATAGGCCATGGGATGTTTGCCGATCGTCAGACCGGTGCCGGCGTAATCGGAGATCAGGCGCTCTTCGGTATCCATCGACCGCAGCGGCTGAGTGCCGGAGTCCTCCCGCAGAAGCTCGCTGCTGTGCCGCAGCAGCGGACCTTCGAGCTTGCCCGCGCGCTCCACCTGCCATAGAGCATCGCGGCGGTGTTCTATGCCGTCCAGATGGTTCAGAGCACCGATGCGGGCCAGCAGGGTGAGTTCTTTGCGATTCAGCGACGGCACGCGCGCGATCAGATCTTCCGCCGACTGGAAGCGTCCCTGCTCCCGGCGTGAGTCGACCAGCCGCTCCGCGGATTGTTGACGCAGACCTTTCGCATATCCAAGCCCCAGCCGCAGGCTCAATACGCCATCGCTCTCATGCTCCAGCGTGCAGGCCCAGGCGGAGATCTGAACATCGATCGGTTTTACCCGCAGCCCGTGCCTTTGCGCATCCTTCACCAGCACGGACGGGCTGTAAAAGCCCATGGGCTGATTGTTGAGGATGGCGCAGGTAAAGGCCGCCAGATACCGGACCTTGAAGTATGCCGAGGCATACGCAATCAGAGCGAAGCTGGCCGCATGCGATTCAGGGAAGCCGTACAGGGCAAACGAGCTGATGTTCTGGATGATGTTTTCCTGCGTGGCTGTATCCAGCCCATTGGCGGTCATGCCGTCCCGGAGCTTGCCTTCAAGATTCTTCATGCGTTCCCAGGAGCGGCGCATTCCCACAGCGCGGCGCAGCTCCTCGGCCTCGGCCCCGCTGAAGTTGGCGACGACCATGGCCATGCGCAGCAGTTGCTCCTGAAACAAGGGCACACCCAGCGTGCGCTGCAGCGCCGGCACCAGCGACGGATGCGGATAGGTGACCTCTTCTTTTCCCTGCCGCCGCCGCATGTACGGGTGCATCATCTGGCCCACAATCGGTCCGGGACGGATGATGGCGACCTGAACCACGATGTCATAGAACTTTTCAGGATGATTGCGCGGCAGAGAGGCCATCTGGGCACGGCTCTCGACCTGAAACATGCCGACCGTATCGGCGCGTTGCAGCGTACGGTACACTTCACCGTCTTCGGGAAGCTGCGCCAGGTCCACGCGGTCGCCGTAGTGCTCCGGAATCAGTTCCAGGCAATCCTTGAGCACGGCCATCATGCCCAGGCCGAGCAGATCCACCTTGATGATGCCGAGATCGGCGCAGTCTTCCTTGTCCCACTGCACAACCGTGCGTCCCGGCATGGAGGCGCGTTCCAAGGGCACCACCTGATTCAACTGGCCCTGGCAGATCACCATGCCTCCGGAGTGCTGCCCCAGATGACGCGGCAGATCCTGGATCCGCATACAAAGCTCAAGGTACTTCGCGATCCGGGAGTGTTGTATATCGAAGCCCGCATTTTGAAACGAGTGCGCCAGGGTGTCGTTCTTGCCGCGCCACTCCCAATGGCTCACCATGCTGGACAGGCGGCCTAAGGATTCCGGATCGAAGCCGAGGGCTTTGCCCACCTCACGCGCCGCCGATTTGCCCCGGTACGTGATGACATTGGCGGTCATGGCGGCGCCCAGCTCGCCATAGCGTTGATAGACGTATTGAATCGCCTGCTCGCGCTTCTCTTCGGAGGGTAGATCGAGGTCGATGTCCGGCCACTCGCCCCGGCTCTCGCTCAGAAAGCGCTCAAACAAAAGCTCCATGCCCACCGGATCGATGGCCGTGATCTCCAGGGCATAGCAGACCGCGGAGTTGGCCGCGCTGCCGCGTCCCTGAATCAGAATGCCGTTGCGCTTGCAGAACTGGACGATATCCCAAACGATGAGAAAGTATCCCGCAAAACCAAGCTTTGCGATCAAGGCGAGCTCATGCGCCACCTGCTGCTTCGCGCGTTGCAGCAGGCCGGCGTCTCTCTTCGGTCCATAGCGGCGCTGCACCCCTTCCACGCAGCGCTTCTGCAAAAAGCTATCCATGGTCTCGCCGTCCGGCACGGGATAGCGGGGGAACTCGTATCCCAGATCGCCCAGCTCGAATGTCAGCCGCGACGAGAGATCCACGGTGTTTTCTGCCGCCCCCGCCACATCACGGAACAAAGCGGCCATCTCGCGAGCCGGGCGAAGATGACGTTGACTGTTGCAGGCGAGCAGGCGGCCGGCACGGTCGAGTTCGGTATGATGCCGCACCGCCGTGAACAGATCCAGAATCTCCCGGTCGTAGGCCTGGGCATAGCGCACTCCGTTGGTCGCCAGCACCGGGAGCCGGAAGGATCGGGCAATGCGCAGCGCCGCCTGGTTCCGCCACTCTTCTTCGCGCTCCTGGTGACGCTGCAGCTCGACATAAACGTTCTTCGGTCCGAAGATACGCACCAGACGATCAACAGCTTCCCGGCCGGCCGCTTCGCCGCCCCGCATGAGCGCGGCGGCCAGAGGGCCTTCGTCGCCCCCGGTCAGGCACACCAGGCCCCCGGCGTATTGCTGCAGATCCGCGAAGTTTGCGGCGCCCTCCTGCTTGGTGGGTTCCCGCATCTTGAATCGCGTCACGAGCTGGCACAGGTTTTGATAGCCGGCGCGCGATTCGCAGAGCAGGGGCAGGCGAACCGGTTCGGCCCGGTGCTGCTGCGGCAGCCAGGCCGGTGGTGTCAGGCGGGAACCGAAGCCGGATACGGCAATCTCCGCGCCCACGTGGGCGCGAATGTCATTGCGCTTCGCGCTGGTATGAAACCGGGCAGAGCCGTAGACGCCATTGCGGTCCAGCAGAGCCATTGCCGGCATCCGCAGCTCGACCGCGCGTTCCACCAGCGCCTCCGGTTGGGCGGCGGCTTCCAGAAAGCTGAAGGCGCTGGCGGCGTGCAGCTCAATGTACTTTTCATTCATTA
>CAXUIM010000114.1:0-3420 GCA_964250885.1 uncultured Acidobacteriaceae bacterium | reverse complement strand
AGCGTCGGACTCCACCAATCCCCTCCGGCCAGCCACGGACCGTAGGCCTGCTCGACCGTAAAGCGCCGCTCTCGAAAGAAGAACATCGCCGGCCGAGCGTTTTGCAGCGTGACGGAAGCGGTCTCTGGCGGACGAAGCTGGCGCAGGCAGGCGCGCGGGTACGGTGGGGACAGCGCCGCGGAATCGCCGGAAGGAATGCGGAAAGGCTCCACGCGAAAGCTCTCCGGCGCATGAGTATCCTGCAGCACGGGGCGGCCCACAGCGTCTTCGCCGACCAGGGCGCGCAGGCGCGCCAGCGTGACATCCAGGCGGCCCGCTTCCGGAAGCTGGGGAGAGAAGAGGCCGAGCTGTACCTTGCTGGTATTACCCGGCTCGGCAAACAGAGTGAGAGCCAGTATGGGGGCCTGGGGCGGATGAGCTTCCAGATCCAGGTGCAGCAGCTTGATCCAGAGCGATTTCTCATTGCTGGGCAGTGCGGGCCGGACGGTGCGGACGTGCGTTCCTCCGACCTCCAGCGTCAGTGTGAGGGTGACTGAAGCCAAAGCCAGGATGCGGGCCCGGGCCCGCAGAATCAGCTGGTCCAGCAGGACGCCGACAGCGAAGAGCAGCGACTCGAGCAGGTCAACCGGTGTATCGAGTTCCAGCCGATCCTCGAGCGTGAAGGGAGTTTCGATGGGTTGAAAAAGATGCAGCCGCACGCCGCGCGCAGCCTGGCGAAGAAGCCGGCCCTCCTGTCCCATGCGGGCTACCAACTCGTTCTCCGGCAGAGCCGCCAGCATCCCCAGCGTGTGGATGCCCCAGAGCGCAAAGGTCTCTGCCTGGGCCGCGGTACAGTCGAGCACTGACAACGGCAACCCGGCCAGGGCGGCGGCCTCACCGCCCGGAGGGATCGCCTGGATGGGAACATGGGGCGGCAGACCCCGGGCCAGACAGACAGCTGCATGGAAGTTGCGGCTCACGGTAACTCGGCCTGTGAAGCCCAGCGCCCGTACGCGCTGCAACAAACTCCGGATCAACATCTCCGCCGGCCCGAACAGGCACTCCGTGCCCGTTATGTCGATGGCGCACAGAAACACGGTGTCTTCGCTGCGATCTTCCACGCGCGGAGAAAAGGCGCCCGCGCACTCCAGCAGGATGGCCCGGGCCGCCGCCTCTGCCTGGAGCGAGCGCGGCAGCACCACTGCGGCCGGAAACGTATCCACCTCAACCTGCGTCATGCCCGGCGCCATCTGCAGCAGCCGGGCTTTCGTGTTGAGCGCGCAAACGTGCTGCTCCGGAGCCTCGCCTTCCATCACGGCACAGGGCCGGTTCCGCAAGTCCGGCCGAAGCCGCAGAAGCGCCTGGGCCGGAAACTCCCGGGCATAGAGGCAGGCATACAGTTCGGCGGGCGGGTTCATCGGCAGCCTGCCCAGGCCGCGCGGCTCGGCCAGTGCGCCGTTTGCGCGCGTTGGGGCGGCTTGCGCATCGGCAGCACGTTGGTAGGAGTTTCGGAGAAGCGCCGGCGAACGATCTCCACGCGCTGCGCGAGCCCGGTAAACAGGGTGGCTTCGTCACCCAGCGCCTGGCCGGGGCTCAAGCGCAACAGCAACTCCGCGCTGCTCTTCGCGCAGGCGTAGGGCGTCAGAAGCACGATGCTCGATTGGGTTCGCTCCGCCGCCGCGCGATAGCGAAACCAGGTCGCCAGCGGCACGCGTGAAACCGCCTCCGGGGCCAGGCTGCCCATATCCAGCACAATCGCGCTGAATCCGCCCGCTTGGAGCAGCAGGTCAGTGGCGCGTAAGGCCTGGTCCATGCGCGACCATGGCCTGGCGGCTTTCAGGGTGCGAACACCGGCCACCGGCGGCTGCGGGCCGCTGGGCGCAAGGCCTTTCGGCTGCGTCGCAGAGCTTACCCCGCAGTCCTGCGGTTCCGCACACGGGGCCGTAACCGGGAGCGGGAGAGCCGACGCTTTGGGAACTCTGGCCTGGGGAGCTCTGGCCTGGGGAGACTGGGGGACAAGCCCAGCCTGAATCTCCGGCCGCAGCAGACCGCTTACGGCTTCGGGGAGGCCATTCGCCTCGCTGCGTGGATGGGGACCGAACCCACCGCCGTGCAATCCGCGCTTTGCCGGCGGCGGCGCCAGGTATTTCTGCTGCAGAATGAAGCTCTGGGCTTCCTGCGGAGCACGCTGGGATTGGGCGCCACAACGGACCCAGAGCAAGCGATCCAGATCGACTCCCGTGGCGGCCGCCGACGCCGGGTCCAGCGTATTCGAGACATCGATCCAGGCGCATACCCGGGCAGCCCGGGTCATCCCGGCCAAAAACGAGAGCGCCACCGAGGTCCGCCCTGAACCTTCCGGCCCTACCAGCTCGCTGAGAGCACCGACCGGCAGGCCTCCGTTCAGCAGCTCATCCAGAGCTCCAATGCCGGTGGCCGCAACCGGCCGCACCATCCTCGCAGCCGGCGTCAGCGCCGATGGAATCTTCTGGGCGAGGGCGGATTCGATCTGGAGGCGGACTGCGGAAGACAAAGCCATGGGCCAACTCTCTTCGCCTTATCTTCGCCTATGAGGAGGTGACCGTGTCAATCCTGGCTTGCACTGAATTAAGTGCGCGATTTACATAAAGCTTTGATACCAAACGAAAAAAAGAGGCCACATTACTTTGCTAACCGAGCTCTTGTGTGCTAATCGGTTGGCTGGATTAACAAGTACCTGCGCGCAATTCATTTTATTGGTAAGATTGGTGAGAGAGGTGCAACTGTGGGTTGGGAAGTATTTACAGGTGCAAGATTGCAGACTGATCGCGTTTCCGTCAGCATCTCCGCGTCTGGCCGCTTACACATGACGAAGAAAGCTGCGAATGGTTTCACCGACAAAAAAATTAAATTCGTTGAGATTTTGTTTGATCGTGAGACATGCAGTGTCGCATTGCGTGGTGTCAAAGATCGTGGAACTGGTAATTATGATCTTCATCTTGATACCACAGGTGCGAGCGGTGCAGGATTTTCCTGCATAAGCTTTTTAAATCATATTGGCTACGATTGGAAAGAGTCACGAACATTCGAGGCGAAGTTCAACTTTGACGGTTGGCTAACTTTTTCCATACCGGACGAGATGCTAGGGCATCCGCCGATAAAACGCAGCCGCCTAAAAAAGTCGAAGAAAGACGAAAAGGGGGACTCCGAAGAGACCCCCTAAACATCGCCTGTTGCTGGTAAACCTGACTGGACGTGCTACCAACACTCCAGCAGTAAGACCACAACTCGGAGGCAAGAGTGATCAGAACACTCAGCCACCGTTGCTGTACCGCCCGGAACGGTGTTTCCGGACTTACCGTTGTGACGGGGGCCGTGTCTGTAAAGAACGGCATCCCGTCAGACGGGACATCATCATTTAATCCTTATCTGGCGTAAACTGCAAGCCTGAAGCCTGAATAG
>CAXUIM010000113.1:9949-12072 GCA_964250885.1 uncultured Acidobacteriaceae bacterium | reverse complement strand
AAGCTCCTAGAGTTCAGGCGACGGTGTAGTGAGCTGCCGCGATCGCAATATCTAGCCTCATAGCGTCGCCGTGTGGGAACCATTTCCGCGCCCGGACTGCGTAAGCACCGGCATACATTTCGCTGTAGCTCACAATCGTGCATGAACGACCAAACCATCCAGCCGAAGGGCCGGATCGTTGATCGTTCCTCCAACTCGCTACAGCTTCCAAAACCCGGCCAGGTGGTTAAGACGTCCTTGGTCGTTGAACCGCGCATAGCTGTGTGCGGTCAGAAACTCGGATCCATCCTGATTGAACATGGTCCACTCCGAAAAGAGCTGATCGTGCTGCTCAAGCAGCCGATTGCTCCGGAAGTACGCTCCCGGAAACTGTTTCTGGAAGTCTCCGATGTGCGTAACGAGATTCGCAAAGCCCTGGCCTTCCGCGTTGGGGCTGGTAAAGACGACATCCTCAGTCACGCTTGCGCGGAGCAGGCGTTCGCGTTCAGCAAGGCCGATGTCGGCCCAGGCGTCCTGGTAGTTCTTCCAGAGCTGTTGCAGTGTATCCTCGGTCATCGTGATCTCCTCAATGTGTGCTCATGTAGAGGCTTGTTGGAACGCCTCACACTCCTCACCATAGGCCGCAATGCTGGCACGGTCGATAATGCGGAAGCCAATCTTGTTTATCAACCGTCCAATCTCATGTGGATCCGTTCGTTGACCTCATCCGACTGCTGCGGCCTCGGGCGACGCTGTGGGCGCGGATTGACGCCACGGGTCGTTGGGGAGTGTCTTTCCATCAGCACGACGACCTCCTCTTCTCCTGGGTCCAGCATGGCGAGTGCCAACTGCTTCGCCCGTCGGCCGCGCCTTTACTACTGCGTGGCGGAGATTTCGTGCTCGTGCGCACGTCCACGCCCTTCACCCTCGCTTCCGATCCTTCCGTTGAGCCCGAGGACAGTGAGGCCATCGTGGCCGCGACGGGCGACACCAGGATGAAGTTTGGTGATGGCGCCGGCAATTCCGTCGCTCTCTGCGGTGGCCGTTTTGTCTTCGACACGGCGAACGAGGAGTTGCTGACCGGACTGCTGCCGCAGGTGGTGCACGTTGCTTCAGGAGCGGCGCCGGCAGGGCGAGTACAGGCGCTGCTGGCGATGAACGAGGCAGAATCCAGCGCACCCGGCCCGGGCAGCGGCTTCGTCATCGCTCGCCTCATGGAGTTGATCCTCCTGGAGATCCTGCGCAGTGGAGCACTCGGCGTAAATCCGGTGGAGGCAGGGATGCTGGCGGGTCTGGCCGACCCGGTCACCGCAGGCGCCCTGACGGCGATGCATCGCGACGTGTCGCGAGCGTGGACCGTGGCTGCGTTAGCCCGTCTCTCCGGGGCGTCGCGCTCGGCCTTCGCTGCACGCTTCCGCAGAGTCGTGGGCACGGGGCCCATCGAGTACCTGCAGCAGTGGCGCCTCGCGCTCGCGAAGGACGAACTCCGGCGCGGCACGCGCACCATCGGCGAGATCGCGCTGGACGTTGGCTTCCAGTCCGCAAGCGCCTTCAGCACAGCGTTCACCCGTGCTGTTGGTTGTTCGCCCAGTCGTTTTCAGGAAGGGCGCGGACCTGAGGCCACGCCCATGGCAGTACTCTCAGCGTCTGGCTCAGGCTGACACTGACTACAAGCTGACCTATCGCGGTTTCTTCGGTGACGAGGCGACGGTTCGCGGAGGTTGCTTGCTCCTGCTCCCTGGAGCCCTGTGCTCGCGTTTCTGTATTCCTCGCAAGATCTGCTCAAGGAGAGCATCGGCGTACTCTTGGCTGAGTGGAGGAAAACCCTAGCAGCAGGCGATAGTACGCGGGTCCGAAAAGCGCGTCGACGACGAGCTCGGCCGCGGAAGGCGACCAGGTTTGGTAGTTGCCTTCACCTTCCCGTAAGAGGTGGCTCGCCTGCAAGCGGCACGCTCGACGGTACGGAATCGCTGCTTCTCATGAGCATGTCGCATTGCTTGCCGCTCGCCTCTCGCTCATCAGCCTGACGCATATGACCAGGGGCCTGTATGCGCCTCCAAAGGAGCGGGATGCAAAGCGCCGAGCCCGGTTCGACAATCACCTGGGCGAGCGCCCTTCGCCCAGGGCGGAATCATCCGCGGATC
>CAXUIM010000113.1:0-9849 GCA_964250885.1 uncultured Acidobacteriaceae bacterium | reverse complement strand
AGGGATCTAAGAGATCTAAGGGTAGGAAGCTTTCCTGGCGAGCGAGCTTCGCAAGTATGTGAACGCGACCGCGGAGAGTGCAAGCAGAGCGGAGACCGAAAGCCAGGCCCCCGGGATGGCTTTGTTTCCTGTCACCTGAATGAGATAGGTGCAAATAAGAGGTGTGAAGCCACCGAAGAGTGCGGTCGCTGTACTGTAGGCGAACGAAAAGCTGGAGGCCCGCACATCAGGCGGCATGATCTCGGTGAGATACACGACCATGGCTGCGTTGTAGGTGGCGTACAGGATGGCGAACCACAGTTCGACCCCAAGCAGCCGCGAAAAGGACGCCCTGTGGACCAGCCAGGTCATCAGCGGGTAGGCGGTGCCGATGATAAAGAGCGGGCAGGCCCACAAGAGTGGGCGACGCCCGACACGATCAGAAAGATAACCCATGATCGGCAGGCATAGAAAGTTACAAAGTCCCACACACAAGGTCACAATCAGAGCGCTTTGCTGGGTCAGGTGGAGAGCCGAGGCGCCGTAGGTTGGGGTATAAGCGGTAATGAGGTAAAAGGCCGTTGTGGTGAGCGTCGTGAAGAGTGTTCCGATGGAAATGACTCGCCAGTTCAAAGTCATTGAACTCAGGATTTCTTTGCCAGTCAACGTATGTTTCCTGTTTGCGAATTCGGCGGTCTCGGAAAGCGACGTTCGTATCCAGAACAAGAAGGGAATTGCTGCACATCCAAACCACAGAGGGATTCTCCACCCCCAGCTGTCCATGGTTGATGGGGCGAGCCACTTCACCATGATGATTCCAAACAGAGCCGCGGCTATCACGGATAGCTGCTGGCTGGCCGATTGCCAGCTGACATAAAAGCCTTTCTCGCCCGGAGGAGCGATTTCCGACAAATAGACGGAGACGGTTCCCAGTTCAGCGCCAGCGGAGAGTCCCTGCACGAGTCTTCCAATAAGAACCACAATTGGGGCAACAATCCCGATTCTCGCGTAGGCCGGTGTGCAGGCGATGGTGAATGTTCCGAAGGCCATCAACCCCAGGGTCAACAACAGGCCGGCGCGGCGTCCGTGCCGATCCGTGTATCCGCCCAGCACAAGCGCTCCGAGCGGGCGCATGAGAAACCCCGATCCAAAGGTGGCGAAGGTAAGAAGCAGTGAGGCGCCTTCGCTCTGCAGAGGGAAAAAAGCTCTGGCGATCCACTTGGCGTAGTAGCCGAAGATCATGAAATCGTACATCTCCAAGCAGTTTCCGCTCGTGACGCGGAAGACAGACAGCAGCAGAGACAACTTGCCCGCTGTGCCGGGGTAAGCCGGATCGTTATGAGTTGGAATCAGCTTCGTCTGCATCCGAGAAAAGTGTCCTCCAGATTCTCAACGCTTGTCCGGCGTTACACAACAGGATGTCCGACCTAGCCCGGATATCTCACCAAGGTTGGTTCTGGTGGAAAGAAAGAGATAGCAAAAGGCCGTATTTTCAGGCATAACAGCGTTATCGAGACGTAGTTATCCCCTCGAAAAGGGACGGCCTTGATGACAGAGTGTACACAAGAGGTGTTTGGATTTACAGCCCACTTTCACGCCGGGTCGAGGCTGGGTTTACGGCCGGGCGGGTGAGCTCGGACGGCGGCGCGTTGCTGCTGCGCGAGGTGGACCGCAAGATCGGCTTGATGCGGCGTTTCGGTCATTCCGTTGGCAGCCTTACCCGGCCCGGTCTTGTGCATCTCTACATCCATGAGACGACCCGTGAACGGCACCCCCAAGCCGCTGACTTCAACGCGCGAGCCGCGCAAGGCGGTTAGGAAGCCGGAGAAGGTGGTCTCCGCGGGAAGACCGGGGGCGAGGTCCTTGAGCTGCTGGTCTAGGGAAGTGGTGGAGTTGAAGCCGGCTCCCGAGACACGGCCGCCGCTGAGATCGATCGCGGTAAGAGACTGGAGAACGTCATCGAGCTGGGCGGTGGTGAAGTCGAGGGTGACCGTGGAATTGCCGGAGACCTGGCCGGTGTGCTCGAAGAAGCCGACGCCGTTCTTGTAGAGCGAGACATGCGTGACGGGAAGGGAGATTGCGTTACCTGTCGCTGTGGCGCGGATAGCGGTGGAGGCAGCAGGATGGAAGTATTGCGCGTGAGCGATGACAACGGTGAGCAGCAGAGCGGCGACGGACAGAATGGCAAGGGACAAGCGGCGCATGGAAGTTCCTCAGCGGAATCTTGCATCTGGCAAGGTACGCTGAGGCGTTAGACGCCGCGGTCGAGAAAGTTGCGCCGGGCTGTAGAAATCTGCACGGGTCTGATTTCCCTGACGATAGACTTGCGATGCGCGAACCCACTCAAGATGACACCTTCTCGACTCGACGCGGCTTCCTCTCACAGCCATCTCCTCAGTGCGGTGCGAAAAGCTCGTTCGCGTCTCGCGCCGTTTCTCGCGCTCATGTTCGCGATCTCCATCCTGGATCGATCGAACGTGGGTTTTGCAAAGGAGGCGCTACGAGTTGATTCGCATATCGGCGATTCGGCGTTTGCATTGGGCGCGGGAATCTTCTTCATTGGTTACGCCGTCTTTGAGGTGCCAAGTAACCTCATCCTCCATCGCGTCGGCGCAAAGATCTGGTTGAGCCGGATCATGGTGACATGGGGAATCGCTTCCGCCCTGATGATGTTCGCGCACAGCGAGCTTTCGTTTTACATTCTGCGCTTCATCGTCGGTGTAGCCGAAGCCGGATTTTCGCCGGGCGTCATCCTCTACTCCACCTATTGGTTTCCAGCGAGAGAACGCAGCCAGGCGCTCGGCATCTACTACATGGGGTTACCCGCGGCACTTGCGTTGGGGAGCGCGCTCTCGGGCACGCTTATGCAGGCGATGAAGCGGTTGCTGGGCCTGCGGAACTGGCAATGGATGTTTCTGGTTGAAGGGCTGGCAGCTTCTGTTGTCGGTATCATCGCCTTCTTTTATCTGGTCAGCAGACCTCGCGATGCAGCCTGGCTTTCCAATGAGGAGAAAGTTGCACTCGAGGAATCTCTTGCCTTGGATAGAGAAGAAAAGGCCAACCGTAATCAGCAAGGCACATTCGCCGCCCTGTGGAACCTGCAAGTCGCGCGTTTCATCGCAATCTATTTTGCTATCCAAACCGGCATCTACGGTGTCATCTTTTATCTTCCCTCGCAAATCGCTGAACTGACCGGAAGAGAGATCGGCTGGAGGGTCGGTCTGCTGGTTGCGATCCCGTGGTTGTGCGCCTTGATCGCTCTTCGTCCCCTAACCGGCCTGGCCGACAGATCCGGAAAACATCGACAATTTGCCATCTTGATGCTTTCTGTCGCGGTTGCCGGCCTCGCCTGGTCCACACAAGTGGAGCGCATTCTGCCGGTGCTGTCGGCATTTTGCGTCGCAACGATCGGATTCGTGGTGGTGCAGCCGATCTTTTGGACGTTGCCGACGGCGTATCTCGGCGGCACGGCAGCGGCGAGTGGCATCGCACTGATTGGCGCATTCGGGAATCTCGGCGGATTCGTTGCACCCACGCTAAAAACGGCGGCCGAAAAGTCCCTGCACAATCAGCATGCCGGAACGGCCGCATTGGCTTGCGCGGGTGCGGCCGGCGTATTTCTACTTATAACAATGGGCGACAGAGGAAGAACTGATTCAGCAACTCCGTCTGACGCCCGCTCGGTTCGCACGCGATGAACGCATACTACTCACAAAAGTTTGGAGTTCACTATGACGGCCGCAGGTGAGGATTTCGTGGATGGGAAGCGCACAGGGGCCGGTACAGCGCTGTACAGCCTGGACCGCTCGGTGGTGCGGCTTCACGCGTTAGATGATGTTGTGATCGCTCGGCGGCAGTTGATTGACGGCATGCGCCTCACCCCGGAAGTGTCGGTTCACGGATTGATTCCTGCTGGCCATAAGGTCGCGGTACGCCAGATCGCTGCCGGAGAACCCGTGCGTCGCTATGGCCAGATCATCGGTTTCGCCACCCAGCCGATCCGCGCCGGAGACCACGTCCACATGCACAATCTGGGCATGGGCTCTTTCGAGCGGGACTATGCCTTTGGCGCCGAAGCAAGATCTCTTGAAGGCGCGACCAACCCCGCCCAGTTCCTGGGCATCGTCCGGGACGACGGACAGGTGGCCACCCGGAACTATATCGGGATACTCACCACCGTGAACTGCTCCGCAACGGTGGCACGCGCCATCGCAGACCACTTTCGTAAGGATATTCATCCCGAGGAGTTGGAGGCCTTCCCGAATGTCGACGGTGTCGTTGCCTTGACTCATGGACTGGGTTGCGCGATCGATGCTGAAGGTGAAGCCCTCTCACTGATACGTCGCACTCTGGGCGGCTATGCGCGCCATCCCAACTTCGCTGCTGTGCTCATCGTCGGTCTGGGCTGTGAGACCAACCAGATCGAAGGATTGATGGAGCGCGAAGGTCTTGCACACGGCAGTCGGATGAAGACGATGACCATCCAGGCGACGGGCGGCACCGCACGATCGATTGCCGCCGGCGTGGACCAGGTGCGCCAGATAGTACCTGTCGCGAACGCGGTTGCTCGAACTCCTGTCGACGCGTCGCATCTCATTGTTGGCCTGCAGTGTGGCGGGTCGGACGGCTACTCGGGCATCACTGCCAATCCGGCGCTCGGCGCTGCCGTCGATCGTCTGGTTGTGCACGGAGGCACGGCGATCCTTTCAGAGACACCGGAAATCTACGGGGCGGAGCACCTGCTGACGCAACGTGCGACTTCTCGTGAAGTGGGAGAACAGCTGTTGGATCGGGTTCGATGGTGGGAAGCGTATTGCGCTCGCATGGGCGCCGACATGAACAACAATCCCTCGGCCGGCAACAAGGCAGGAGGCCTCACCACGATTCTAGAGAAGTCTCTCGGCGCCGTGGCGAAAGCTGGCACTACTTCTCTCCTACAGGTATACCGCTACGCGGAGCCGGTCCACGCTCATGGCCTCGTCTTCATGGACACTCCTGGCTATGACCCGGTATCCGCGACCGGGCAAGTCGCGGGCGGGGCGAATCTGATTTGTTTTACGACCGGGCGCGGTTCGGCGTATGGCTGCGCACCCGCTCCGTCGCTGAAGCTCAGCACGAACACGGCGCTTTGGGAGCGGCAGAAGGACGATATCGATCTCAACTGCGGCTCTATTCTGGATGGCGCAAGCGTCGAGGAAGTCGGAGAGGAGATCTTTGGCTTGATTCTGGCTACGGCCTCTGGACAGATCACCAGGAGCGAAATCCATGGATACGGGCAGAACGAATTTGTGCCGTGGCAGATTGGAGCGACGATGTGACTCTGAAGTCGCTCCTCAGCGGCCGCATTCTCCCGAGGACGACCAGTTTGCGGATGGCCCCTCGACATGATCGATGATGAGGAACGGGACGGGGGCTCTCCTGGGCACGAGCTTGAAACCGAGCCGCAGCAGTGCGCGCAAGTAGTGCAGATAAGAACGGAATTATCCACAACCTGTGGTTGCGCGTAAGAGCGGGTATCCAGATATAGTGGGTCTGTTCCACGGTAACCCCTTAGCCGGGGTTTGAAGAGGGAATCCGGTGAGAGTCCGGAACTGCCCCGCAGCGGTAAGCAGGTACGAAAGCCCCAAGCGCAAGTGACACTGGAACGAAAGTTCTGGGAAGTCAGGGGCTATTAGGTTTGAACCTGTGGAGTCCGAAGACCTGCCATGGAAACATCGCACGCGCCTCCGAGGGGAGGCGAGGTGGCAGCGCAGTGTCCTTCTGTGAGGACTGTCCGCTGTTTTCTCGCACGCTTCTGAGGCCAAGGAGACCATCCATGGCCGCATCCGCACACGACTTTGCTTCTACCCCACCGCCATCAGCCGCCTTTGTCTGCCCCACCCAACTGGCCGCGACCGTTCAGGTCATAGGCCGCAGCGGTGCATTGTCTGCCTTCGATCCCAGCCGAATTTCGGTGGCACTCAGCAAGGCCTTCATCGCGGTGGAAGGCAATGGAGCGGCCGATTCCCGCCGCATCCACGAGGCCGTCGAGGCACTGACCCGGCACATCGTCGACACCCTGTCCCGGCGCGCCGACTCGGCCCGCGCCATCCACCTGGAAGACATCCAGGATCAGGTCGAGCTCGCTCTCATGCGATCCGGCGAGCACAAGGTCGCGCGGGCCTATGTGCTCTACCGCGACGAGCGCGCGCAGGAACGGCGCAAGCGCGATGAGATCGCCGCTCCGGCCGTCCAGCCGCGTCTCAATGTGCGCCTCAAGAACGGTCGCTCCGAGCCTCTCGATGAGGCCGCACTCCACCAGGTCGTTGCCGCTGCCTGCGAAGGCCTCGACGGAGTCTCACCCGGGGCGGTCATGGCCGAGGTCCGCCGCAACCTATACGACGGCATTCTCCTCCACGAGCTCGGCCTCTCGCAGACCATGGCCGCGCGCGCCCTTGTGGAACAGGAACCCAACTACGCCTACGTCAGTGCACGTCTACTGCTCAACAACCTGCGCGATGAGGCGCTCGGCTTCGTCTTCCCCGGCGTCGTCACCGGGACGCAGCGACACACTGATTCGCGCTATGACGAGTATTTCCCTGAGTACATCCAGCTTGCTGTGAAGCTCCAGATCCTGGACAAGGAACTCGCCGCCTTCGACCTGCCTCGCCTGGCCGCCGCACTCCAGCCCGAGCGCGATCGCAACTTCCAGTTCCTCGGCCTTCAGACGCTGTACGACCGGTATTTCCTGCACAGGGGCGGCGTCCGCTTTGAGCTCCCTCAGGCCTTCTTCATGCGCGTGGCGATGGGTCTCGCGACGCGGGAGCTCGACCGCGACGCCCGTGCCATCGAATTTTATGAACTCCTCTCCTCCTTTGACTTCATGTGCTCCACCCCCACCCTGTTCAATGCGGGGACGCTTCGTCCGCAGCTTTCTTCCTGCTTTCTCACCACCATCTGCGACGATCTTGACGGCATTTTCAAGTCCATCAAGGACAATGCGCTGCTCTCCAAGTACGCCGGCGGACTCGGCAATGATTGGAGCGGCGTGCGCGGCCTCGGCGCGCACATCAATGGCACCAACGGCGAGTCCCAGGGCGTCGTGCCGTTCCTGAAGGTGGCCAACGACACAGCCATCGCCGTCAATCAGGGAGGCAAGCGCAAGGGAGCCGTCTGCGGCTACCTTGAAACGTGGCATATAGACGTCGAAGAGTTTCTCGATCTGCGCAAGAACACGGGTGACGACCGCCGCCGCACGCACGACATGAACACCGCCAACTGGGTGCCGGACCTGTTCCTTGAGCGCGTTGAGGCCGACAGCACCTGGACGCTCTTCTCGCCCGACGAAACGCCCGATTTGCACGACCTCCATGGCGCAGCGTTCGCTGAGCGTTATGCATTCTACGAAGCGAAAGCGCAGCGCGGCGAAATCCGAGTTACCCGGACGCTACGCGCCGTCGAGCTATGGCGTCGCATGTTGACCATGATCTTCGAGACCGGTCATCCCTGGATTACTTTCAAGGATCCCTGCAATCTGCGCTCTCCTCAGCAGCATGTGGGCGTGGTGCATTCGTCGAATCTCTGCACCGAGATCACTCTCAACACGAACAACAAAGAGATTGCCGTTTGCAATCTTGGCTCCGTGAACCTCGCAAACCACGTCACAAGCGCGGGTCTCGATGAGGTCCGCCTGAAGAAGACGGTGACGACGGCCATGCGCATGTTGGACAACGTCATCGACATCAACTACTACACTGTCCCGGAGGCGCGTCACTCTAACCTGCGCCACCGCCCGGTTGGCCTCGGCATAATGGGCTATCAGGACGCACTTTACATCCTGCGCATCCCCTTCGCCTCAGCCGAAGCCGTGCACTTCGCCGACAGCAGCATGGAACACGTCAGCTTCCACGCCATCTCGGCGTCTGTGTCGCTCGCCGCCGAGCGCGGCCGCTATCCCAGCTACGAGGGCTCGCTCTGGAGCCGGGGTATCCTGCCGCTCGACTCCATCGAGCTGCTGCAAAGCGCTCGCAAGCACGAACTCCAGGTCTCCCGCACCTCTACGCTCGACTGGCCTGCTCTCCGAGAGCGAGTCAAGACCATCGGCATTCGCAACTCCAACACGCTCGCCATCGCGCCTACAGCGACCATTTCCAATATTTGCGGCGTCACGCAATCTATCGAGCCGACATACCAGAACCTTTTCGTCAAATCCAATATGTCCGGCGATTTTACCGTTGTCAACGCCTCTCTAGTCCACGATCTCAGGCAGGCGGGACTCTGGGATGAGGTCATGATCTCCGACCTGAAGTACTTCGACGGCTCGCTCGGCTCCATCGATCGCGTGCCCGATGAGCTTAAGCTTCTTTACGCGACCTCATTCGAGATTGAGCCCACGTGGCTGATCCAGGCCGCGGCCCAGCGCCAGAAGTGGATCGATCAGGCTCAGTCGTTGAACCTCTACCTGGGCCAGCCAAGCGGCAAGAAACTCGACGCGCTGTACCGCGAAGCCTGGCACGCCGGCCTGAAGACCACCTACTACCTGCGCTCGCGCAGCGCAACGCACGTGGAGAAATCTACTTTGACACGCTCCGACGGCAAGCTCAACGCCGTCGCGATGGACCCGGTCGCACCAGCAGCCAAGCTCTGCGCCCTCGATGACCGCAATTGCGAAGCCTGCCAGTAGCTCTACGCGGTTGCAACAAGATCAGAGGAGAACCCATGCTTAGCTGGACCGACACAGTAGAACAAACCTCGAAAGCAATCCTCTCCGACGCGCCAGTCATGTCGCGGCCCGCGGCTGAGGCGCCTCTTGCCTCAACCGCAGGCCGCGTCCGTGTCGACGAAAAGGCGATGATCAACTGCCGCGCCGACATCAATCAGCTTCTGCCGCTCAAATACCGTTGGGCCTGGGGAAAATACCTCTCGGGCTGCAACAACCACTGGATGCCGACCGAGATCTCGATGCAGGCCGATATCGCCCTATGGAAATCTCCCAACGGCCTTAGCCCCGACGAGCGTCGCGCCATCAAGCGCAACCTCGGTTTTTTCGCCGCCTCAGAATCTCTCGTTGCAAACAACATTGTGCTCGCGATCTACCGGCATCTCACGAACCCCGAGTGCCGCCAGTACCTCCTCCGCCAGGCGTTTGAGGAAGCCGTCCACACCCACACCTTCCAGTACATCGTCGAGTCGCTCGGCCTTGACGAGGGTGAACTGTTCAACATGTATCGCGAAGTCCCTTCCATCACGGGTAAGGCTGCCTGGGCTATCCAGTACACACAGCACCTGAGCGATCCACTGTTCGAGACAGGATCCGTCTCCACGGACCAGGCTTTCCTGCGCGACCTCATTGCCTTCTACGTTATCTTCGAGGGGATGTGGTTCTACACCGGATTCGCGCAGATTCTCTCGCTCGGCCGCCGCAACAAGATGGTCGGCATCGCCGAGCAGTATCAGTACATTCTGCGCGACGAGTCCATCCACCTCAACTTCGGCATAGACGTCATCAACCAGATAAAGAACGAGAACCCCCACCTCTGGACCGCCGCCTTCCAGTCCGAGGTCAGCGGCATGATTCGCTCAGCGGCAGAACTCGAGTCGGCGTACGGCCACGACACCATGCCCAACGGCTTCCTTGGCCTGAGCGCCTTGCTGTGCGAGCAGTACATGCACTTCATCGCCAACCGCCGCTGCGGACAGATTGGACTTGCCTCTGTATTTGCGCCAGCGGAGAATCCCTTTCCCTGGATGTCCGAGGCAATGGATCTAAAGAAGGAAAAGAACTTTTTTGAGACCCGAGTGATCGAGTATCAGAATGGTGGATCGTTGGAGTGGGATTAGCCCGGATTTCTCACCAGGGGTAGTGGAGTGAGTTTTTCTGGGGTTGTGCCG
>CAXUIM010000112.1:0-12088 GCA_964250885.1 uncultured Acidobacteriaceae bacterium | reverse complement strand
CAGGTTCTCATTGACTCCAGCCACACGGCAGCTATCGATCTGACAAACGTCGATGCCCCCGGCCTGGAAAAGCTGCTTGAACATCACCTTGCTGTGAACATGCTCGCCGGTGGCGATGCGCAGACCGCCTTCGCGCCGGATCCGTGCATGGCCCAGGATATCGTCCGGACTGGTCGGCTCTTCCAACCACCAGGGCTGCAGCTCCGCCAAGGAGTGCGCGCGTTCAATCGCCTCGTCGACGCCCCATTTCTGGTTGGCATCGACCATAAGCCGATGGTCCCAGCCGATCAGCTCTCGCACAAGCCGGCCGCGGCGCAGATCGTCTTCAGCTTCTCCCCCCACCTTGAGCTTGAAGTGCGTCCAGCCATCATGCAGCGCCTGCTGCGAAAGCTGACGGATCTTTTCATCGCTGAACCCAAACCAACCCACTGAGGTGGTGTAAGCTGGCAATCCCTCGGAACGAAGCGTGGCAATCCGCTGTGCCCGCGAGGGCGCGTTGCGCTCCAGAATCTCGAGCGCCTCAGCGGGAGAGAGCGCGTCGTCGATGTAGCGAAAATCGATCGCGGAAACGATCTGCGCCGGGCTCAGTTCGGCAAGAAGTCTCCAGAGCGGCTTGCCTTCCAATTTTGCCCACAGATCCCAGATCGCGTTGATCAGGGCGGCCGCCGCGAGATGGATCACGCCCTTGTCCGGACCCAGCCAGCGGAACTGCGTATCTCCACTGATCTCGCGAGTGAACTGGCTCATATTGCTGGTGATCTCAGCCAGCGAGCGGCCGACCACGAAGCGCGACAGATAGTCTATGGCCAGAACGCAGAGCTCCGTTCCGCGGCCCAGCGTGAAGGTCAGCCCGTGTCCTTCCAGCGAGCCATCTGTTTCAAGAATGCAGTACGCCGCCGAGTAGTCCGGATCCTTGTTCACGGCATCGGAGCCGATGCTGTACCGCGACGTGGGGAAACGCAGGTCTATTGTGCGCACCCGCAGGATTCGTGTGTTGAAGATCCCATCCTTGCTCATTTGAGATGCCTCGACTGCGAAAGATCGGCCGGAGGAACGCGATCCGTCATCATGCTTCCGCCGCAATCCTGTTCCGCAGCTCCCCCAGATTCTGAATCGATATCACCATCTCTTCTCCCGGTTGTAACCAGCGCTGCGGTTTACGGCCCAGGCCCACTCCCTCCGGCGTCCCGGTGCTGATGATGTCTCCGGCCTCAAGGGGAGTCTGTGCCGAGATGTACTCAATCAACTGGGGAATACGAAAGATCAGGTTACGGGTGTTGGAGTTCTGCATGACTTCACCGTCGAGTGTGAGGCGAATGTCCAATGTATGCGGATCGGTAATCTCATCGGCGGTGACAATCGCCGGCCCCAGCGGTGTAAACGTGGGGAAGCTCTTTCCCAGGGTCCACTGAGAGGTGGCCAGCTGTACATCGCGCGCGCTGACGTCATTCAAGATGGTGTAGCCAAAGACATATCCCTGCCACTCCGTCGCGGGGATCCGATAGCCGGGTTTGGCGATCACTACCGCGAGTTCGGCCTCGTAGTCTGGCTGCGTGCTGTTCCGGGGCAGGATCACGGTTGCGTCCGGACCGACAACGGACGAGGCCAGCTTCATGAATACCGTAGGGACTTCCTGCACCTTCATTTGCGACTCGGCGGCATGGCTGGCGTAATTCAGACCGATACAGAAGATTCGTGGAGGACGAGCGATGGGCGCGAGCAGGCGGACCTCTTCGACAGGAGTTCCTGCCGATGAAGAGACGGCCTTACCCGCCGCTTGCAGAGCCGCATCCCCATTTTCAATGACCGCAATCATGTCGGGAAAAGTAGAAGAGCCGAGGGGATACACCATACCCCCGGCGAGGACACCCACCGACGTCTGCTTCTGATGCTGATAGCTTACGAGCTTCATTATTCGTCTCTCCGTTGAGCAAGCCGGGTGGGAACGCTTTGTGCAGGATCTAAGGGGCTTGTGTAAGTGAGAGCGTCATCCTGCGAGTGAGATCGGTGCCCGGGCGGCAGAGCTCCGCGGCGGGAATACCAGCTCATGTAAAGCGAGAACAACAGGACAGCGCCATACCCATACAGGGGCATCTGGTATGCCGCGGCGGTGCCGTGATGTTCGGCGATCCAACCCATGAATGGGGTCATGATCCCGCCGCCGATGATGGTCATCACCAGAAGTGAACCGCCCACATTCGTGTTCGGGCCCAGGTCTTTCAGGCCGAGGGCGAAGATGGTGGGGAACATGATCGACATGAAGAAGCTGGTGCTCAGGATGGCCATCAGGCCAAGCCATCCCGGACGGAAGATGCTGACCAGCAACAGAAGCGCATTGGCCGCCGCATAGAAGGCCATAAGACGGCTCGGCAGAAAACGGCGCATCAGATAAGCGGAGCAGAAACGGCCGAGCGCGAAGGCGCCAAGGGTTGAGGTGAGCAGAAGACCGGCGGTCCGCTCGAGTACATGCGCATACTCCTGTGTGTACTGGATGAAGTAGCTCCAGGTTCCGACCTGCGCGCCGACGTACAGGAACTGAGCCGGCAACGCCAGCAGGAAGTGCGGTTGCCGGAAGAGCGCCGGCCAGTTCCCGGAGAGCTCCGCGGCCCGTTCATCCTCTCTGATCAAAGCCGGGAATTTTGCAGTGGCGATCAGGACCGCCCAGACCAGGACGATCCCGGCCAGCACCAGGTAGGGAGTGACCACACGCAATGTTTCACGATGCAGGTAGCCCGCATAGGTTCCGGCCGCCTTCATCGTCACGACTTGTGCGGGGGTCAACTCCACGCCCGAGAAGATAAACCGCGAGCCGATCAGGACGCCAAGGATCGAGCCGACAGGGTTGAAGGCCTGCGCAATATTGAGCCGGCGTTCTGAGGTTGCTGCGGGTCCGAACTGAGCCACGAAAGGATTCGCTGCCGTTTCCAGAAAGGAGAGGCCGCTGGCGACAACAAACAGAGCCGCGAGAAAAAAGCTATATCGGCCGGAGAGGGCTGCCGGTAAGAACAGGATGCAGCCTGTGGCATACAGCGCGAGGCCGGTGAGGAAACCGGTCTTGTAGCCCCTGCGGCGCATCAGCATGCCCGCCGGTAAAGCCAGCAGAAAGTAGCCGAGATAAAAAGCCGATTGCACCAGTCCCGCCTGGAAGCGGCTTAGGGCGAAGGACTTCATGAACTGTCGAATCAGGATGTCATTCAGATTGTTCGGAATACCCCAAAGCAGAAACAGCACGCTGACCAGGAGAAACGTTCGCAGCATACCGGCGGGCAGCAGCGGTATGCCGGCGGCGTCTTCTCGGGAAGCTTGCGGAAGTGGAGCCAGGGGTGACATAGCAGACTTAGAGCATTTCTCCTAGTACTGTGACGTAGATAGATGGTGCGAGTGCCGTTTCCGCTGAGAGAAAACGGCCATAGAACCAAAAGCTTCCTTCGACTTTCCAGGAGACACTCTAGCGCCCCACCCGCACCATGATTTTTGTGAAAGCCGCCGGTAACGCAGACCACTTCTCCAGCATGGCGGGAGCCTCTTCGATCGCGATCACCACGGATATGGCGCGTTCGACCGGGAACCGCCCGGCCTTCAGCATCGCGATCACCTCGCGGAAGTCCTCGGGCATTGCATTGCGTGAGCCGAGGATGTCGAGCTCCTTCTGGACGAACAGCCGGGTCTCATAGACCACCGACTCCTTTGCGTATCCGATATAGACCACGCGGCCGGTAAAGGCCACTTCCTCAACAGCGGCACGGAAGGTTTCCGGCAATCCAATGGCTTCGATCACCACATCAGGGCCGGTGTTCTGTGTGAGCTCGCGCAGCCGGACCCGGAAGTCTTCCCGACCGGAGTGGATGAGATCCGTTGCACCCGCCAGCCGGGCGGTCTCCAGCTTTGCATCGTCCAGGTCTATGGCGATGACGCGGGCGCCCCGGAAGGCGGCTCCCGCGATGGCTCCCAGGCCCACGCCGCCGCAGCCGAAGATGGCCACCACATCCGCGGCCGTAACGCGTCCGCGGGATACGGCATGCACGCCGACAGTCAGCGGCTCAACGATGCAGAGCTCTGTCAAGGAAAGATCCGAGGTGTAGATTTTGGATTCGGGTACAGAGATGAACTCCGTCAACGCTCCATCCCGTTGTACGCCGAAGGTCTGATTGTCCTGACACGCATTAGATCGACCGCGGCGGCAGGAGGCGCAACGGCCGCAGCTGGTGTACGGAGATACTGTCACGTGGGTACCGGCGGGAACGGCCGCTGTCCCTGACAGCACGGTGGCCGCAATCTCATGCCCGATCACGCGCGGATAGGTGACCAGCGGGTTCTTCCCACGAAAACTATTCAGATCGGTGCCGCAAAGCCCAACCATTTCCACCTTCAACAGGATCTCCCCGGGAAGCGGTTGCGGCTCCCTGGTCTCGATGACGCGAGCTTCCCCCGTTCCAATCAACGACAGCGCCTTCATCGGGCCGCTCCTGCCATGCGGCCCTGTGCCGGGGAGTCAACGAGTTTTTGTAGCTGGTACACGCGGGTTGCGGTTCCACCCAGAATTTTTGCCTGTTCCACCTCGCTGAGCGAGACAATCCAGGATTCCACGGTTTGCCACCATTGGCTGTAGCTGCACCCGACCGTAAGCACGGGCCAGTCGCTGCCGATCATTAGCCGCTCCGGGCCAAACGCCTCGAGCACGACATCGAAGTAAGGACTCAATTGCGCCCGCGTCCAGTGGGCGGGATCGGCTTCGGTGACCATGCCGGATATTTTGCAGCAGACGTTCGGACGCCGGGCCATTTCGCGGATCGCGGCAGACCAGCGCCTGATCTCACCATTCCGGATCTCCGGTTTCGCGATGTGATCCAGAACGAAACTTTGCTCCGGATGACGATCGACGAAGCGGGTCGCCTCTGCCAATTGAAGCGCAAAGATCAGGATGTCGTAAATCAGCCCGGTTCCGGCAAGAGCCCGCATACCTCGATTGAAGTCCGCGCCGTCCAGAAATCCAGCCGATTCTGCCTGGACCACGTGACGCAGGCCCTTCAACCTGGGCGAGGCCGCGAACTCGGACAGCATGGCTGGAAAATCTTCCGCGGAGATCGGCAACCACCCCACAACCCCCAGGATGGGGGAGTCCGCCGCAGCCAACTGGAGCAGCCAGCGCGTTTCCGCGAGCGACTGCCGCGCCTGCACGGCGATAGTACCGTTCACTCCAGCCGAACCTAGAACACGGCGCAGGTCGTCCAACAGGAAATCACGGCGAAGCGAACTTGAATCGTCGCCAATCCAGCCAAACTCCTCCGCGGTGAAGCGCCACAGGTGATGATGCGCATCGATACGGACCATCAAAGGACCTCAATCAGTGTGTTCCGGTGCGGCTGGCTATGCGCGGCTGAAGGGCTGGTGTATACCTGCGACTGCAGCCGGGAGTGGCGGAAGTTAGAACTCAAGCTACCTCTTTGCACGATATGCGAAAGCCGGAATAGCATAGCATCGGAAAGAACGTTTTGTCATACGCGAATTGGCATTTTTACATGCGGAATTAGTGCCGTGTCCGCAAGCCGCGCAAGTGATACATAAGAAGCAGCCGGAGCTGAGCTCGGGTGCTGCAGGGAAGGTTCTGTATGCAACGATTTTGCCTGACACTGGAACTCTATCCAGATCCGCGACTGATTGCGGAGTACATCGAGAGGCATCGTCACGTCTGGCCGGAGGTTCTCCAGTCTCTGCGCGATGCCGGGATCCTGGCCATGAACATCTATGAGCTCGCCGGGCGCCTGGTTATGGTGATCGCGACGACAGACGACTTCACCTTCGAGCGCAAAGCGGTCATGGATCAGGCCAATCCTGTGGTGATGCAGTGGGAGCGTGAGATGGCAAAGTATCAGGTCGCCGATCCGGAATCCGATGCCAGCGCCCGATGGCGCCGGATGGCCCCGGTGTTTCATCTGGAGGGAACGGCCGGGTAACGTCCCTGCCAGGCATCGCGGGTCGGGACCGGCGTGCGTCTATGGCAGCGGTTTAGCCTCGCGTTCAGGCTGCGGGAGCGCTCAGGGGTCGCTGCGTGGTGGGAGCTTGCGTGGAGCGCGAGCCGAAGGGCTTGCCCCAGTGCACGTCCAGGAAGTCCAGGTAGTGCTCCCAATCGAAACGCGTTACGTCATGCTTGCCGGTGCGGTCATGGTAGGCGACATCACCCTCCAGGCCGGCCACCTGGCTGGGCGCGGGCATCGGTATGTTTTCCGGGAGAGCCGGCCTTCCCAGAAGCCGATAAACACGGCTAACACTGAGGGCACTGAGGAACTCCCCGTGCGGATCGGACCATTCATCGCCCACGGCGCTGGCGACGTACAGCGGACGCGGCGCCATGAGCGAGAGCAGCAGGTTTCCGTCCGCGGGAATCTCTGCATCGCGACCGACCCAATGCGCATATGCAGGACAGAACCAGTAGGGGAATGAATCCTCCAGATGGGCGACCGTCTCGCCCAATGCGCGGCGCTGGATGGATTGGCCTCCGTGGCCGCTCTCGGTGGAGAGCACGGCCGCGAAACGGGTGTCCTGAGCCGCGGCCCAATCGGCAGCCTTACCCAGCCGGCTGTGCCCGGTGATTGCGATGCGGCCGGGGTCGAGGAGCGGATCACGCCGTAGAGCATCGAAAGCTCGGCTCATACCCCAGGCCCACGCTCCGATGGCTCCCCAGTCGTCCGGGCGCACCGGTTGGTTCGGTAGCCGGAACAACTGCCGCACGCTGTACTGGCCGGCATCCGGGATGTCGGGTTCGAGATCGCCGTAGTATGCGGTAGCGAAGGCGTATCCGCGTGCCAGCACCAGCTGGACCTGCCACCGCTCCACGGCGGAACCGCGTGTCGCGTCGGCGGGAGCGGTTGCCACGGGCTCGGCTGAGCCCTTGGGCTTTGACCAGATTGGTGTCGGGCGAATGGCCGGATCGTCCAGCACCGTCTGATTGCCGCCGAAATTCAAGCCGAAGATCACCGGCGCGGCATGATGCGCCTGGACCGCGGCCGCGGGGATGTACACCAGAAGACGCAGCCTATGTTCCGCCTGGGGGGCAGGCGACACGCCGGGAGCTGGTTCGAAGGTGAGGTCTATCTGTTCTCGAACGGCCACACCGTCGAGCGCATGCTCATCCCGTTCGATGACGGTTGCGTGCATCACCGCGTGCTGCGCGGTTTCGGGCGTATGGCCGAAGATGTTCTCTTCGAACAGGCGGAGGATCTCCGGCCGGCGTTGCGTAAACCACTGCTGCGCCGTGGTGACGGAGCGTCCATCCGCAAGTTGCAGCGGATCGAGCAGCTTGTACGGCGCAATCCGGGATTCATCGTAGAGGTAGCCTGGAGTACGTTGCGCCTGTGCCGCAATGCGAGCGGCATAAGCGATAAGAATCAGCAGCAGCGTACGCCGGGAAAGTGACGACCCGTGGCGGAGCAAAGGGCCAAGAAGCGAGCGGTCAAAGAGCGAAGGGTGAATCGGCGCGGCGCGGTCGATCGGCAAACGGGAAGCCTCCTTGCCAGGGCCCCATTGTATCGATACGCCTCTGCCTTGTGCGCCACCTGATCTCGTATGTGGAAGTAGCGGAAGAGACGTTTCTTCAGAGTGTAGGGACCACTCTCACCGCAATAAATGGGCTCCCGCAGCATTCAACGAAGCTTTTCTATAGCTAACTTTGCGGCGAACAAACCGCATCACAGTTCAAGACCATACGTGCTGAAGAGGGAACGATATGCCTGCTGACCAGAATAAGAGACCGAATAGTTCGTCCGATCACGAGATCGGCAATGGGGGAGAACTTCACCAGATCGCGGGGGGCTCCCATCCTCCGCTCACCGCCCAAACCGGTGTCATTATCGCGGACGACGAAAACTCCTTGAAGGCGGGCGACCGCGGGCCCTCGCTTATGGAGGACTTCAACCTTCTCGAGAAGATTCAACACTTCGATCATGAGCGTATTCCCGAGCGCGTTGTCCACGCCCGCGGCTTTGGAGCGCACGGGTACTTCGAGCTCACCGACTCCCTCGCGGGGATCACACGCGCCAGCATCTTCAACAAGGTGGGCCACAAGACGCCGTTGTTCGTTCGGTTTTCAACCGTAGCCGGCAACAAGGGATCCAGCGATATGGCTCGCGATGTCCGCGGGTTCGCCGTGAAGTTCTACACCGACGAAGGCAACTGGGATCTCGTGGGCAACAATATCCCGGTCTTCTTCATACAGGACGCTCTCAAGTTCCCCGACCTGATCCATGCTGCCAAGCCGGAGCCCGACCGGGGCTTCCCGCAGGCCCAGACGGCGCACGATACGTTCTGGGATTTCGTCTCGCTGATGCCCGAATCCACTCACATGCTGATGTGGATTATGAGTGATCGCGCGATCCCACGCTCCTTCCGGATGATGGAGGGTTTCGGTATTCATACCTACCGCTTCGTCAACGAGGAGGGCAAGTCGACCTTCGTAAAGTTTCACTGGCGCCCCAAGCTGGGGATGCAATCGGTTATCTGGGATGAAGCGCTCAAGATCTCGGGCGCGGACCCCGACTATCATCGTCGCGACCTCTGGAATGCGATCGAGGATGGTAAGTACCCGGAGTGGGAGCTTGGTTTGCAGCTCTTCGACGAAGAGTTTGCGGACAAGTTTGACTTCGATGTGCTCGACGCGACCAAGATCATTCCGGAGGAGATTCTTCCTCTGCGCATCGTGGGCCGGATGGTTCTGGACCGCACCGTGACGAACTTCTTCGCGGAGACCGAGCAGGTGGCCTTCTGCGTTCGCAATGTGGTTCCCGGAGTCGATTTCTCGAACGATCCGCTGCTGCAGGGCCGCATTTTCTCCTACCAGGACACGCAGCTCAGCCGCCTGGGAAGTCCGAACTTCCAGCAGATTCCCATCAACGCGCCCAAGAGTCCTGTCCTGAACAACCAGCGCGATGGGCACATGCAGATGCGGCTGCAGACCGGGCGAGTTCATTACTCACCGAGTTCGCTCGCAGCCGATTCACCGCGCCCGGATCCGAAGCAGGGGTTCGCCAGCTTCGCCGAGCCTATGTCAGGGCACAAGCTGCGTCTACGCGCGGAGTCGTTCGCTGACCACTTCTCGCAGGCGCGCCAGTTCTTCTATTCGCAGACCGAACCGGAGCAGAACCACATCGTGTCGGCGTTCATCTTTGAACTCAGCAAGGTGGACACAAAGGCGGTCCGGGAGCGGATGGCCGGTCAACTGGCCAACGTCGACATGCAGATTGCGGAGAGAGTCGCGAAGGGTCTCGGTCTGACGGGCGAGATAATGCCCGTTTCCACCACCGTCCCCACTCGAACGGATCTGGCCAACTCGCCCGCACTCAGTATCCTTGCCAAGTTCAAGCCGTCCATCGAAGGCCGCATGGTGGGATGTCTGGTGGCCGATGGTACGGACACGGCGACGGTTCTGGCGCTGGAGACCGCGGTCACCCAGGCCGGGGCTGATTTCAGGATCGTCGCTCCCAAGGTGGGCGGCGCGACGGGCTCCGATGGACAGATGATCGAGGCGGACTTTCAGCTTGCGGGTGGCGCTTCGGTGCTGTTCGATTCCGTCTTCGTTGCCATCTCCCAGGAAGCTGCCGAGATGCTCTCCACGGAGGCGGCCGCGGTCGCGTGGGTTCATGATGCCTATCAGCACCTGAAGGTCATCGGAGCCACAACGGGCGCACAGGGCTTGCTGGATCAAGCGGGTGTAGTGCCCGACGAAGGTGTGGTTATGGGTACGGATCCAGGAGCGTTCCTGCAGACGGCTTCCGGAGGCCGCATCTGGAAACGGGAGCCGAACGTCCGCAACGTCTTCTAGAAGCGCGCAAAAAAACAAGAGTTGATCTTCTTCCGCAGGCTCCCGGCTCATGACTGCCATTGCAGTCATGAGTAGGGAGCCTGCAGGTTTTAACATCCGATCTGGAGCGTGACTAAATCAGCTCCGCGGGCGCGGCGGTCAGGTTCAGTGCAACGGTTTGCGACCCGAGCCGGGGGTGCGTCGCCGTCAGCCGGACGTCTCCTGCCTCCTCGTTGGCGCGGATCCAGACGGCTCCGGTGCCGCCAATCAATGCAAACGGGTTCTCACCGATCAGAGTGGCGGGACCTTCAAGCTTCAATACGATCGGATCATTGGCGTATGTTCGCGTGGCGCCGAACTCGTCGGTCACGCGTAGGACAACCCGTGTCGTATCGGCGCCGTCGGCCTGCAGCCTCGTGTCGTCGGCCAGCAAAGCAAACTTCTGATCGACCCCGAGACCGGAAAGGCTCCGGGACGCGACCATCTTGCCCTGCAGGTAGCCCTCAATCCTGAGGTCTCCCCAGCCGTGGCGATTCGTCCTGGGGAGCGTGCTTCGGTCCAGAAGGAAGGGTGCATATTTCAGGTGTTCGAACTCCGCGCGGTCGGGGTCCAGCTCTGCGATCAGGATCCAGGGATTGGTTTCGACACTGTTGATCCGCTCATAGAACTTCAGGTGGTCGCAGTTGGAACAGACGAGCACCTTCTCAAAGCCCACCGATTCGTCGCTGTTGGCCCAATGGAACGCGGGCTCCAGCACGACCTCTTCGGAGGGATCGCACTGCGATCTGTAGAAGCCTCCCGCGGGCTTCAGCTCGCGGAAGATGTCGGTCACGCCGTGGTAGCAGATGCGATCGCCCGCGCCGAAGTTGGAGTGGGTGTTGTAGTCGAAGGCGCACCATCCGATGCCACCCGCGTACTGCGGATCGGAGGCAAGCTGATTGTGAATCCGAGCGTGCCGGAGCGTGTGCTCGCGCTGACGCTCGTCATCATCGGTGGTCTTGGTCGGAAAGGTATGTCCCACGAATTCTGTGTTGAGGTAGAGAGGGTGATTCGGCTTCCGAAGCGGAAAGCCAAAATCGTTGATGGTGAAGACATCCTCCAGCAGATGAGAGGCTGCGAAGTTACGGATGCCGCCCGTCTGCCGTGTTGTATCGAGCGCGTGCGCGAGCGCATTGGTCCGGGTGTAGAAGCTGTCGTCGTCCGGAGACTCGTTGATGCGCACACCCCAAAGAATGATCGAGGGATGATTCCAGTCGCGTCGCACCATGCGCCCAACATTGTCGATCGCGATGAGCTTCCATGGTTCTGGACCGATGTGCTGCCAGCCTGGAATCTCTTCGAGTACAAGCAACCCGATCTCGTCGCAGCAATCGAGAAAATGTGGGGATTGGGGATAGTGCGATGTGCGCACGATGTTGCAGTGCAGTGTGTGGCGAAGGATCTTCGCATCCTGACGTTGAACGCGCGCCGGCATCGCCTGCCCGACGAATGGAAAGGTCTGGTGACGATCCAGCCCCCGCAGCTTTAGAATCTTGCCATTGAGAGAGAAGCCCTGCGGGGTGAATTTAGCCTCGCGAAAGCCAATCCGGCGGGTGTCCTCGTCCAGCACCTTGCCCTCATGGAGCAGTCGAACTCGAACCGTGTAGAGCGTTGGAGATTGTATGTCCCAAAGCTTCACGCCCGCGATGTTGGACAGCGACAAGGTCTGCTTTGCGGGATCCTTTACGGTCTCCGTACCCAGGTACACAGGAGCTGCCGTGGCTGGATCGAGCGTGGCGTCCGGATCGCTCCCGGCCTGCATCCTGAAGGGCCGGCTCGTTTTGGCCAGCGTGCGCTCCCCGTCGAACAGCTCTGCTTCTAGGGTGAGGCGGCCGCGGAGAGCGGCGCCGGAGAGAAAGCAATCCACGTCCAGCGAGGGTGCACCACCCAGGACGTCTTCAGGATGCGCGAAGATGTTGTCCAGATACAGCGTGGGCACGATACGAATCGAGACCTCGCGGTAGATCCCACCGAAGGTCATGTAATCGATCTCGTTTCCGAAAGGCGGAATATCGCTGCGCTCTGTGGAATCAACCTGCACCACCAGGACGTTCTCTCCGTCTTCGTGCAGGTGGGGCGTGAGCTCGAAGGAAAAAGGGGTGAAGCCACCCTTATATTCCCCGAGTGGGGCGCCGTTGATCCAAACGGTAGACGCGGTCATCACACCGTCGAAGTCCACAAACACGCGTTTGCCCTGAACACCGGAAGGAGTCCTGAAGCGTCGGCGATAGGTAGAGATGAACTCGTAGTCCTTGT
>CAXUIM010000111.1:0-12137 GCA_964250885.1 uncultured Acidobacteriaceae bacterium | reverse complement strand
ACCTACAGGAGAAATGCTTCGGCCTCGACTCGCCGGTACATCCAAACCGGTCAACTCTGGATCGGCTCAGCGGGCAGGCTCTGCCAGACGCGACCCTGCTGCTCGAAGAGGCTGGGAGATACTCCCGCCGGAGCGAAGACGGCGCGATTGCGGCCCGCCCGTTTCGCTGCGTATAGAGCCTGGTCGGACTTGAACTCTAATTCATCGACCCGGATCGCATCGTCGGGGAACAAGGCTCCTCCAATGCTCACGGTTAAGGCGATCACTCCGCAGGAAACGCGGACCGGCGTCTCAAACAGCGCCAGCAGACTCGACGTGACCTTCAGCGCGTCCGCCATACTACTCAGGCCTCCGATGATAGCCACAAACTCCTCGCCGCCGGTACGTGCGATGGTATCCACCTGCCTTATCTTGCTTTTCAGCCGCCTGGCGACAATCTTCAAACACTCGTCCCCAATCTGGTGTCCGTACGTGTCGTTTATCTCTTTGAAGTGATCCACATCGATGGTCAGGAGGGCCGCCTTGCGCTCCTGCTGACAGCACTCCTCCAGACGCCGGGGTATGCGGCTCTCCAGGAGCACTCGATTGGGCAACCCGGTCAGGCCATCGTGATGCGCTCGGTGCGCCAGTTCCCGGTTCAGATCCAGTTGCTGGGTGACATCGCGAGCAATCACAAAACGTGCTTCTTTGCCCTGGAACAGCGTCGCTCGATCCACGACATTTACCCAGACCAGACTTCCGTCCTTACGCCGATGCCGAGCCCGCCGACCCTCCGCCGCGTGAGGGACCAGCATGTCTGTCGTGTGGATCTCCTCATCTTCAGGACCCTCCAGATCACTCATGCGCATCTGAAGCATCTCCTGCTCCGTGAAGCCGTAGCCGCTCGAAGCGGCCAGATTGGCCGAGAGCAGTCTTCGGCTGGCCGCTTCATAGATCCACATTGGATGTGGATGCTTCTCATACATCAACCGGAAGTCTTCATAGAGGGCACGGTAGACCTCCGCCAGGCGCGCGAAGTCGCTCCGCGAATGCTCGAAGGTCTGCAGAATCATTGCAAACCCCACGGAGTACTTGGGAACGTTCCAGAACTCATAGAACGTCGCGCCGTGCCCGGTGGGCTGCAACCACAGACGAACCAGGTAGAACGCTCCCCACGCGAGGAAGCCGAGGGAACCCACGAAGCCGGCGAAGCTGCGTTTGAGGTAGGCGCCGCCATACAAGACCGCCGCGCTCAGGAACATCTCCGCGGCGATCAGGCTCGGCAATAGATCCTTCACATTGGCTGGCGACACCATCAGGCTCGCCGCGCCAAATAGCACGCAGATTATCTGAATTCCGAGTCGCTGCCTCTTCCAGTCCCGTGGCAGGAGCATGTATACCGCATGGATTCCCGCCGCGTGTCCGACCAGTAGCAGCACACGTAAGAGCCAAAGCGGCGGGCTGGCCAAAATTTCGGCTCCCAAGACCAGCCATGCTGGCACCGCAAACGTGAGCCCGATCAGAATGGTCCGCCGCAGCCGCTCCCGGGTGACGATGAACGAGAGCAGGAACGCCGCTGCTGCCAGCACGATCAGGATGCTACACAGCGCATCCTTCCAGCTGGAGCCTGCAGGTGAGAACGAAGGAGCCAGGCAAGCCACGAAGCTGAGTAACACCGAAACCCACCCCGCGAACCAGAAGCGGAAAAACAGCTCCGGACGGCTGCGCTGCTGAATGCCGAAGAACACAATCAGCAGTAAAAGCAGGAATACGTCAACC
Organism: uncultured Acidobacteriaceae bacterium; assembly: GCA_964250885.1. Classification (GTDB taxonomy): domain Bacteria; phylum Acidobacteriota; class Terriglobia; order Terriglobales; family Acidobacteriaceae; genus Granulicella. The sequence goes on along the minus strand of CAXUIM010000111.1, from coordinate 10,379 downwards.
GCGCTACTCGACATTTCCCCCTCCGCTCCTGCAGCCACGATCCGTCCCGCGGATAGATCGGTATTGGTGTTGTCGGCAGAAGCGCCGGGAACTTTAGCGCAATCTGGTTTAATTTTGTCGCAGGACGTCAGCCGTCAGATTCGACCTTGCCAAGAGGAGGTCCGGACGAACTATTTCTACCGTCTGCCTGTGCCGCCTAGCCGATCGAAGAGCGCCGGGGTGACTGCTAGGAACTCCTGCAAAATGAGCCTGATTCCCCACTTTCTGGGGGAGGGCGTTGCATCGAGATCCGGGTCTCCAACAGCTATAATGGAAGTGGACCCATGGCCGACGATCTCAATCCTGAACTTCCGCTCAATCCGCCTTCTCCGCAGGACGCCAACTCTAACAATCCCCCTCCCGCAGGTGCCGGCGATCCAGGTAATCCGTCGAATCCTTCCGCGCCCGGCGCACCCACCGGTCCCGGCGCGCTCTCCATGCTCTCGATCAACATCGAGGAGGAGATGCGGCGCTCGTATCTGGATTACTCGATGTCGGTCATCATTGGCCGGGCCCTGCCCGACGTCCGCGACGGCCTCAAGCCCGTCCATCGCCGCATCCTGTACGGCATGCACGAGATGGGCCTGCAGTTCAACAAGAAGTACACCAAGTCCGCCAAGGTTACCGGTCACGTCATGGGCAACTACCACCCCCACGGCGACTCGGCCATCTACGACACCATGGTCCGGCTCGCCCAACCCTTCAGCCTGCGCTATCCGCTGATTGATGGACAGGGAAACTTCGGCTCCGTAGACGGAGATCCACCGGCCGCGATGCGGTACACCGAGTCCCGTATGACTCGCCTGGCTGGCGAAATGCTGGCGGACATCGACTCCGACACCGTCGATTTCGTGCCCAACTACGACGAGTCCACCTCGGAGCCGACGGTACTGCCCGCGCGCGTCCCCAATCTGATCGTCAATGGCGGCACCGGAATCGCCGTGGGCATGGCGACCAACATCCCGCCCCATAACCTGACCGAGGTTCTGAACGCGACCATCGCCCTGTTGCAGAGGGAAAAAGCTGAGACTCGCAGCGACCTGGAACTTGTGCTGGAGCACGTGAAGGGTCCCGACTTCCCGACCGGCGGCTTTCTTTATGGCCGCTCCAACATCGCTCAGACCTACCGCACCGGCCGGGGCCGTTTCATGATGCGCGCCAAATGCGGTCTGGAGCAGATCTCCGGCGGCCGGCAAGCCATCATCGTGACCGAAATTCCTTACCAGGTGAACAAGTCCAATCTGGTTAAGCGCATCGCCGAGCTGGTCAATGAAAAGATCGTCGACGAGATCTCCGACGTCCGCGACGAGAGCGACCGGTCCGGCATGCGCATCGTCATCGAGCTGAAGCGCGGCGCACAGCACGAGATCGTCCTGAACCAGCTCTACAAGAACACCCAGATGCAGGAGTCGTTCTCGATGATCTTCCTGGCGGTCCATAACGGCCAGCCCAAGGAACTCCCGCTTCCCGACGCCATTCATGCTTTTATCGATCACCGCATCGATGTGGTACGCCGCCGCACCGCTTTCCTGCTCAACAAAGCCCGCGAGCGCGAACACGTCCTGCTCGGGTATCAGATCGCTCTGGACCACCTGGATCAGGTGATCCGCATCATCCGCCAGTCCTCCTCCCGCGCCGACGCTCGCGAGAATCTGTTTGGCTACTTCAGCAATCGGCGCATCAACCTGCGCGGCGCCGAGCTGGCAGGGGTTACCCTCGATGCCGCCAAGTACAACATCGACCTAGCCGGCGGCAGCGTGAGCGCGCAACTGGCGAACAACTCGGCCGGCACCCTCATCCTCAGCTATCGCCAGATCGATGCGATCCTGGAACTTCAGCTCTACCGCCTGACCCAGCTTTCCATTGACGAGTTGCTCAACGAGCTGCGCCAGGTCCGCGAGAACATCGCTGAATACGAGTCGATCCTCGCCTCGGAAAAGAAGCTGCGCCGGGTGATCACCCGGGAACTCGAAGAGATTCGCGATAAGTACGGCGACGCACGCCGGACTACCATCCTCGACGAGACCACCGAACTGACTTTAGAGGACCTGATCGCTGACGAGCAGGTCGCCGTGACCGTCTCCAACACCGGTTACCTCAAGCGCACGCCCATCTCGACCTACCGCCAGCAGCGCCGCGGAGGCACCGGCAGACTGGGAATGAAGACCCGCGAAGAGGATTTCATCACCCAGCTCATCATCGACTCCACGCACGCGTATCTGCTCTGCTTTACCAACACCGGCCGCATCTACTGGCTCAAGGTCTACGAGATTCCAGATATCTCCGCGGCCGGTAAGGGCAAAGCCATGGCCTCGCTGGTGGATCTTCAGCCGGGCGAGAAAGTCGTCACCATTCTCGCCGTGCGCGATCTGGAGCAGGACTCCCGTTTCGTGCTTTTCGCGACCCGCAACGGCACGGTCAAGAAGACGCCGCTGCGCGACTTCTCGAACGTGATGGCCCGCGGTATCATCGCCATCGGGATCGACAAAGAGGACGAGCTCATCACCGCCAAAATCACCGATGGGGAGCAGGTAATTTTCCTCGCCACCCACCACGGCATGGCGATCCGCTTCAATGAGCAGGACCTCCGTCCCATGGGGCGCCCGGCCTTCGGCAATCGTGGCATTTCGCTGAAGAAGGGCGATTACGTGATCGGCGCCGCCGTCACCCCTTCCAACGAAGCTCGAAATAAGCAGCGGCTCGCCCTGGCCGCCCGCAGCGGTCTCACCAGCCAGGTGGAAGCCGTCTTGGACGAAACCAGCGACAGCTCCGCCCTGCAGCCTCTGGAACTTTCCGAACCCGGAGAGCTCGCCGCACCCGAGCTTTCCGCCGAGGCCTCCGCGAAACTTGAACGCCTGGACAAGCAACTGGGCCTGACTCCCTGCCTGATTCTCACGGTCTCCGAGAACGGTTACGGCAAGCGCACGGACGTGGACGCGTATCGGCTCCAGACGCGCGGCGGCAAGGGCGTGATCAATATGCGAGCGACTCCCAAGATCGGAAACGTCACCAGCATTCAGCTTGTCGACGACACGACCGAGATGATGGTCATCAGCCAGTTTGGAAAGATCATTCGCATCGATACCAAGACGGTGCGCGCCGCCGGCCGCGCGACCATGGGCGTCAAGCTCCTAGACCTGGAGGCTGCCGACAAAGTAGCCTCTGCCACGGTCATCCCGCCGGAGGACCCCAAAATTTCAACCGAGAACGGGCCGCTGCTGCAGTAGCCGCACCTCCATCAGAAAACGCCCCCCAACCCTGTAGGCTTGGGGGGCGTTCATTGCAAGCGGAAGCGGTTATACAGCAGAGGCCAGCAAGGACAGCTGTGCCGAAGAGGTAGAGCGCTTCTCAGTGCGCCGATTGGGAGGATGATTGTTTCTGCCGCGCGTCCGGATACTGGATCAGCAGGACGTCGCCCCCAAAGCCCTCGCCCAGAGCATCTGTCTTGCCGCCGTCCGCGGCCACAGAGTCAGGAATCCAGTCCAGCCAGGGTTTCCGATTGAAAGCCAGCAGCGCTTCTCCCTCGCCCCTCATGGTGGCGTAGGACACCGTGCGCAGAGGCATGTCCGTATCCTGCCCCATCACCTTCGCGGTCAGGGAGTTCATGACAGAGTGGTTGTACTGTTCCTCCCGGGGTATGGAGTAGAGGCAGCGAACCCGCGCGTCAAAGGCCTGATCTCCAAAAAAGGGATACAGGAGGCACTCGTCGATAGTGAGATAGATCGGCGATTGGGGGTGGTTCGCCAAAAAAGCTCGCACCGGCGGGGAGATCTGGTAGCGCGCCTCCACCTGGCGGGTGTAGCCATTCTGCAGCTCCAGATGCCGCAGACTTTGTCTGACGATCACGGCGTAGCCTAGAATCGTCACGACCACAGCCACCGAAAACGGCAGCCGCCCGACAAGGCGCACCAGCACAACGGCCAGCAGGACTACAAGGCCGACCACGCATTGGATCGCATATCGCGGAGCGTAGGTGTGGGTTATGAGCCTCGCGATGAGGAGTGCCGGCAGGGGGAAGAGGGTCATCGCCAGAAAGGCGGCCCACAGTGCCGCACGGATCGGCATGTCGCCGGCTCCGTTTTTCCAGTCGCACCGCGACGGAAAAGATCCTGGGATCGCGATCAGCAAAGTAATGCCGATGAAGCGAGGTATGGTGAGATGCATCCAGGGATAGGTCTGGAGCGTCATGAAGCCCCACGAATAGGTGTACAGAAACTGAGAGCTGTCCGTATTGAACTGGTGCGTGGACGGCGGCTGATACGCCTTGACGGCCCGGATGAATGGAAGATCGATCGCGAGCGCCAGCAAACCTGCGGTCAGGGCGAGGATCACTGGCCATGAGGGGCGCTCGTGGTGCAGCCAGCAGAAGGTCATTTCGGCGGCGAGGACCGGAATGACGACCATGAACCCGTAAAACTGGGTCGTCACCGCCAGCGCCACAACGACCGTCAGCAAGATCAACGGCGCGGTGCGGCTGGCCGGGATCGTGCGAGCGCGATACCAGAGAAAGACAGCCGCCACGGTCAGAGCCGTAAGCAGCGCATAGGGTCGCGCTTCAGCACCATAGGTGACAAACGTGGTGACGAGCAGGGCCACTGCGGCCAGGAAACCAACCGCATATCCTCCGAGGGCCGAACCCAGCCGGTAGACAAGCCACTGGATCAGCAGGAAAAACAGGGTTGAAGGCAGCCGGAGCGCCATCTTCGAGTAGCCGAAGATCCTGCTGACGATCCACAGCAGGATATCGTTGGCGGGCGGTTCCAGCACGACCGGCGTGGAGGCCTGGAAGTCCAAAAGACCGCGCAAAGTGCGGTTATGAACCGTGTAAAACGTGAGCGACTCATCGCCCCAGAAGGCTTTGGCGTGCGCGAAGCTGATGAGGAAAAACCCAGAGAGCAGAAGGATGAGAGCGAGTAGAGATCGCCGCGCCCATGGAGCATGCCAGCCAGGACGGCTGGACCGTTCCAGCTTCGCAAAAGGGCCCATAGATGCGTCCTAGGCTACCATAGCGATCGCTCCCGGGAGCTATGGATCCAGTGGATGGAAATTGACGCTTGGCACCCGCGCAGAAACCTTCGTCCCGGTCAAGGAAGGGCATTTCAACCTGCCCGGAAGCAGAAATTCCGAATGTCGCGGGAAGAGAGGCTCACAGCGTGGTCTCGCCTCTACTGGCCCTTGTATAGCGTATAGAGATCTGGAAACTCGGTCTTTAGCGTGTCGAGCTTCGGTCGATCGCAGACTTCGATGTAGGGATTATCCGGGTGATTCATCGCATAGTCCTGGTGATACTCCTCGGCCCGATAGAAGCCCTGATCGGGCACAATCTGGGTCACGATGGGTCGCGGAAACACCTTAGCCGCATTCAGCTGCGCGATGTACGACTCAGCGATTTTGTGCTGTTCATCGCTGGTGTAGAAGATCGCGGACCGGTAGGACGTACCCACGTCCGGTCCCTGCCGGTTCAACGTAGTTGGGTCGTGCACCGCGAAGAACACCTGCAACAGCCGCCCGTAGGAGATCCTGGCGGGATTGAAAACTACTTTCACCGACTCAGCGTGGCCGGTCGTCTCCGTGGTCACCTGAGGATAGGTCGCGGTGGCCGCGGATCCGCCGGCATAACCCGCAGCTGTGGAAACGACTCCGCGCACGTGCTCGAATACCGTCTGGGTTCCCCAGAAGCAGCCTCCGGCGAAGACCGCCGTCTCGGTGTGAGTGTTCAACATCGCGGGCTCATCCAACTTCGGGGGTGGGATGGCGGGTCCGGTCAATGCCCGGCACCCGCTGCAGAGCGAGCCAGCTGCCAACGCTGCGATCAACCCGCTGCGCAGCCATGATAGCCGCGACGATAAATGATTTTTCATAACGTCTCCACTTCAAGTACGCGCTGTGGCGGTGCTCCAGATTTGTTTTCAGACAGCCGTTGGCCCTTGTTTGCGGCGATTGCGCGGGTTTTGACACCACTTTTGAAAAATAGCGCAGATTTTACGCTCAAAACACGTCCAACAACTGAAAGAGAAGGGAAAAATTCACGCGGGTACTGCCTTAGTTTCGACGCTGTGAAAGCCGGAAAATAGTCCCTACAAAAAACGGTATGAGGGTGGCGTTTTCTGGATATGGCAGTGTAGGATTCTGGTTAGCAAACAACCGTCGGCCCTTCACCCAGAGTTCTCGACTGCAGATACGGAAGCCGTCACTGCACACAGTCAATGGGGCTTGTCAAAGGACGCGGAGCGGGGATCCCACTTTGAGATGGGTCCGTTTCGGAACTCATAGCTGCGTAAGAGCCCGGTTGGGCCCAAATACAAATTGCCGATGATGTGATGCCTACGGTAGCCTCCGAGTTGGCTGGCTACCTGCGCATTCGTTTTCTGACGCAGGACCCACCGACAAGTCATCCTGGGGGGACGATCCCCCCTGACTGCTCTAGTCCCAGCTAGCAAATCGTGCCATCACGGCGCCTAAATCCACGGCCTATTCAGGTCGAATTTCTGGGGGAACCTTGAAGTTAAGCCATCTCTTTGTCTTTTTCGTCAGCGCTGCGCTCGGTGCAGCCGCACAAACGCCCAACTCCGCATGTTCCGCGATGTCGCTCGGAACCAACGGCGCACTCAACGGCTTTGTCCCATCGCCCAGTGACTCCTGGCACCAGAACATCAGCAGCGCTCCCGTCGATCCGATGAGCAATAACATCATCAGCACCGACACCAACGGTTTGAAGGGCTCCTCTCTTCACCCTGACTTCGCCAACCCGAACACGTACATCGCCGGGATCCCGTACACAGTTGTTGATTCCAGTACCCAGGCGCCGGTCGCAATTAATGTCGGAAGCTACGCCAGCCAGAGCGATGTCTCGGCGGAGCCGATTCCTGCCGGCATGGCTGTGGAAGGAAACCAGCCAAATTGCACCAATTCCTCCTCTCTGGGAGATGCGCATGCCATCATCCTGGACCGTGCGACCTGTGTCGCGTATGAGATGTATCAAGCGAACTACTGTGCCAGCAACAGCCCCGGCTGGACCGCCCAGCAGACGACCATCTGGGACTTCACCGAGGAAGAAAAGCGGCCGCTGGGCTGGACATCTGTCGACGCTGCCGGACTTTCAGTCTTCGAAGGTCTGATCCGCTACGACGAGATCGCAGCCGGCGTCATAAACCACGCGATTCGCTTCACGGCGAATTTCACCAAGAACGACGCCAACGGAGGCTACTTCGTTCCTCCGGCGACTCACGCCGCGGGTAACAATTACGGCAACAACAACGTGATCGGTCTGCGGCTTCGATTGAACGCGAGCTTCGACATCTCGGGCTTCTCACCCACCAATCAGATCATCCTGACTGCAATGAAGCAGTACGGTATGATCCTGGCGGACAACGGGTCGAACCTGTACATCCAGGGCACTCCTGACACGCGCTGGAACGATGACGATCTGGCGAACCTGGGCACCGTTGGGGCCGCCAACTTCGAGGTCGTCGACGCTCCCGGCTCCGGTAATCTCGCGGCCTCGTATACACCTGGGATCGCACCCATGTACCCGGCAGGAGTGGTGATGGACGCGATGGACATTCCCACGGGCAACGTTCCCCTGGCGTCGCTTACGGCGTCGGCAACCGAGATCAATTCGGGAGAGAGCGTTACCCTGGCGCCAAGTTCTTCCGGCGCCAGCTACAGCTACATCGACAAAGTCGGGTTCGTCCGGGGGCCCGTTTCGGTCAGTCCAACCGCCACGACCACGTACACCCTTTACAGCAATAATGCCTACGGCAGCGCCTCGGCTACGCCGGTCACCATCACCGTGATGCCCGGAACGGCAATTTCGAAGAATTCGGAACTGACGTTCGTCGCCGTACCTACCCAGAACTTCGGCGATGCCCCGTTCACAGTCTCGGCGACCTCCAAATCCAGCGGCGCGATGACCTTCGCTTCACTCACGCCGGAAGTAGCCACCGTTTCCGGTCACACCGTCACCATCAAAAAGCCGGGCGCCGCCCGCCTTTCGGTCGGCCAGGCGGCGGCGGGAGGGTATCCGGCGTCCACCACCACCACTGCGTTCACCGTCGCCGGCGAGGCATCCGACCTCACCTTCGTCGTCGAGCCCCACAGCTACCCTGGAATTGAGGTTCGACTGAGCGCGGAGTCCAGGTCGGGCGGCGCCATAACGTATTCCGTCGTCAGCGGCCACGCCACTCTCACCAACTCGAGGTATCTCGAGCTTACCGGTACCGGCACCGTAACCGTAATGGCACAGCAGGCGGCGTATGGAAATTACGCTTCCTCCAGCCTCACTACCAGCTTCCGAGTCTCCGCAGCCAATTAGAGCAACTTACCTGAAGCTGTGAAGAGGGCGGGGCCCAGCAACGCCGCTTTGTCTGGAGGAAGCGACATTGCAATCCGCTGCTCCCACGCAGCATCAGGAGATTTGCTGTAGCGGTGGCTTGGAAATCAACTCTCCGGCCCGGGCCGCACGCCCGGGCAAGAGCAAAGTCCGTCTCAAATGGGATCCCCTCCTGGGCAGAATGAACGGCGCGAGCTCCGGCTCGCGCCGTTTTCACTCTACAGGTCCGGCCCGCGGGCTCGGCAGCGGTGTGACTTTTTCAAAACCAAAGCATCTATTAATACAGAGGTTTTTACGATGCCACGGTTCAAAGTTCTTCTTCCCTTAGCCCTGGCGACGCTGTCCGCGACCGCCCTCACCGCCACGGCTGTGGCGCAGGCCGCGTACCCCGCCGGGCCCGCAAATTCCGACAACTACGGACAATCTCAACCCGCTCCCATTGAGCGCGGTTCTTCGGCCAGCGGCGCCAACAACTATCAGACCACGCCGCTCGCGGCGGGACAGACGCTCACCACTCACGCCAATATCGTCAGTTCGCAGGCGACGCCGGGCGTTCTGGTCCGGGTGGGCCAGAATAGTGAGGTCCAGGCTGTAGCCGTCGGCGACACACGGACCGAGCTCAACGTGGAGCGCGGACTCGCCAACGTGAGCGTTCATCAGCCCCCGCAGGGCGCACAGATTCTGGTCGACCTTCCGGGTGGTCAAACGGCGCTGCTGAAAGACGGTCTGTACACTTTCAACGCGGGCTCGGATACCGTGCGTGTTCTGCACGGGGAAGCCGATGCCTACCCCGCCGGCGACACTGCGGCTAAGCCCGTCAAAGTAAAAGAGGACCATGCAGTTTCTTTCAATGCGGGGCAGAACACAGGGCGGCTGAAAGCGGTAGAATTCGAGCCGTTTCAGGCTGGCGCCGACTTCATACCCTGGGCGAACGAATACGCCGGTGCTGGTCCCGGGTACGCCTATGGAGCCCCCTATGGATACGGGCCCTACGGCGACGGTTTCGGGTACGGCTCTCCCTATCCTTATTACGCATACGGCTATCCCTACTGGGGTTATGGCTATCCCTTCGGCTTCGGCATCGGATTTGGAGGCTACCGTGGCTTTGGGGGCTACGGTGGCTTTGGCGGCTACGGGGGCTTTGGGGGCTTTCACGGCGGCGGTCGTCGCTAAGCCTTGCAATGCGCGTAACGGGAGGGGCGGCTCAACGAGCCGTCCCTTTCGTCTTTGAACACGATCGCAGCCGAAGTCACGGGGCACATAACCGGGCCGCCCCAGGGAGAGAATTAGCGCCGGAATCGACTGAGCGCATACAGAATCAGCGACAGCAGCACGCTTAACAAGAGCGAAGTGGCCAGCGGTGCGTACACAGTGGTGCGCCGGCCGCGCCAAATGAGGTCCCCTGGTAGGCGGCCCAAGCCCAGCCCCACCCGCTCCAGTCCCAGTACGATCAGGCCGGTCACGATCAGCAAACCTCCGATTCCTATCAGCAAGCGCCCCATATTTACCTTAGTTAGAGTGGCTCTTCGTTTACCTTAGAGTGGCTCTTCGTTTACCTTAGAGCGGCTCTTCACCTACCTTAGAGTGGCTCTTCTGGCGCCGCGCCGCCAGGTGCTGCCAAGAAGTGTGGCTTTCAAAGGGGCCGAGGGGCAATAGCAGATTTCAAGGCGGTCAGAGGATCTGTGTTCTTCGGATGGGAACACCGCCGCTTGCGATTGCTACAATTTCGCATGCGCCTGGGCTACTTCGGCGGCAGCTTCGATCCACCTCATCTCGGCCATCTCGCGGTCGCATGCGCCGCAGCTTCCGCCTTCATACTCGATGAAGTACTCTTCGTCCCAACCGGACATCAGCCCCTAAAAGCCGAGGGCCCGGCGGCTGCCTTCGCCGACCGGCTCGTCATGGTCGAGATCCTCTGCGCGCAAGCGTCGCGGGAACAGGGTCCACGGTTCAGAGCCTCCGCGCTCGAGGCTCCCCGGGCTGGCGGTCTCCCCAACTATACGGTCGA
>CAXUIM010000110.1:0-12180 GCA_964250885.1 uncultured Acidobacteriaceae bacterium | reverse complement strand
GCCAACTCCACGGTAAGCGGAACGTTGACCAGTGCCATCGGGATAAAGATGCGTACCTCGTCCAGGCGGCCGAGTACCAGCCAAAGTCCGAGGTAGCCGATCGAACCCAACAGAAAGGCCACATCCGCGCCGGACGGAACAAACCTGCGCCGAGCCGCCTGCGCTACGGTCCAAAGAAAGGGCGCGAGGAAGATCAGGCAGCTGGCCCACATGAATACACTGTTGTAATCGCGCTTCAGCATGAACACAGGCACGCTGCCGTAGGTCGCGTGGGGATAACGGATTCGCATGAGATACAGCTGGATGCCGCCGGCCGCCGCGGCCGTGACCAGGCTGGTGGCGATGGCGGGATATCTGGGCAGCGCCATGTCCCCTCCCACGCGGGTCAAGCTGACGACGAGTAGACCCAGGCAGACCATCAGAGCCACATCGGCGCGCACGAACGCCTGCGCCACCGCTGTCATGATAAATGCAATCGCGAGGAACGCTTGCCGAGCGGGCCTCAGCTCGAGTCCCGGCTCGGGAGTCCACAGCCATAACATCAGCGCCACAAGAGCCGCCGTGGGCAACGTGGCGACCTTCTGGTACCAGTTGGTCCAATCGACATAATAGAGGATCAACGCCAGGAAGGCTGCCGAACCGAACCATTGCAGCGGCTGCGACGCCCGCCGGAATCTGGGGCTTCTCTCCAGAATCCGATACAGGAGAAGGGCGGCCAGCAAGGACCCTGCCAGATCCAGGATCCCGAAGGCCTGGCTGAGCCGGATATGGAAGATCTGGTCCAGCCAGTTCGCTACAAAGATGACCCCAACCCGATACTGCTCCGGCGCCTCGGCCGTTCCGTGCAGAACCGAGGTCCAGATCGAAGGATCCCCCTTCCACTGCTGGTTGTAGTATCCGTAACCCCGCGAACAGATTCCGGTCAGGAACAGAACCAGCAACGTCCTGGTAGTGCTTTGAGGCCCGGATGCTTCGCCCGTCATGGGAAGAGCGGACTCGCCCAACACGCGCTCTTGCTGGACTCCGAATCGATCTTCCATTCAACTCTCGACGTTCGCTCTCGACATTGTCCGCTTCGGTTTTCTCGGCACGGATGGCCCTTAGTGTACCCCAGCACGGTTCTGATCCGGTCGCTGAATTGCGGGGCTCCGGGGCCCTGGTGCTGCGGGGGCTCAGGAAGGCGCGCGGCCCTCTGAACTTCGGACCCATCTATACTCCGGGCCACCAGCTTCGATAAGCTTGTATCCACGTGCGTCTTGAATTTCCCAAATACGTCCCTCTCAGCAAGCTCCTGATCTATGCGGTCGCGATGTTCTGTGTGCAGCTGATGGAACATACAAGCGCCGCGTACAGTTTGCTGTACTTCGGGTTTGTGATGCTGAGCGGCTTTGCGTTCAATATTGCAGGAGGCTTTTCAACCGTCTCCGGAGCCTACGTGTTCTGGTTCTCGCTGCTTTCAACTATTGTCGGCGTCACCACCAAAGCTGTATTGGGACAACCCGCCGACGCCGGACTCGAGGTGCCGCTGCAGGATATGGCTTGCTACACCGTCAGCATGCTCATGCTGCTGCTCGTGGTGTATGCAAATAAGGTGATCGACGTTCGCCCTCGCTCGCTTGCGGCTCGTCTTGGGGCGGGCGACCTGGATTTCACCAGAGTCGGTCTGGGATGTCTCGTCAGCGCTTTCGGCTTGCAGTTTCTCGACACGGTCGCTCCGGCGGGACCGGGAAGCATCATTGCCGCGCTGAACCAGTTGAACGTGTTCTTCCCGCTCGCCATGATCTTCGGAACAGTGGGCGCGATAAAGGATAGCAACGGCCGCCGCTCGATCAATCTGGTCAGTGGATTGAGCCTGTTTGGATCCCTCGTGCTCGGTACGCTGGCCTTTTCCAAGCAGGGAATGTTATCTCCCCTCGTCTCCTGGGCTGTGGGCGCTTTCTACATGCGCCTCAGATTGCGCAAGATCCATTTCGTCGTTCTTGCGCTTTGCGCTTACCTGATCGCCACCGTCGTCAATCCGCTCGCTACCCTGAGAAATGACGTCACCGCAGCCACCGCCGATTCATCGGGTCGCGCGGCTATCTTCTTTCACGCAGTGACTCACTGGGACGAGGTCAAGCAGCGCCAGACGACCGAGCGGGAGTTTCAATTGGAACATACCGAGGGAACAACGTACTTTGGCAATGCGGATATCGGGCTACTCTCCAGGTTCACTATCATCCCCGTGGACGACATGATGTTCGCCTATACGTCGCGGGGTCATTATGCGGGCTACCTGACAATTCTTCACGACTATGAGAACTGGGTTCCGCACTTCATTCTTCCCGAAAAGGTGAGCGGCTACAACGGCAACTACTACGCACATGAGATGGGAGGATTTTTGGCTGCGGACGATTACACCACCGGCATCTCCTTCAGCCCGGTGGCGGAGGCCTATCACGTTGGGGGTTGGCCTGCCATGTTCCTGGTTTTGCCCGGCGTCTGGTTTTTGCTATTTGTGACCATCGACATGGTTGCCGGCGACATGCGCTCTTCACCCTGGGGCCTGCTGCTGGTCGTCTACTTCGCTCATGCCGGGGCAGAGAGTCTGCTCGGCGGGCTCATCTACTACACCGGCTACGGTAATCTGTCGATGGTGGTTGCGATTCTCTTTTGCACTCGTCTGGCTCCTATCGTGGGAGCCCTCTTCAAAGGCAGTGCCAGCGGCAGACTGCCCGCCGGCGCGGCCGCACCGCAGCCTCATCTGCGGCCATTACAAAGACGCGCCTAGCACGTTGCGCGGCATCCACTGAAGAGCTCCCGCGGTTGCATCCCGTACATCCCGAATTTTCGTAAGTTCACCATACCGAGAGAGGCCGAGTTCCTGGATGACCGCATAACGCTGGACTGGATGCGATTGCCCGTCATCGCGTCTGCAGCGCTTCCGGCTTGCGAGAGGAACGGCCCTCCATGACACCGGGCGGCAGATACCGGCGGCCAATGACACACGGACGCAGCAGCGCCTTCCTCCATGTATATTCAGGAAAATTAGAGGCGTCGCCAAGGCTTGCATGAGCCTGGAAAGGATAAGTCGTGCGCCATTCCGCCCACGCGGGTGTCCTGACCCCTGCCCGAGAGTTTGGCTGGTGGGTCTTCGTCTTGCTGGCGTGCGGCCAATTCACGATCCGGTCTGTATGGCGGGGTGGCTCTTTTCTCGATCTGCCACGATACGCCCGCGGACTGGAGCGTATGCCGTTCCAGGGTCGCGTCCTCATGGCCTGGGTGCTCAAGGTAACCGCCGCGAATCCGCGCGTAAGCCCTCTTCTCATGCGATTGGCCTCCAAACTTCCCCTGGAGATGAGAAATCCCTATTCCATCGTTCTGCTCACCGTGGACTTCGCCGCCCTGCTCGCCTCCATCTGGGCGGGACGCGCCACCCTGGAGTATCTGACGGGCGATGTCTCCTTCTCCGCCTGGGGATCTCTGCTGTTGCTGTACATGTCGTACTTCAATCTCATCGTGGGATACGGTATCTATCTCATGCCCTACGACATCCTTTCGCTGACGGTTTTTGTGCTCTCCGTCTGGCTGATTCTGACCGAGCGCTATGCCCTGCTTCTCATCGTCTTTGCGTTGGGAACTTTGAATCGGGAGACCACCCTGTTCATTCCGGTTTTCATGGGCCTGTACACATGGTTCGACCGGCCGGCTCCGCCCAGCGCAACACCGCAGGGCCGTTTCAGTAGAGGAGCTCTGGTGACGGCAATCATCGCGGCGCAGGTTCTGATCTGGGTCGGTCTGCGCCTTTGGGTGCAACGACACTTCATTCATAATCCGGTGCAGCCGGATATGAGTTCCCGTTCGTTCGGGTTGCATCTTCCGCAAAACCTTGTATCGCTGGCGAAGCCCCCACAATGGCCGCTGCTGCTATCGCTGTTTGGCTTCACGCTCCCTCTGTTGGTTGCAAAGTTTGACGCAATCGGGAATCGGGCCTTTGGCCGGGCGACCGCAATCATCCTGCTCCTGTGGACCCTGTCGATGCTGCTGGTTGGCGTCATCGTGGAAATCCGGATCTTCAATGAGTTGAGCGCCTTTGTGATGCCTTGCGTCGCTCTGATCCTGTGGAACCAATGGATCAAACCCGCCCGGACGATGTCCGTGATGGAGAGCGGGAGAGACTGACGAGGGTCTCGAACGCGCAGCCGAGGCGCTTCTTCGCTGCTCCGTCTGATTCAGGTTCCTCCATCGGCAGCCAGGCTGCGCTACCATAGCGTATTGAGCTGGCATGAATAAACTGATTCTTGGCAATCTCGTGCATCGTCCTTTGCGCTCGCTGATCAGTGCCCTGGCGGTCGCCATCGAGGTCATCATGATCCTCTCCGTGGTGGCCATCTTCTATGGCATTCTCAATGGCAGCCGCCTGCAGAACACCGGCATCGGCATGGACATGATCGTCCATCCCGGGACGGCCAGCGCGCTCATGAACACCAGTTCCGCTTCGGCGGATATTCGCGTCGCGAACGTGCTTCGCCAGCTGCCGCACGTGGAGGTCGTCGCTCCGGTGTATCTGAAGCTGACGGCGGGCAGTACGCTGGGGAACATCTACGGCATCGACTACAGTTCCTACAACGCGCTTCGCCCGTTCGTGTATCTCAGCGGCAAGCCGTTTTCTCAACCGTTCGACCTGATCATCGACGATCTGCAAGCCAAGGCCGACAAGCTGAAGGTCGGCGACACGGTCAAACTGCTGAATCACACCTTCACGGTCTGTGGGGTTGTCGAGAGTGGAAAAGGCTCCCGCAAGTACATCCCGCTCGCTACCATGGAGCAAATCGACGGCAACCCGGGCAAGGCCACGCTTTTCTATCTGCGCACACAGGATCAACCCAAGTACCAGGCGGCGGTGCGTGACGAGATCCTTGCCACCCCCGGCCTGCAGAACTGGAGCGTGCAGACGATTCAGGAGTATCTCTCGCTCCTCACGCCGCAACATCTGCCCGGCTTCAACATCGCTTTGAACGTAGTGATCGGCATCGCCACCATAATCGGCTTCCTGGTCATCTTCCAGTCCATGTATACCGCGGTCATGGAGCGCACACGCGAGATCGGCATACTCAAATCCATGGGGGCCGGCCGCCTCAGTATCGTCTCGGTCATCCTTCGAGAGACGGGGCTGCTCACCATCGCCGGCATCGCACTCGGCATAGCCGCGACCTACCTGCTGCGCGCCCTGCTGCTGAGCCGGTTTCCGACGCTCAGCTTTCAATTGACGCCGTCCTGGGACGGTATTGCCGTCGCCATCGCCCTCGGCGGCGCGCTCTTTGGAGCTCTGTATCCGGCGCTGAAGGCCGCTCACAAAGACCCCATCGACGCGCTATCGTATGAGTGAGTGCGAAGCGCCCGCCTGGTGCGTTGCCGTCCTGGGGAAGACCGAGGCCCGGCTACCCAGTGGCCAGGAGATGCCGTGCGCCGATTGACGATCTTGTTTC
Organism: uncultured Acidobacteriaceae bacterium; assembly: GCA_964250885.1. Taxonomy (GTDB): domain Bacteria; phylum Acidobacteriota; class Terriglobia; order Terriglobales; family Acidobacteriaceae; genus Granulicella. The sequence goes on along the minus strand of CAXUIM010000110.1, from coordinate 6,712 downwards.
TCTTGCTCTGCGCGACCACGCATTGCGTCTTGTCCATCTTTTACGTCAATCTCTCCTACCTTGACATTCCACGGTATGTTGCCGGAAAAGAACCGCTTCCCTTTCAGCGCCGCCTGCTGATGATCCCTTTCCTGCGCTGGGCCCAGGCCTCCCCGCTGCTGCAACACGCGGCAGCCCGTTACAGCAGGGTTCTCAGCCTGTACGAACCGATGACGGCGGCGAAGATCGGCTGCATGCTGCTGGGCGTGCTGTTGTTAGCCGCGCTCGGGCTGCTGACTGCCCGCACCTCAACCAGATTGGGGGTGCACCGCGGCTGGCTGATCTGGGCGTTTCTCCTGCTCATCCTGTACGTCAGCTACGCTGCCCGCTCCGAACAGGCTCTGTGGTACCCCTACGACATCCCGCACCTGGTCTTCTTCGGAGCCGCGACGCTCTTCCTGCTCACCGACAGTCCCTTGCCCTTCGCAGGCTGCATGGCGGTGGACGTGTTCCTCCGCGAAACTTCCGTCTTCATGCTGGTCCTTGCTTTGCTGCTGCGTCTCCGCTCCATTGCGTGGAGATATACGCTCGGCGCACTCTTTGCCCTCTGGATCTTCAGCCGCTGGTTGGGACAGCACCTCTACCCCAACAACGTGTTTGAGGCCAACGCGGTCCCGTGGTACCGGATGGCCGCACCCTGGCACTGGCCCCAACTGTTCACCATCGTGGGATCCCTCTGGATTCCGGTCTGGCTGGGCAAGCGATACCTCTCCCCGTTGCAACGCCTGGCGCTCTTCGGCGCGACCGGCTTCATGATTCTGACATTCTTTTTCGCCACATGGAACGAAACCCGGGCCTGGTCCGAGTGGAGCGTACTCTTCGCCATCCTGGCCGCGGTCGAACTGGAGGGTGGATTTCATGGGGGTGGACTTCATAGATCGCCCGAAGACGCACTCGTCTGACAGTCCCGGCCGCGGGCGAACCCCACGGCGCGGCCCGCACCCTCGCACCGTGAATGGCCGAGTCGATGCGCTTCTGGATGTCTCCGGTCCGGCGAGCGGGAGGAGCCACTAGAGTCCTGGGGAACTAGAGTCCTGGGGAACCTATTCTGCGTCTCATAGAGATTAGATACGTCTCCTGAGGGCTTATGTGGATTGTTCGGCTGGCGCTACGCCGCCCCTACACTTTTGTGGTTCTGTCGTTGCTCATTGGCTTGCTTGGAATCGGGTCGGCCATCGAAACGCCCAAGGACATTTTCCCCTACATCAACATTCCGGTCGTCACCATCGTGTGGACCTACACGGGACTGACCCCGGCTGAGATGGAAGGCCGGGTGGTGACGGTCTGCGAGCGCGCGCTCACCACCACCGTCAACGACATGGAGCACACCGAAAGTGAGAGCTACACCGGTGTCGCGGTCATCAAGGTCTTCTTCCAGCCACAGGTCCAGGTTTCGCTGGCACTGGCGCAGATTACTTCCATCGTGCAGACCATCCTGCGGGTGCTTCCGCCGGGATCCTTTCCGCCCTTCGTGATCAAGTACGACGCGTCCTCCGTCCCGATCCTGGAGCTGGGGCTGAGCGGGCAGGGGCTGAGCGAAGCCGACCTCTACGACGATGGGCTGCAGTTTATCCGGCCGCGGCTGGCCAACGTGAAGGGCGCGAGCGTTCCCTTGCCCTTCGGCGGCAAGGTCAAGCAGGTGATGGTCGACACTGACCCCAACCTTCTGTTTGCGCGTCACCTCTCAGACAGCGATGTGTCCACCGCTATCTCGCAGCAGAACCTGATTCTTCCCGCTGGAACCGCGCGCATGGGCGATCGGGAGTTCGTCATGAAGACGAACTCCAGCCCGGTGGAGCTTTCCGCACTGAATAACCTTCCGGTGCGCGCCGCCAACGGCGCGGTGGTCTATGTGAAGGACGTAGCGGAAGTCCATATGGGCTACGCCGAACAAACCAATATCGTGCGCGAGAACGGCAAACGCTCCGCTTTGCTGACCGTATTGAAAAATGGCCAGACCTCGACGCTGGATATCGTTTCGCAGACCAAGGCGATGATCCCGCAACTTAGGGCCGGCCTGGGCAATCTGACCATCACGCCTCTGTTTGACCAGTCAATCTTCGTGCGGGACTCAATCGACGAGGTCGCGCGGGAGGCGTCCATCGCCGCGGGGCTAACCGGCTTGATGATTTTGCTGTTCCTGGGCTCCTGGCGATCCACCCTGATCGTGTGCCTCTCGATTCCGTTATCGATCGCCACGTCGCTGGTCATTCTCTCCGCCATGGGCGATACCATCAACGTGATGACGCTGGGTGGGATGGCGCTGGCGGTTGGCATCCTGGTGGATGACGCCACCGTCGAGATTGAAAATACCCATCGCAATATGGCGGAGCGGCGGCCGCTGACACAGGCCATATTGCACTCCGCCCAGCAGGTCGCGGCGCCGGCCTTCGTTTCCACCCTCTCCATCTGCATCGTCTTCATTCCTGTCGTGCTGCTGACCGGCGCAGCCAAGTTCCTCTTCACGCCCCTGGCGGAGGCCGTCGCCTTTGCGATGCTGGCCAGCTACTTCCTCTCGCGCACCCTGGTACCGACCATGATGCACTTCCTTCTTGGAAAAGAGATTCTGCTGTACCAGGACAAGGGCGAGAGCGAACGGGAGGAGCGGCGCAGCTTCATCTGGCGCTGGCATATGAAGTTCGATCGCCAGTTCGAGAAGATGCAGCACCACTACAAGCGCTCACTCGACTGGTGTCTGCAGAATGCGGCGATCACCCTGGGCCTGTTTGCGCTGCTGGTGGTTCTCTCCTTACCCATGCTCTTTTTCATCGGCAGGGACTTCTTTCCGTATGTCGACTCCGGCCAGATGAAGCTGCATGTGGATCCGCCGCCGGGCATGCGCATTGAAGATTCCGAGCAGTACTTCGCGGCGATCGAGAAGGAGATTCGCCGCGAGATTCCGGACGAGCGCATTCAACTGATCCTGGATAACATTGGCCTTCCCAACAGCGGCATCAATCTTGCGTTCGGCGATTCCTCTACCATTTCAAACACCGACGGCGATATCCAGATTGCTCTCAAGCCCGGCAAAAAGGACACGCAGATGTACACGCGCCTGCTGCGTGAAGATCTGCACCAGAAGTTTCCTGAAGCGACGTTCTTCTTCACGCCCGCCAACATGACCAATCAGATTCTGGACTTCGGTCTGCCGGCTCCCATTGACCTGCAGGTGATTGGCCATGACAAGGGCAACTACGAACTCGCCACAAAGCTCGCGCGCCAGATTGCCGGCATCCCCGGAGCGGTCGACGTTCATGTGCATGAACAGGTCGATTATCCGACGATGCAGATCAATGTGGATCGCAGCAAAGCGCGGCAGATCGGGCTGACGCAGGCAGACGTCGCGCAGTCGACGTTGATTTCGCTGGCCGGCACAAGCCAGACCGCGCCGAACGAGTGGCTGAATACGTCCAATGGTGTCAACTACCAGATTGTGACCCAGACGCCGATTTATCTCATCTCTTCACCGCAGGAGCTGGCCCGCACCCCGATCACCACACCCAACGGCAATGCGAGCCAGCTGCTCGGTAATGTCGCGTCCTTCCGCCGCGATCTGTCCCCGATCATTGTGGACCACTACAACATTCAGCCTGTCTTCGATGTGTACGCGGATGTAGACCGGCGGGATCTCGGTGGTGTCTCGAGTGAGATTGAAAAGATCATCGATCAGACCAAGAAAACGCTGCCCAAGACGACACAGTTGCAGCTGACCGGCGAGGTCAAGACGATGAACGATTCGTTCGTTCGCCTGGGTATTGGGATCGTCTTTGCGATCATGCTGGTCTATCTGCTGATGGCCGTCAATTTCCAAAGCTGGCTCGACCCGTTGATCATCCTGATGGCGATTCCCTGCGCCTTCTGCGGCATTCTATGGATGCTGTTTCTCACTCAGACGACGTTCAGCGTACCGTCGCTGATGGGCGCCATCATGACCATCGGCGTGGCGACGGCGAACTCCATCCTGCTGGTGGTCTTCGCTAACGACGAGCGGCTCGCCGGCAAGGATCGCGTCCAGGCGGCGCTCAATGCCGGGCACACACGTCTGCGGCCGGTACTGATGACGGCCCTGGCTATGATCATCGGCATGCTGCCGATGGCTCTCGCCCTTGGCGAAGGAGGCGAGCAGAATGCCCCGCTCGGCCGAGCTGTGATCGGCGGTCTGCTCTTTGCGACCGTCGGTACGCTCTTCCTGGTCCCCACGATTTACTCACTGCTCAAGAAGCATCCACCCGTCGACTACTCCCGTGAGATTGAACAGGAAGCGGGTCCGGAGTTGAGCGGCGGCAGCAAACCCCAAGCGGGAGCTCAGGAGCAGACAGCCTAATGGCCGACGATTTGCGCGATCCCAATCATCCCGAGCGTACACGCCCGGATCACCGTCTGCCCTGGCCGGAGGAGAGCGATCCGGCCAGCGTGGGCCAGCAATTCGCCGATCCCAATTCAGCCGATGACCGCCGCATCGGCCAGAACTTCGAGGACAGCAATTTCAGCGGGAAGAAGCACAAGGAACCGCTGAAGGAGCGCATTCACAAGCCGGAAAATCGCAAGCCGCTGTACATTTTCCTGCTCTGCTTTGCCGTGCTTTTCATTATTGTGCTTGTGGCCGGGTTGTTGCCGCGAATCCTCCGCGACCGCGGTAACGACAAGCGGGCGCAGCAGGAAAAGAATGCGAAGCCCGTAGTCGAGACGGAGACAGTGGAGCGGGCCAAGGGCGAAGCGGGCCTGGTGGTTCCTGGCACGACGATTCCGTTGACCCAGGCCTACATCTACGCGCGCTCCAATGGCTATCTCCAAAAGCGCTATGTCGACATTGGCGACCATGTGAAGAAGAACCAGCTGCTCGCCGTGATTGAAGCTCCTGATCTCGACGCACAGGTCACGCAGGCGCGGCAGCAGGTATTTCAAGCCGAACAGCAGCTGGACCAGCAAAACGCCCAACTGGCGCTGGCGACCGTTACGGTGGAACGCTACCGGGTTCTGGTGCAGAAGGGGGTTCTCTCCCGTCAGACCGGAGACACCCAGGAGGCCACCTACGCCTCGCAGGTCGCCTACGTGGCGGCGGCGCAGCGTAATGTCGACGCCTACAAGGCCAACCTGGCGCATCAGATCGCGCTGCAGAGCTACGAGTATGTGCGCGCGCCGTTCGCGGGTGTGATCACGGAGCGCGATGTGGATCAGGGCGCGTTGATCGCCGCGGGCGGGGCCAGCTCCGGCGAACAGATGTCTCCAGCGCCGCAAGGGCAGACTTCCAGCGCCGGAGGCACAACGCAGGCGGGCCAGGTCAATGACACCGGGAGCTCAGGAAGCACCAGCAGCGCGGCCACTTCAGCGCAGTCGCCAGGTCAAGGAGGGCCGCTGTTTGGCATCGCACAGGTTCAGAGGCTGCGCATTCTGGTCTCAGTGCCCGAGGGCTACTCCACCGCCATCCACCCCGGACTGCGCGCTCCCATCGAGTTCCAGGAGTACCAGGGAGGGCACTACACCGCCGAGATCACCCGAACCTCCGACTCCATTGACCCCAACACGCGCACCATGCTGACAGAGCTGCAGATCGATAACTCGAACGGCAAGCTGGTCTCCGGCATGTATGCCGTAGTGGACTTCCCCCCGGCGACGGGGGTGCAGGCGCCGCTGCTGATCAACGGCGATGCCATAGCGATCCGCAACAACCAATCGGAAGTGGCGACCGTGGTCAATGGAAAGATTCGCTTCGTGCCCGTGACCATAGGCCGCGATTTGGGCAGCGCTGTTGAGATCGACACAGGTCTCAAGCCCGGCGACATCATCGTCACCGACGTAACGGACGATGTAGTGAATGGCGCGGCGGTTACGGTGCATGCGCAAAAAACGGCTAACGCGGAACAACAGGGGCCGCCGCGGCAGAATCAGCCGCTCGGTGGAGATACGCAATACAGCAACCAGGGCGTCACCGACCAGAATCTGGAGGGGCAGCAATCCAAACAGAATCAAGGCAGCCAGGGCAAGAGCCAGAACAAGAACAGCAGCCAGAGAAACAGCAGCGAGAGTAAGCAATGATTTCGGTCCGTTCATCTCGTTGGCCGCACGGCTGGGCTTCAGCACTGTTGTTGTTGCTGGCAGCGGCCGCGGCGCGCGCGCAGTCGCCCTCACCACCACTGCCTCCGCAGAACCTTCCGGCTCTGACTCCAACACCCACCCAGCGCTCGGTGCCGCCGGGGCCGAACACCTCCACCGCGCCTGCGACTCAAATGCAGCCGCCGCGGATCTCGCCGCTCGACGGTCATGTGCCCGCTCCCGATGCCCCCACACCGCAGCTGAACCAGGCCGCCAACGGATCTACGGAGCCGGCTCATGAGGCCGTGCGCGGCCTTCGGCCGGACTTCCTCGGCTTCCTGGGGCCCTTTCGGCGTCCCAGCGTAGCTCCGCTGTTCCCAGGAAGCGCAACCCGGCTGGAATCGCTGATCCGCGGAGGCAAGCTCTACCTCACGCTGCAGGATGCGATTGCGCTGGCGCTTGAAAACAACCTGGATGTTCAAACGGAGCGCTATAACCTCGTGGCGGCCCAAACCGACCAGGTTCGCGCGGCCGGCGGTGGCAGCCTTCGCGGGATTGACTACGGCATCGAGGAGCCGCCCAATGGCGTCGGCGGCCCCGGTTCCCCGCTGCTCAACGCCACCACCGTCAACAGCAATCC
>CAXUIM010000109.1:0-12360 GCA_964250885.1 uncultured Acidobacteriaceae bacterium | reverse complement strand
GGGATGAAAGGAAAACGATGAACCTCACCGATCCTGTCGCAGACTTTCTCACGCGCATCCGCAACGCTCAACGGGCCCGCCACCAGAAGCTGGATGTCCCCACCTCCAAGCTGAAGACCGAAGTTGCCCGCATTTTGAAAGAGGAAGGCTACATCGCGAACTACAAGGCTGCCGAGGAAGAAGGGCAGAAGCTGCTGCGTGTGTACCTGAAGTATGGGCCGAACAATGAGGCGGTCATTCGCGACCTGAAGCGCATTTCGCGGCCCGGTTGCCGCGTGTACATCGGCAAGGACGAGATCAAGCGGGTGCAGGGCGGTCTAGGGATCTCTATTATGACGACACCGAAGGGTGTCATGACGGGCCGGCAGGCTCGCCGCGAAGGCGTCGGCGGCGAGATTCTGGCCGAGGTCTGGTAAGAGGGTTACGGGAAGAGGGCTCCTGTCGGGCTGAGTCCGCGGCTCTTCAGGAGACCGGGACGGCAGCATAAACAGGAATTACGAACGCGGGCGAGAGCCCGGCCCCTGGCGAGGCGCCTTTCGCCGGCTGCAGTGGAACGAAGAAGGAAGATCGCTCGGAATTCGGGCAGCAGCCTTCATCGGGACTCGCAAGCCCACAAGGATTGAGTGTTATGTCACGTATCGGTAAGAAGCCCATTACGCTACCCAAGGGTGTCAAGTACACGGTGCAGACCCACACGGTTTTGGTTGAAGGACCCAAGGGCAAGGTGACGGCGCTGATCCCGGAGGGGATCACGCTGGCAGAGAAGGACGGAATCCTCGCGGTTGAGCGTCAGAACGACTCGCAGGCCGCGCTGCACGGCCTGGCGCGCGCTCTGGTCTTCAATGCTGTTGAAGGCGTGACCAATGGATGGAAGAAAGAGCTCGATGTCGTCGGTATCGGATACCGGGTCGAGATGAAGGGTAAAGACATGGTGGTGTTTACCCTGGGCTACTCCCATCCCATCGAGTTCCCGTTGCCCTCTGGCATCGAGGTGACGATCGATCCCAAGCAGACCCACCTGACGGTGGCTGGGATCGACCGCCAGAAGGTCGGCCAGGTGGCGGCGGATATGCGCTCCCTGCGCAAGCCGGATCCGTACAAGAACAAGGGCGTCCGCTACTCGAACGAGAAGCTGAAGAAAAAGGTCGGCAAGACAGGCGCCAAGTAGGTCTTAGAGCGTCGCGGCTGGTCGCGCGGTAGCCGTCAAAAACCGGCGCTAAGCCGGCACGAACAAGTAACGGGCGGTCGTGCGGTAGCCGTCACAACCGGCGCGACGCAAGTAGCAAAGCAGTTCTGAGCGCCATAACCGAACGTCGCTGAAGGTCAGCGACGCCTTTAGGAAAGAGAGCACATCATGATCAATCTTCGCCAACGCAACACAATCCGCCAGCGGGTGCACTCGCGTATCCGCGCCAAGATGGCGGGAACGGCCGAGCGTCCACGTCTCAACGTTTATCGTTCGCTCAACCACATCTATACCCAGCTCATCGACGACGCCAACGGAGTTACCATCGTCTCGGCGAGCACCATGAGTCCCAAGGGTGTGGAGCGCAAGGCGGGCGGCAACGTCGACGCGGCCCGGATGGTCGGCAAACTGATCGCGGAGCGCGCGGCCGATAAGGGCATCAAGAAGGTGGTCTTCGACCGCGGCGGCTATCTCTATCATGGCCGCATCAAGGCGCTGGCGGATGCCGCCCGCGAGGCGGGGCTGGAATTCTAGAGTCGGATCTGCTTTTCGCGGTGCTGCCCTTAGCCCGCGCTGCATAGTTCAGGGTTTTGAGGCGCAGATTGCGTCAGAAGGATTGAACACGATGGCTATCAAGAAGAGGCTGGACGGAAATCGGATGAACCTGAAGGATGAGGTCGTCTCGATCAATCGCGTGACCAAAGTGGTCAAGGGCGGCAAGAACATGTCCTTTGCGGCGCTGGTGATCGTCGGCGACCCGGCCGAGGGCGTGGTGGGATACGGCTCAGGCAAGGCCAAAGAGGTGCCCCAGGCGATCCGCAAGGGTATCGAGTCGGCCAAGAAGAACCTGCTGAAGGTGAATCTGACGGCGACCACGATCCCGCATGTGGTGCTTGGGCACTTCGGTTCCGGGGAGGTGCTGCTCAAGCCGGCTCCCGAAGGTACTGGAGTGATCGCCGGCAAGACGGTGCGCGCCGTCATGACCGCGGCCGGTGTGCAGAACGTGCTGACCAAGAGTCTCGGCTCGGCCAATCCGCACAACGTCATCAAGGCCACCTTCGACGCGCTCGCGCAGCTTCGCGACAAGAGCGAAGTGGCCATGCTGCGCGGCAAAACGGTTGAAGAGCTCGGCTAGTCAACGAACCAAATATCAGCTTGAGATTCGACGAAGATCTCGACTTGGGCCCGGCAGTGAGGGCCCCATCGAAGAGCACCATGGAGAGAACAATGGCAGCCGAAAACAAGATTAAGATCCAGTACTTTCGCTCGAAGATCTGCACGCCGGTGAAGCACAAGCTAGTGGTCAAGGGGCTGGGCTTCACACGCCTGAATCAGATCGTGGAGCGCGAGGATACCCCATCCATCCGCGGCATGGTGAAGAAGATTCCGCACCTGGTCCGCATCGTCGAGTAGCCGCGCGAGCATATTGCCCGACACAGCGGGTGCGCTTCTACACAGCCGGTGCGCTTCTACACTGCTGGTGTGTCGACGCAACTCAGCCGGCGAGTTGGTCCAACTAGATCGACTCCCCAACCAGCACCAACCACATGCGAGTCGCTTCGGCCGGACCGAAGCGGCGCTAGCGAGGAAATGATGGCACTGAATCTCAGCAATCTGAAGGCCCCTAAGAAGGCGAACGAAAACAAGAAGCGCGTCGGCCGTGGAATGGGCTCGGGCATGGGAAAGACGTCGACCCGTGGTCACAAGGGCCAGGGATCGCGCTCCGGGTCGAGCCTGATGCGCGGCTTCGAAGGCGGCCAGATGCCGCTGCACCGCCGCCTGCCGAAGCGCGGGTTCACCAACATCTTCCGTGTCGAGTACGCCGTGTTGGGTCTGGACACGATCGCCGAGCTCAACGAGAGCGAACTCACCCTGGAACGGCTGCAGGAGCGTGGCGTGCTCAAGAAGCGCAATGGCCTGGTCAAGGTGCTGGCCAATGGCGAGCTCAAGTCGGCTGTTACGGTGCATGCGCACAAGTTCTCAAAGGCGGCCCAGAAGGCGATTGAAGCCGCGGGTGGCAAAGCTGTACTTATCGGTGGTGAGGCCGCTCCCGCAGCGTAGACTTTCGGCCGGGCAGCGCCTCCGGGCCGTTTACCGGCCGCTTCCGCAGCACACCGGCTCGGTTTGCCGGCTGCTTTCGCAGCACACCGGCTCCGTTTGCCGGCTGCTTTCGCAGCACGCAGGCACCAGTTCCGGGTAGACTGTACACATCGATCTGGCGCCACCGGTCCGTGAAAGGGTCGAGGGTCAAGGTCACCTTTAAGGCTTCCCCACGATGCTCGAGAAATTCTCCAATATTTTCCGCATTCCTGACCTGCGCAAGCGCATTGGGTTTACCCTCGGCCTGCTGGCGGTCTATCGCCTGGGCGCGCACATTCCCACTCCTGGAATCGACGCGGCCAAGCTGGCGCAGTTTTTCAACCAGAATGCCGGCGGCGCCCTTGGGCTGCTGGACCTTTTCAACGGCGGCAACCTGCGCCGTCTGACGGTCTTCGCCCTGGGCATCATGCCGTACATCACGGCGTCGATCATCTTTCAGCTGCTGACCGTCATCTATGAGCCGCTGGCCAAGCTGCAGAAGGAAGGCGAGCTCGGCCGCCGCAAGATAACCCAGTGGACCCGCTACGTTACCGTGCTCCTGGCGATCGTGCAGAGCTTCTTCATTGGGCTGACGCTCACCAGCACGCAGACAGGCGAGTCGATGGTGACCATCAGCAAAGGCGCGTTCCTGCCGCTTTGCGTGATTACCCTGACCGCCGGTACGGCCTTCATCATGTGGCTGGGAGAGCAGATTACCGAGCGCGGCATCGGTAACGGCATGAGCTTGCTGATTTTTACGGGTATCGTTGTTGGACTCCCGCGCGGTATCGAGGATCTCTACGACAAGGCCCGCACCGGAGCCTGGGGCGGCTTTACGCCCATCGCTATCGTGCTGCTGGTGGGCATGATGCTCGCGGTCGTTGCGTTCATCGTCTATGTAGAGCGCTCCGAGCGGCGAATCCCGATCCAGTCCGCAAAGCGGATGGTCGGCCGCCGCATGACCCAGGCGTCCAGTTCGTTTCTTCCGCTCAAGGTGAACTCCGGCGGTGTGATGCCCGTCATCTTCGCGGCTTCGATTCTTTCCGCCCCGATGCTGCTGCAGAACGTCAGCCTGTTCGGCTCCGGACCTTTGCGCGACACCAGCTTCCTCGGTCCCATCTTCCGTGCCCTGGCGCCGGCCGAGCCCTGGTATGTGCTCCTTTATATCGTGGCGATCGTCTTTTTCGCCTACTTCTATATCTCGATCATCTTCCGGCCGGACGATATCGCCGACAACATGCGCAAGTACGGCAGCTTCATCCCGGGCATCCGCCCGGGCAAGCGGACCTCCGACTTCATCAATGATGTGCTCACGCGCATCACGCTGGTTGGAGCTCTGTATCTGGTCGTGATCTCGATCCTGCCGATGTTTCTGATCTCAGGCATCCACTTCAATCATCTGTGGCTGGTTGGTTCCTTCTTCGATCGTTTGCCGGCCTGGACCACCAACGGTCTGGGGCTCAACTTTTACTTCGGTGGAACATCGTTGCTGATTGTTGTCGGCGTCGCCATGGATACCGTGCAGCAGGTCGAAGCCCAGCTCATCATGCGCCATTACGAGGGGTTCTCGCCCAAGTCTGGACGCATCCGCGGCCGCCGTAGCTGGTAAATCTAATGCGCTGGCGGCTCCGCATTCTTCACAACGTGGGCTGGCCTTAAGGCGGGCGGTCTTGCCGCGCTCATTATGCTTCTGCGCCGGAGATGTGGCCCCTGGGTGGAAGACCTGCTCCAGCATTTCTCATGTTGCTGTACAGCGGAGAAGTCTTCCGAGTGCCGTTCTCTTCGAGGGAAAACGGCCAGGGAACCCGAAGCCCCGCAACACCTACAGGAGAGATGCTCGCCGTTGTTCCAATCCAGACGCGCCGTGATGCAGATCCAGGCGCTACACAGTGCACCATGTTTAGCTGCAACTCTCGATGGTTTCGGTCTTGATGCCTGATTTTCTGTCCAACTCGAACGATTCGTTCCCCGGACCGATGCTGCTGCTGGGAGCGCCCGGTGTGGGCAAGGGCACGCAGGCCAAGCTCCTGATGGATGAATTCGGTATCCCGCAGATCTCTACCGGAGACCTGCTGCGCGAGCATCGCCGGGAGCATACCCCGCTGGGAATGATGGCCGATGAGTTGATGTCCAAAGGCGCCCTGGTTCCGGATGATCTGGTCAACCAGATGGTGGCGGTACGCCTGACGGAACCCGACACCCGGCACGGCTACATCCTGGACGGTTTTCCTCGCACTCTCAATCAGGCTGCCTGGTTGGACGATCAGCTGCTCCATGCAGCCCGCAGCGAGCCAGGCGCACTTCAGACCGCGCCCATCGAGCTGCCCGTTATCGCTGTCAGCATTGTCGTTCCGCGGCGTGAGCTGCTGGAGCGCATCACCGGCCGTCTGGTTTGCCCGGTCTGCGGATCGATCTACAACATCTATTCAGGACCGCCGCGGCAGGTGGGTGTCTGTGATCGCGAGGGGGCTCGCCTCATCCAGCGTAAGGACGACACGGAGGCTGTGTTTCTGGAGCGCATGAAAGGCTTCGAGGAAAAAACCGCACCGGTGATCGAATACTACCGTTCTCACGGGAACCGGTTTGCCGAGGTGGATGGCAATCTCCCGGTGGACGAGGTCACCCGTTCCATCCGCTCTACTCTCCGGCGCTTGCGACACCATGAGGAAGACGGAGCGTTGTGAAGGGATCCCCGTGCAGGCGCAACGCGAGCCAGCCCATACCTATGGGTTGCGACGCCGATCCCGCAGTTTGTATCTAACGTTCCGATGCCGATATTGATCAAGTCCGCCTCCGAAATCGAGAAGATGCGCACCTCGGGCATCGCTCTGCGCAAGGTTCACGACGCCGTTCGAGTCGCGGTGCGGGCCGGCGCCAGCACCATGGACCTCGAGCATGCAGCAGCGGCAAAGGTGGCGGAACTGGGAGTCAAATCGGCATTTCTGGGCTACCATGGCTATCCAGCGATACTCTGCACCTCGGTGAACAACGAGGTCATCCATGGCATTCCGAATGCCAAGCGTGTTCTCCGCGATGGAGACGTGGTCTCGGTGGATTGCGGGGTCATCGTAGATGGCTTCTACTCCGATTGTGCCGTGACCCATCCGGTGGGCAAGCTCACGCCGGAAGCAGCAATGCTCCTGCGCGTGACAGAGGCGTCACTGTATGCGGCGATCGAAAAGGCGGTTGTGGGCGGCCGGCTCTTCGATATCTCCCACGCGGTGCAGACCATGTGCGAGGCTGCCGGCTTCGGAGTCGTTCGCGAGTTCGTCGGTCACGGCATCGGGAAGAACATGCACGAAGATCCGCAACTGCCGAATTACGGCAGCGAGGGCAAGGGGCCGCGCCTGAAAGCGGGCATGGTTCTGGCCATTGAGCCGATGATCAACGCCGGTTCGCCCGAGGTAAAGATCCTTGAGGATGGCTGGACCGCGATTACCATCGATGGAAGCATCAGTGCCCACTTCGAACACACGGTTGCGATCACCCGGGACGGCCCGGTCATCTTGACGCGGTAGCGCTACGATCCTTCAAGACAGACCCAAGCACCATTGAACTACCGTTTGGCCTACGGATGTACTTCGAGGAAATTTCCGATCTCAGCGAATTCCGGTTCGCTCAGGCGGAAGGTAGCCGCGGGTAGAACTCCCTCAACCTGCTTCTCGTTCCGTCCCCCCACGATGGCCGCCGTGACCGCGGGATGATGCAGCGTCCAGGCGATCGCGACGACGCCCGGCAACAATCCGTGGCGCTCGCCGATGGATCGCAACAACTCCGCAAGCTCGAGGTTCCGCGAGAGCTGAGGCTCCTGGAACTGCTTGGCGTTCCGTCGAAAGTCATCCGATGGAAATTGTGCGACCCGCTCCCTGTTCATCGCGCCGGTCAGCAGACCTGACTGCATTGGAGAATAATTAATGACCCCGATTGCGTGCTCCTGACAGAAGGGCAGGATCTCGCTCTCAATGGACCGATTGATCATGGAATAGGGCGGCTGGAGCGAGGTGATGGGAGCAATTTTCAGCGCGCGCTCCATCTGATCCACGTTGAAGTTCGACGCGCCGATCCAGCGCACCTTGCCCTCACGCTGCAGTTCGGCCATCGTAGACCAACCCTGCTCGACCTCGGCATCGGGCACCGGCCAGTGAATCTGATAGAGATCAATCACTTCAATCTGCAGCCGCCGCAGACTCTGCTCCACCTCTTCGCGAATCTTCTTGAGTGTTTGCACAATTTTGCGGTCTCCGCCCCATGTCATGCCGCTCTTGGTGAAGATGTAGGGCTGCGCACTGGTGGATCGGAGCGCCTTACCTACAATCTCCTCAGAGTGCCCCAGGCCATAAACCGCGGCGGTGTCGATCCAGTTCACGCCGGCGTCGAGAGAGCGATGGATCGCCCGAACGGAGTCCCTGTCATCCTGCGGTCCCCACGCGAACTGCCAGTCGCCGCCACCGATGGCCCAGGCTCCAAACCCGATAGCCGTGAGCTGCATGTCAGAGTTGCCGAGCGTTTTTGTGTTTCCCAGAACTTCAGTGCTCTTATCGGTGTTGGTCATCAGGCTCATCTCGGTTTGGATGCCGTAGACACGGCGTGAGGCGTTGTGTTTGCAGCTTATCGCTCGCCGAGCGAGGGCCGCCCCGCATCCTAACCTAAGGCCCCGCATCCTAACCTAAGGCCCCGCATCCTAACCTAGGATAGAGTCGCTATTTCACTGAAGGGGAAGAGATAACGATGCGCCCATTGCATCCAGACCGGTTGAAGCCACGCGTCCTCATCATTGGTGCGGGCTTTGCAGGGATCAATGCGGCTCAGCGTCTCGGCAAGCTTCCGGTCGATCTCACGGTCATCGACCGAAAGAACCATTACACGTTTCAGCCGCTCCTGTACCAGGTCGCGCTCGCGGTCCTTTCGCCCGGCGACATCGCGCAGCCTATCCGCACCATTCTCAGAAACAATCGCAACACGGAAGTCGTGATGGACGAGGTACAGGGCATCGACACCATCGGACGCCGGGTCACCCTCAAGAGTGGGGCGGTGATGCTATACGATTACCTGATTCTGGCAACCGGTTCCACTCACAGCTACTTTGGTCACTCGGATTGGGCAGGGCTCGCTCCCGGCCTCAAGACGGTGGAAGATGCTACCGATATCCGCCGCCGCGTTCTGCTGGCCTTCGAACTTGCGGAGCGGCAGATGCTCGAAACCGGATCCCACCCGCCGCTGCGTTTCGTCATTATCGGTGGGGGCCCCACGGGAGTGGAACTCGCCGGAGCCATCTCAGACATTGCTCGCCTGTACATGACCCGGGACTTCCGCCACATCGACACCAAGACAGCCGAAGTGTTGATCCTCGAAGGCTCACCCCGGGTTCTCGGCATGTATCCCGACGACTTGCAGAAGAAAGCGGTGGAGCAGCTAAACGCCCTGGGAGTGCGCGTCCGCACGGGCGCTCATGTGACTGAAATACAACCCGGCTACGTGAAAGTGGGTGAGGAGCGCATCGACAGCGTGTGCACGCTCTGGGCGGCCGGGGTCCAGGCGTCGCCGCTGGGCAAGCTGCTGGCGCAGACGCCGGGCGTGGAGTTGGACAAGCGCGGCTGCGTCTTCGTCAACGACCGCCTGAACCCCAAGAACCTTCCGGAAGTGTTTGTTTGTGGCGATCTCGCCCACTTCGAGCAGGACGGCCGCCAGGTTCCCGGGGTCGCCCAACCCGCCATGCAGATGGGCGCCTATGCCGCCAAGCGCATTGGCCTGCTGTCCGCGGAGTCTGACGCTGCCGCCCGGCAAAAGCCCTTCCGGTATTTCGATAAGGGAGACATGGCCACCATCGGCCGCAAAGCCGCGGTCGCTCGGATCGTGTGGCCTTTCCATGCTCATTGGAGTGGCTTCATGGCTTGGATGACCTGGCTAACAGTGCATATCTTCTTTCTCATCGGGTTTCGCAACCGGCTGGCCGTCTTCCGTCAGTGGGCGTTCACCTATATCCGTTTCCAGGATGGCGTTCGGCTGATCGTCGGCTCGCAGGTGCTGCCGGGATGGGATACACTCGCCTCTACACCCGCGCCTGTAGAAGATGACGAGAGGAATCAGCCCGTAGCCTCTCCTCGATGAGGTCTATGTTGGCTGATCCTGTGTTCGATCTCGAATGCCTCAGCGCTGACGATCTGGCGGCTTGCGGCCGCAAGCTCGAGTCTATCGGGGAGCGCGCCTCGCATCGCCAGGAGGTGGCGGAGCGGGTCGTCCGACATCTGTATAACAGCTTGCGCATTCCCGCAACCGGGGAGCCGGCGTGCGTTCTGGTTCGCTGTTTCCAGACCTGCCCCTATGCCCGTCTGCCGCT
The DNA here is from genome assembly GCA_964250885.1 of uncultured Acidobacteriaceae bacterium. Lineage (GTDB taxonomy): Bacteria > Acidobacteriota > Terriglobia > Terriglobales > Acidobacteriaceae > Granulicella. Next base: position 2,758 of record CAXUIM010000109.1, on the reverse strand, counting down.
CGAGTATCAGCACGCCGCTGGCGACATCCTTGAGCAGACCACCGCAAATCGGAATCTGCGTTGCCTGACGCTGCTCGCTACCTGCGGCTCCAAGCTGGTGTGGAACGATGTTGCGACTTCCATCAACCACCAGTGCATTCCTCTGCCCAGTATTGAAGTGGTGCGGCGAGCTCCTATGATTGCCCGTCTTCTGGAGCAGATGGGCGTCCCCTTGGAGTTGATCGTCTCTCCTCCCGACTCGGCTGAATTCCTCGTCGGTCAAGTCTCCGGCGACTTCAACGTGTTTCACGTTGAGCATGCACTCGGCAGCCCCTTCATCCCCGCACAGGCGGAGTTCGTGGAGCCATACAACGTGCGGAGCGTCGTTGGAATGGGAGGACTTTTGTCCGACGGCGAGCTTTTCGTGGTGCTGCTATTTGCCCGTGTTCCCATCTCTCACGAGGCAGCGGAGCTCTTCCGCACCCTTGCGGTCACTGTGCAAAGCGCGTTTCTGCCGTTCGCGGCCGATCAGACATTCGAGAGGCTCGAACCGCCGCCGGAACTATCTTCAATGTTGTAAGTCGGTTTTGGCATTCACCCGCCGTTGCAACCCCACTACATCACCGGAGACGGAAGACACCCGCACGGCGTAACCCGCATCGCCAGTGGCTGGCCTGCGCGCGGCATACGGATGGAAATGGAAATCAGCATCAGCCCGGGAGCTATGACGGAAACCAGTCGTATGGGGGTGCGGCAGGCGTATAGCAGGCGAACGGGACTCCAGGCGAGGACCATTCCCCCGTTTGTGGCATACGCAAGCAATTTCAATAGCTTCAGGGCTGATGAAGCCAACTCGCTGACAGCGTGAACACTCTCAATAGGAAACACATACCGGGCTTTAGCTGAACGAGCAACCGGGCTAATTCCAAGGAGAACATGATGGCGCTGAAGGAAGTCCTGCTCGACGAACTCCGCGACATGTACAGCGCGGAAAACCAGCTGGTGAAGGCTTTGCCGAAGCTCGCAAAAGGCGCGAAGAACAGAGTTCTGAAGGACCTCTTCAAAGAGCATCTGGAAGAGACTAAGGGCCACGTCCTGCGGCTGCGCGAGGTCTTCGAACATCTTGGTAAGAAGGCTACGGGTCAGCACTGTAACGGAATGGAAGGCGTGATCAAAGAGGGCCAGGAGGCGCTTGAAAAGGATGAAGAGGGCGCGTCCTTCGATTCCGGCATCTTTGGCGCGGCCCTTCGGACCGAACACTACGAGATTGCCGGCTACCACGCCTGCATTGCCATGGCCAAGACTCTCGGTGAGCGGGATATCGTAGGCCTGTTGAAGGCAAACCTGGAAGAAGAAGTGGCTACCGCGAAGAAAGTGACAGCGGCGGCCCAGCCGATTCTGAAGGAAGCGGCAAGCGAACCGGAAGAGGAACAGGAAAAGAAGCCCAAGACGACGAAAGAGAAGACGTCTGAAAAAAAGAGCAAAGACGACGAAAAGAAGGCAGCCCCGGACCTGAAGGGCAAACGCAGCCCCGGGTCCAAGGCGGGGGCTGAGCCGGGTGGCGGCGACGAAATGGCCGAGGAAGATCCAGAAGAAACGGAAGCTTAAAGCATGTCTCCCGTTGCCGCGAAGTCAACGAGTCTCTGAACGCCGTGCTCAATACGAACGGCGCCCAGGATTTGTTGACTTCGTTGCACTTACCAAGAGAAGGACACTTCCCCCCAAAAGCATCGGTTGCTTCATGCGTCCCGCCCGATCAGTGTCATGCGGAAGACGGTATAACTGCGAGATCTGGTAGCTCAACCCATCTCGCGGGTAGTGGACGCAAGCGTTTAGGTCAAAACCGAAACACCAACCCAGAACTGATATTGAACAGCTTGGAACTCGGCAGCGGCGCTGAAGCCCCCACCGTGTTGCTGCTGATGGTATCCACGGCACCATACCCCAGTTCAATGGCCCGGAAGTCCACGTGCGAACCAATGGCCTTGTCAACGCCCACAAAGCCGTCATACTCCGCCTTGTCGACGTGCCTTGGGTTGATCGGCGACTCTGTCCTGCCTGCCCCGACAGATAACTGAATGTACGGTTTCAAGCCGTAAGTCATGGGTTTCGCTGCAAGCCGCAAGCCGACCAGGAAACTGTTGATCGATGCGCTGTCGCCATGCTCGATGGCATCGCGGACGTCGACGCTGATGTCGAACTTCGTGTAGTGCGCGAACGTGAAGTAGCCGCCGAAGTCCACCCCACCGAAGAATCTGGACTTCACATCCTGGCCCAGAAAGGCGAATGGTCCCGTATCGGGGGTGGAGTTGCTGATGCGGGTGACTACAGGATTGAAATACAGGCCGGTCTGAGCATGAGCAGCTAAACCCGTCATCACAGCAGCGAAGGCTAAAACAAACAACCGCAATTTCATCAAAGCACGATCCTCAAACGTCACACCTCAATCACACCTGCCCGACCGGAACGGCGTCCGCAGCCCGGTGGTGCTCCTCTTCAGTGTAGTTGCAGAAGCCCGCGGAACACGAGTCTGGTCCAATAGAATGCGGCAGCGGGCGAGCCGCGACTCTTCCTGGCTGGCGGTTTTTGGGCTGGCTCTTCCGGCTGACTCTTTCGATAGGACTGGGATCTGCTGCCTGCGGCACAGCGAAGCCAAGCCTTAACGCACATTCCGCCCAAACGTGCGTTTGTCCAAGGCGATTCAGCCCCACATACAGGAGAATCGCTCTAGGAGCTTGTTGAAAATCGGCTTTTGTGGCTTCGCTAGCTTCGCGGAAAC
>CAXUIM010000108.1:10819-12363 GCA_964250885.1 uncultured Acidobacteriaceae bacterium | reverse complement strand
GGCCAGGTCGGAATAGGCGGCTCCGGCACGGTGCATGGCCTCGCGCGTCACGGGAACAATGGCGCGCAGATGTTCCCGTGACGCCAGCTCCGGAACCACGCCGCCGTAGCTGCTGTGCACCAGCTGCGAGGCGACTACGTTGGAGAGAACGTCGCACCCGCCAGCCACCACCGCGGCGGAGGTCTCATCGCAGGAACTCTCAATGGCCAGAATGAGGTGGCCGGAGCTGGGGTGGTTCAGCACAGGCTCTAGGATACCGCTGCCGCGAAATGACTCTCGCGGCAGCGATTCCCGCTGGAACGAGCTGGTGGTTTGAGCCGGTTAGGGTTTAGCTGGCCCTGTCGAGCGGCTTGGCCTGCTTCTCATGCATGGACGCCTTCACCGAGTCCGGTGTGAAGCCTGCGAGCGCACCCTCCATCTTGGTCTTGGCGCTCGCCGAGTAGACGTGATCCTTGCCGGCCATCAGGGCGGCGTAGCCCTCCTTGGCAACATCGTACGGATCGCTCTCCTTCTTCCCCTCGGTGCCCACCTTGGTGTTGCCCATGTCCGCGCGATTGAAGAAGTCGGTGTCGGTGGGTCCAGGCTGCAGAGCGGTCACCGTAACGCCGGTATCTTCCAGCTCGAAGCGCAGGCTGCGCGCGAAGCTGAGGCCGAAGGCCTTGGAGGCGGCATACACGGCCTCGCGAGGCGCGACCATCTCCGCGGCAATGGAGGACGTGATGAGAATGCGGCCCTCACCCTGTGCGACCAGCTTCTTGGCGGCATGCTTGGCCAGGTGCACGGTCCCTTCGACGTTCAGCCGGATCAGGTTGATCTCCTTCTCGAGTTCAGTCTCGACGAAGAGCCCGCCCACGCCCACGCCGGCATTGATGGCGACCGCATCGATCTTGCGGCCGTCAGCTTTCACGCCGGTCCAGAATTCATCCACGCCATCATAGGTGGCCAGATCTGCCTGGATCGCCTTCACAGAGACGCCATGTTGCTGGAGCTGAGCCGCGGCGTCGTCCAGCCGCCCGCCCTCCGACCCGATGATCAGGTCGAATCCATTCTCGGCGAAGACTCTCGCCAGGTTGAAGCCGATGCCACTGGAGGCTCCGGTTACGATTGCTAATTTGTTCGCCATTCTATTGATCCCCATGCGCTCCAACGCGCTGATTTGCGTGCGTTCGTGCCTGCATACCTGAGATGCAGGAAGCCAGACGCGGTGTTGATCGCTGCCGCGCGTGCTGCCAGAGCATCGAATCGAGAGAGAAGTTCGAGGAGGACTTGATGTGGAGGAATCCGTGAGCCCGGCAATTGCACAACCGTTGCGGACCGTGGAGCGCACGGCCCGATATCTTGCGGCCCTGGCGATCGTACGGCGGCTCAAGGAGCTCGGTCACGGCGCTTACTTTGCGGGCGGCTGCGTCCGCGACCTGCTGCTAGGGATCGCTCCCCAGGACTTCGATGTGGCCACGTCGGCGACCCCGGAGCTGGTGCAGGCGGCCTTTCCCCACACCGAAGCCGTGGGCGCGCACTTCGGTGTCGTGCTGGTCGTCGATGGA
>CAXUIM010000108.1:0-10719 GCA_964250885.1 uncultured Acidobacteriaceae bacterium | reverse complement strand
GCTCAGGCCGGGAGCGCGTGGTCACCGAGGTGGCGACGTTCCGGCACGATGGAGCCTACACCGATGGGCGAAGGCCGGACGAGGTACGCTTCTCCAGCAGCCCCCGCGAGGATGTGCTGCGCCGTGATTTCACGATCAATGGCCTGCTGCTCGATGCCCTCGCTTACGAAGACCTGCAGCCAGAAGACCTGCAGCCCGGAGACCGGCAGCCCGGAGACGACGCGGAGCGGCTGCACAACGGCGTGCTCGATTTTGTGGGCGGACGCGGGGACCTGGAACTTGGGCTGGTTCGGGCCATTGGAGATCCGGAACGGCGGTTTGCCGAGGACAAGCTGCGCATGCTGCGCGGCGTGCGTTTTGCCGCCCGGCTGGGTTTTGCGATCGAACGGCGTACCCTGCGGGCCATTCAGCACGAGGCGGCCCGGATTGGGGTCGTCTCGGCCGAGCGGGTGCGGGAGGAGCTGACCAGGATCCTGACGGAAGGTCATGCGCGCCGCGGTTTCGAGCTGCTCGATGAGACGGGTCTTCTGGCGCAGGTCCTGCCGGAGGTGAAGCGTATGCAGGGCGTTGAACAGCCGCCGCGGTATCACCCGGAGGGCGACGTCTGGGTGCACACGCTGATGGTGCTGGACCATCTCGGTGCGGGTGCAACCCCCACCCTGGCCTGGGGCATGCTGCTGCACGATGTCGGCAAGCCCGCCACCTTCACGCCGCCGGATCCGGCCCGGCCCGGGGACCGCATTCGCTTCAATGGCCACGCGGATGTCGGGACGGCCGTGGCCCGGACGATTCTCAACCGCCTGCGCTTCAGCAATGACGATACGGAGCAGATCCTCGCCTTGGTGAAGCATCACATGCAGTTCGGGGATGTGACGAAGATGCGGGAGTCGACCCTGAAGCGGTTCCTGCGGATGCCGCGGTTCGACGAGCACCTGGCTCTGCATCGGGCCGATGTGTTGAGCTCGCATGGCGGCATGGATATGTATCAGTTCGCCAGGAAGCACTACGAGGAGCTGGGTGAAGAGCAGATCCGGCCGCGGCTGCTGCTGACCGGGGAGGATCTGATCGCCGCCGGGTATCGGCCGGGACCGCGGTTTCGCGCCATGCTCGAAGCCGCTGAAGACGCCCAACTGGAAGGCGCCCTGCGGACCCGGGTCGAGGCGTTGCGGCTGGTGGAGGAGCGATTCGGGCCGCCGAACTGAATGGCTCGATGAATTGCACACGGCGATCCACTGGAAGACGCGGGATGGGGATCGGTCTGTGTTGAGGCTGCGGCCCGGGACGCGCGGCTGCATCCTAGCCAGCATCAGGGGGAGCAAGGGCAGTGCGGACCGAGGTGGTGATTGTGGGTGCGGGGATGGCGGGGCTCGCCGCGGCGCGGGCGCTGGCTCAGCGTGGTGTTTCCGCGCTGGTGATTGAAGCGCGGGACAGGGCTGGCGGCCGTGTGCTCTCGCAGAAGGTTAGCGCTGGAGAAGGCGCAGGCAATATCGCCGAGCAGGCGGTCGAGCTGGGCGCCGAGTTCGTGCATGGCCGGCCGGCCGAGCTATGGGCGCTGATCGAGGAGTTTGGGCTCCAGACAACAGAGCGCCAGGGCGCCATGTTGCGCGAAGAATGGGAGGGCGGTCTCGCCCAGGACTCGACCGGCGGGTCCGGGGACGACGACCTCTTTGCGCCGCTCGAAGATCTGGAGAGCTTCGCCAGTGAGGATGTTTCCTTCGCGGAGTGGCTCGCCGCCAGCCGTGTGCCGGAGCCGCGGCGTCCGGCCTTACTGAACTACGTGGAAGGCTTCAATGCCGCCGACGCGCGGAAGATCGGTGTGCTTGGGCTGGGCGAGCAGCAGAAGGCGGAGGACGCCATCGAAGGGGACCGCTCCTGGCATATCCAGGGAGGATACGCCCAGCTGGCCGAGCGCCTGGCCGCTCAAGTGCGGGAGCTCGGAGCCGAAATACGGCTGAACTGCGTGGCGTCTTCCATGACCTGGAGTCCAGGAGAAGTTAGCGTACGGACCATGCAGGGTGAGATTGCCGCCAGCCGCTGCGTGCTGACCCTGCCGCTCAGCCTGGTGCAGAACGTGAACCGTGAAGGCGGGCTGCGAATCGATCCGGAGCCGGCGGCGGTCGCCCAGGCCCGGCGGTTGCGGATGGGGCAGGCGACTCGCTTCACGATGCTGTTCCGCGAGAGCTGGTGGCAGCGCTCGCGCGCTCTGGATGCAGAGGCGCTGCGCACGCTGAACTTCTTGTTCACGCCGCGCCGGATGCCCCCGGTCTGGTGGACCAGCAGCCAGCCGCCTGCGGCCATGACCGGCCGGCCGCCTGCGGCCCTCACTGGCCAACCGCTTGCGGCGCTGACAGGATGGATCGGAGGTCCACGCGCCGCAACTCTTGCCGGCCGAAGCGCGGAAGACCTGGGCCGCGAGGCCTGTGCGCTGCTGGCGCGGGTCTTCGCCGTGGAGGAGCCCGTCGTGCGCGCGGCGTTGCTCTCCGTGCACACCCACGACTGGGCGGCGGATCCCTACAGCCTGGGGGCATACAGCTACGTTCCCGTGGGGGCGATCGACGCTCCCGCAAAGATGGCAGAGCCGCAGGCCAACACCCTTTACTTCGCCGGCGAACATACCGACATCACAGCGAGCTGGGGCACGGTGCATGCGGCGATCCGCAGCGGTCTGCGCGCCGCCACGCAGATCCTTGAGGCTTTCGGCGGTCCCTGACGCCACGGTGCGACCGAAGTGGTGATGCGGAGCAGGCGCCCTATGCTTTAAACGCTACGCGTAGCGCAGCATTGCGCGCACGCCCTTCACCAGCTGCTCGAAGCTGTCTTCGGCTTCTGCCAGCTGCTTCCGTCCGCTGGCGGTCAGCTTGTAGTACTTGGCCTTGCGGTTGGTTTCGGTGAGCGCCCACTCCGAACTGATCCAGCCGCTCTGCTCCATGCGGTGCAGAGCCGGATAGATGGAGCCTTCTTCCACCTGGAGCAGATCATCGGAAGCTCTCTGGATGTGCAGGACGATCCCGTAACCATGCAGTTCTTTGCGCTGGGAAAGAGTCTTGAGAACGAGCAGATCGAGGCTTCCCTGAAGATCGTTCCGAGCCATCCTTGTCTCCATACTTCCAGCTACAAAAACACGCTAACCCTAGAAGTATAGGTCTGTCAACAGGCAACTCTGCGTCGCAAGCAGATGCGGAGCGATCTGGGGTTCAGCCGTTCTTCTCGCCGTCGCGTTCCCTGAGACGTTCCGCGACCTTGCTCTGCAGATTCTGGGCGTCGAATGGAGCATGCACCTTGGCATCGTTGTCGAAGTAGACGTAGACGTCGCGCGGCCGGCACTCGGCTTCGACGGCGCAGGCGCGGCGGCCTTCCGCGGGGCGGCCCTGGGCCCAGGCTGCAACCCGGTCCGCCCAGACATCCAGGGCGTCCGGGCCGTAGCCGCTGGCATAGAGCTCTTCGGAGCCATGCAGACGGCAGTAGATGAAGTCCGAGGTGATGTCGAAAAGCAGCGGCCAGGCGACGGTATCGGCCACCACCAGACCGATGTCATGCTCCCGCAGCAGGGCGATGAACTCTTCGCCGGCAAAGCTTTCGTCGCGGACTTCGATGCAGTGCCGCAGGGGCGCGCTGTCCGCGGTTGTGGAATCCACGCACGCGCGATCCTTAAGGCGCTCGTCGTGCAGCTTCGCCAGCGAGGCGGCCTGGCCGTGGGTGCGTGGAAGCAGATTGAAGAAGTCGCTGAAGCGCGTGCTGTTGAAGCTTGGTCCACCGAAGTGCACCTGGGGAGGAAACTGCCAGAGCAGCGGTCCCAGTTTCGGGCCGAGCTCCAGCAGCCCGCTGGCGAAGAAGTTGGCCAGGGGCTGCTCGACGTTCTTCAGCTTCAGCATGTGCGTGATATAGCGCGAACCCTTGCAGGCGAATGTGAAATTCGCGGGCGTGGAGGCGGCCCATTGCCGGAAGCTTGAGGGCCGCTGCAGCGAGTAGAAGGTTCCATTGATCTCAACCGAGGAAAAGCAACCGGCGGCGAACTCCAACTCGCGCCGCTGCGCCAGCTTCTGCGGATAGAAAAAGCCGCGCCAGCCCGGATAACGCCAGCCGGAGATGCCGATTCGCACCTCACCGGCCTGCGGGGTGGGTCGTCCCGCGCGGCTGGCGGCGCGATCTCCGGCGCGCCTTGCTGAAGCGCCCAAAGCGAATCTCCTTTCCCGAGCGATGCGAGCCCGGAGTCCCATTCACGCGGATATGGCATCCTAGAGAGCGATATGGCCCACCTGAAGCCGCTCCTGAATACGCCGCCCGCCTTCGTTCCAGATACCACGCTCACTATAGACGGCTTTGCCGTATCGGCGCAGACGGGTGAACCGCTGCTTGACGCCATCAATCGGGGAGCCGCCATGCGCGGCGTCACCAGCGTCCCGCAGGTCTGTTACATGCAAAAGATGGGAGCGATCGGCTCCTGCGACACCTGCATGGTAGAGCTTGACGGCGCGCTGGTACGTTCCTGCGAAGCCCTGGTTGCGGGCTCGCAGACCATAGTGACGAACAGTGATCGCGCCGACGTGGCGCAGCGCGACGGCTTCGATCGCCTGCTGCAAAATCATGACCTGTATTGCACCGTCTGCGATAACAACAACCAGAACTGTACCGTACACAATACAACCGCGGAACTCGACGTCAAGCACAATGCGCGGCCCTTCCGGCACAAGCCGTATCCGCAGGACCACTCCAACCCTTTCTATCGCTATGACCCGGATCAGTGCATTGCGTGTGGCCGGTGTGTGGAAGCCTGCCAGAACGTGCAGGTCAATGAGACCCTGACCATCGACTGGTCCCTCGACATCCCGCGGGTGATGTGGGATGGAGGCGAGAAGATCGAGGGCTCCAGCTGCGTGAGTTGCGGACATTGCATCACCGTGTGCCCCTGCAACGCTCTGATGGAGAAGCATATGCTCGGGCAGGCCGGGTATCTGACCAGCCTGCCGCCCCAAGCGCTCACGGAGATGATCGAGGTCGTCAAGGGAGTGGAGCCGAGCACAGGATACCCGCCGATCCTGGCGCTGTCAGAGGTGGAGGCGGAGATGCGCCACCAGCGCGTAAAGCGCACCAAGACTGTGTGCACGTACTGCGGTGTGGGCTGCAGCTTCGACATCTGGACGCGCGATCGTCAGATCCTGAAAGTGGAGCCGTTCCACGGACCGGCCAATGGGATCTCGACCTGTGTGAAAGGCAAGTTCGGCTGGGACTTCGCCAATTCGCCGGACCGCCTGCGCAAACCGCTGAAGCGGGTCAAGGATACCTTCGTGGAGATCGAGTGGCCCGAAGCCATCCAGATCATCGCGGACAACTTCACCCGCATCAAGGAGAAGCACGGGCCCGATGCGCTGGCTTTTATCGCGAGTTCCAAGTGCACGAACGAAGAGAGCTACCTGATGCAGAAGCTGGCGCGCGCCGTGATCGGCACCAACAACGTGGACAACTGCAGCCGCTACTGTCAGACGCCGGCCAGCAAAGGGCTCTCGCGCACGGTGGGCTACGGTGGAGACTCGGGCTCGATTTCGGACATTGAAATTGCGGATCTGGTGATCATCGTCGGCTCCAATACCGCCGAGAGTCATCCTGTGCTGGCCACCCGTGTCAAGCGGTCCCACAAGCATCGCGGGCAGCGTTTGATCGTGAGCGATCTGCGGCTGAATGAGATGGCGGAGCGAGCCGATATCCATCTAAAGCCGAACCCCTCCACCGATGAGGTCTGGCTCCAGGCCATAACCAAACACCTGATCGACACCGGCCGCCACAACCAGGCGTTCATTGATCAGTGGGTTGAAAAGTGGGACGAGTTTCGCACCTCACTCGAGCCGTACACAATGGAGTATGCCGAGAAGGTGACCGGCATTCCGGTCGCCACGCTTCAGCAGGTCGCCGATGAGATCGCCAGGGTCGACAAGGTGTGCGTTCTTTGGGCCATGGGGGTGACCCAGCATTGTGGGGGATCGGACACCTCCACGGCGATCTGCAATATGCTGCTGGCCACCGGAAACTTCAAGCGGCCCGGAACCGGAGCCTATCCGCTGCGCGGCCACAACAACGTGCAGGGAGCCAGCGACTTCGGCTCCATGCCCGACGTGTTCTCCGGCTATCAGAAGGTGGATAACGAAGCGATCCGCGCCAAGTTCGAGGCGGCCTGGGGCGTAACGCTTCCCGTGACCAAGGGCCTGGATAATCGCGAGATGATCGAAGCCATCCACGAAGGCAAGCTGAAGTCCATGTACATCAAAGGCGAGGATACGATCACCTCCGACGCCAATGCGAATGACGTCTCCGAAGCCTTCGCCCGGCTGGAGTTCATGGTGGTCCAGGACATCTTCTTCTCCGAAACCTGCCGCTATGCGGACCTGGTGCTTCCCGCTTCTCCCTCACTGGAGAAAGACGGTACGTTCGTCAGCACGGAACGGCGAATTCAGCGTCTATACCAGGTGTTCGAACCGCTCGGAGACTCCAAGCCGGACTGGCGCATCATCCAGCTGATCGCGCAGAAGCTGGGTGGAACGGGCGGCTGGAAGTATGACCACCCCTCCGACATCATGGATGAGGTGGCGGAGCTGACTCCCTTGCTGGCGGGTGTCAGCTATGAGCGTCTGGAAGGATACAAGACCCTGCAGTGGCCCGTGGCCAAAGATGGAACCGATGAGCCCCTGCTCTATACCAAGGATTTTCCGCTGCCTGGAGGCAAGGCGACGTTTCATCCACTGGTCTATGTTCCACCCAGCGAAGAGTCGAACCAGACCTACGATCTGCACCTCAACAACGGCCGCCTGCTGGAGCACTTCGAACAAGGCAACATGAGCTATCGGATTCCGGGGGTGAAGGAGATTGCGCCGGATACCTTCGTTGAGGTCTCGCCTGAACTGGCCAGGGAGCGTGGACTGGAAACGGGGAGATATGTGCAGCTGGAAAGCCCCTACGGCCAGGTTCGGGTGCAAGTGCTCGTCACCCATCGCGTGCAGGGCAAGCAGATGTACATGCCCATGAACTCCACGCAGGAGCCGGTGAACAAGATGACCAGCTCACACCTGGACCGCGCCACGCATACCCCGGCGTATAAGGAGCTGTCTGTAAAGATGACGGCGCTGCCGGAGATGGGACAGTCGCCGCTGCCGCGCAAGAACTTCCGGTTCGGAACGCGCACGCCGACCGACGGTGTCGAGGTGGAGCGGAAGCGGGCCCGCTCCGATTATCACGTGCCTGGAACCTGGGATAAAGACAAGCTGGTTCAAATCAAAAGCATGGAGCCCGTGTAGAGAGTAGTGCACTGTACGCGGAAATTCAGGGGCGGCAAGTCAGGGGGATAAAGATGGCAGCACCGATACAATTCAAGCCGCAGCCGGTCGACCCGCGGCAGGAACTCATGCGCAAGGTGGACGAGGCTCCGCGGGCGCACGCCGAAGCTTTGCTGGTGGCCTGGGACACGCTGCAGACGGCGCACGACCAGGGCATCCTGGACCTGGTCAAAGGTCTCATGGGCGGTCGTGACATTATCGCCACCAAGGTGGCCGAAGGGATGAACACACCGGAGGCCATCGTAGCGATCCGCAATGCGATTGCGCTGGCTCGCGTGCTGGGAACCCTGGACCCTGACATGCTGCACCGCCTGTCCAGGAATCTGGACGATGCTGCAAAAGAGCACAGGCAGGAGGTTCACCCGCCGAGCCTGTGGCAGCTCTTCAAGAGCGCAACGTCAGAGGATGGGCGACGCGGAATCGCTTTTGGGGTCAAGATGCTGACCGCCTTCGGGCGAGCGGCCAAGCCCCAGTAACAGCTTGCCCGAGATCGCGGAAAGTTCTTAGAACCTGTGGCTCCTGCGAGGTACACTGCCGATACCTCGGTCGCGGTCACAGGAGGGCTACGATGCATAACACTATGGTGGAGACAGGCAGGCCGCTCTCGCAGGGAGAGCGGGTGGTGGACGCGTTTATTGCCCCCGGTAAAACCTTCCATGACATTCTGCGCAGCACAAGCTGGTGGCTGCCGTTCCTGCTGTCGGTGCTGGTCACTCTGGGGTCAGCCTTCGCAATGCAGCAGAAGATCGGCTTTGAGCATCTCGCGGAACAGGCGATTCAGCAAAACTCCGTGGCAGCGGAAAAGGTGGGGCAGCTGCCGCCCGAGCAGCGCGCCCAGCAGATGCGCATCATGGGGATGACGTACAGATACTCCACCTACGGAGCCGGTGTCTTCGTCTTGCTGATCGCCGCCGCCGGCGCGCTGGTGAACTGGGCGAGCTTCAACTTCGGCCTGGGCGCGCAGACCACCTATGCGCAGATGTTTGCCGTCTGGATGTATGCCACTCTTCCTCGCCTGTTCACTGCGATCCTGAACATCATCTTCGTATATGCGGGAGTCAACACGGAAAACTTCGACCTGAAAAATCCGGTCGGAACCAACATTGGTTATTACATGCAGGACTCCTCCGCCTGGCTGAAGACCGCCATGAGCTTCTTCGACATCTTCGGATTGTGGACCCTGGCACTGCTGGTGATCGGCTGCGCCATCGTGGCGCGTAAGAGCAAAGCGCAGTCCGCAATGATCATCGTGGGCTGGTGGATCGTGCTGCTGGTGGTCTCCGCCGGAGTCACGGCAGCGACGAGCTAAAGGTCACTTCAGGAACGTGAGCAATGCTTTGTTGACCTCGGTCGCGTGGGTCCAGTTGAGCCCGTGCGGGCCGCCTTCTATGACATGGAGCTGGGAGCCTGGAATCAGCTCCGCTGTTCGCTTGCCGGTCGCCTCCAGCGGCAGGATCTGGTCGGCGTCGCCATGCACCACCAGCGTGGGAACTTTGATCTGTTCGATATCGCCGCGGAAATCTTCCAGCCACGCATCGACGCAGTCGAGGAAGGCCTGATATGACGAAGCCGACGCGATATTGAAGCTGGCATGAATGGCGGCGTCGGAGATATCGGTGCCGCCCACCAACTTCTTGTTGTAGAAATTCTTGAGAAAGCTCTCGATGAAATCGAATCGATCTTTTTCGATCTGCTGCTTTATGCCTTCGAAGACGCTGGCGTCGATCCCGTCCGGATTGTCTCCGGACTTGCGCAGGGCCGGTGCGATGGAGGACATGAAGCAGACTTTGCTGACCCGGCCTGAGTTGTATTTGCCCATGTACCGAGCCACCTCGCCGCCCCCCATGCTGAAGCCGACCAGCGCCACATCCTGCAGGTTCAGAGCCTCGATCAGTTTGGAGGTATCGCCGGCGAGAGTGTTGTAGTCATAGCCTTCGCTGGGAGCGGAGGAGCGGCCAAAACCACGGCGGTCATAGGTGATGACGCGGTATCCGGCGGCCAGCAGCGCAGCGGCTTGGCGTTCCCAGGAGGCGCCGGAGAGCGGCCAGCCATGAATCAACAGCACGGGACGGCCCGTGCCGCGGTCTTCATAGTAGATGTCGATTGCGCTCGAGTTTTCTTCGCCAACCTTCAGAAAGGGCATCAGAGTCTCCTTGCGGCTTGGATGCCGGAACGAACGAACATGATTCCGGATTGGCCTCATCGAACGGGCATCGGCAAGCTGGGGTCACCATCACGATCGAGGCGTATGAATCTGGCGTTTCGAGACCGCAACGATAAGCGGCATTGTCGTGGGTAATTCTAGGGTACTGATGCACTTTCGAAATTAGCGTCGGCGGGTAAGCAGCTCCAAACAGATAGCGCCTAATAATGAAAAGACACTAAGGCCCACACAGAGCCAAACCGCTAATTGAATCTTCTTACGCCTCTGTACGAGTGTGAGTCCCGCGCGCGAAGCTGGCGGCTTTTCAGAAAGCCTAAGCTTTCGCAGCTTGACAGCAAATGCAAAGAACCCGACCGCCATAACGAAGCACATGATCGTAGGGAAGCTGGGAACCATCCAGTCATTTTCTCAGGCTCTTAGGATTTGGGCGTTGCCGCCTCTGAAACGTCCGCACAACAAGCGGCGCGTCTAGCTGGCCGCCAGCAAAACGTCTCTTTCTTGCGAAAGACGCTACTCGGCGCCCCAGCGTTTGAAGACCAGCGAGCCATTCGTCCCCCCAAACCCAAAGGAGTTGGAAAGGGCGTAGTCGATTTTGACCGGTTGTGGCTTGTTCGGAACGTAGTTGAGCCGGCATACCGGATCCACGCTCTCCAGGTTCATGGTCGGGGGCGCGATCTGGTCCTGCATCGCGCAGATCGTGATGCCCGCCTCCAGGCCTCCGGCCCCGCCGAGAAGATGTCCGGTCATGGATTTGGTGGAGCTGACCAGAAGCGTGCCGTTGCGGGCGCGCTCCCCAAAGACGTTCTCGATGGCCTGCGATTCCAGGGCGTCGCCGAGAGGCGTGGAGGTCGCGTGCGCGTTCACATAGTCGATCTTGTCGGGAGAGATGCCGGCGGACTTAATGGCATTGTTCATGGCGCGCCGGCAGCCATCGCCCTCGGGCGCCATTCCGGTCATGTGGAAGGCATCGCCGCTCATGCCATAGCCGATGATTTCGGCGAGGATGTTGGCGCCGCGAGCCTGCGCGAACCCCAGCTCCTCCAGGATGAGAATGCCCGCGCCCTCGCCGCAGACAAAGCCATCGCGATCCTTGTCGAACGGACGGCAGGCGTGGGTGGGGTCGTCGTTGCGGGTGGAGAGCGCCTTCATCGCCGCGAAGCCGCCGACGCTGAGAGGCGTGATCGCGGCCTCCGAGCCACCCGCGATCATCGCATCCGCATCGCCGCGCTGAAT